>CAXMOL010000066.1:0-55259 GCA_964194935.1 uncultured Kiloniellaceae bacterium
GGCTCCTGACTGATGACTGATGACTGATGACTGATGACTGGCTTGTACCCTTTGTGTCAGCGCCTCGAAAGGACTCAGATTGATCGACTTTGCTGATCGAGTAGCCATTGTGACCGGTGCCGGTCGGGGGCTCGGTGCCGAGCACGCCAAGCTGTTGGCTGCCCGCGGCGCTGCGGTGGTCGTAAACGACCCGGGTGTCGCCACCGACGGCACCGCAGGCGAGCAGCGGCCTGCCGATGAGGTCGTCGCTGCGATCAAGGAAGCGGGTGGTGCTGCGGTCGCCGACTACGGCTCCGTCGCCGAACCGGATTCGGCTCAAGCGATAGTCGATCGCGCTCTCGATGAGTACGGACGTCTCGACATCGTGATCAACAACGCCGGCATCCTGCGCGACAAGGCGTTCCACAACTTGGAATGGGACGACTTCCACGCGGTCCTTGACGTGCACCTCAGGGGCGCCTTCTACGTGACCCGCCCGGCCTTTCGCCATATGCGAGAGCAGGGATACGGGCGGGTCGTGATGACTTCGTCGGCTTCTGGCCTGCTCGGCAACTTCGGCCAGGCAAACTACGGAGCCGCCAAGATGGGCCTCGTTGGGCTCATGAACGTGCTTGCCATCGAGGGAGCCAGTAAGGGCATCAAGGTAAATACGATCGCCCCGATCGCTGGCACTCGGATGACCCAGGAACTGCTTGGCCCGATGGCCGACAAACTCGACCCGGCGTTTGTGGCACCGGTGGTTGCCTACCTCGCTTCGGAGGCCTGCGATCTCACGGGTGAGGTGTTCTCGGTTGCGGGTGGAACGGTGAGTCGGATGTTCGTGGGCCTCAGCCCTGGATGGTTCAAGCACCCCGAAAAGGAGGGTGTCCTGACACCAGAGGACGTCGAGGCGAACCTCGACACGATCCGCGCCGAAGACGGATACCTCGTGCCTATGACCAGCCAAGACGAGATCCAGAAGGTCGCAAAGCTGCTGTTGGCGTGAACCTCGGCGACGCCGCGAAGTCGGCCCGGCATGACTGCATCGGGCCTCCGGCCGGTGGGTAGGTTGTGGCGATGCAAGAGCTAGAGATCAAGGCCCGCGACTGGATTGAGGGCGATCCGGACCCGGATACCCGCTCCGAGTTACAGGCAATAGTCGCCTCCGGCGATATGGATGCGCTCGAATCCCGAATGGGATCATCGCTTCAATTCGGCACGGCAGGCCTCCGAGGGATGGTTGGTGCTGGATCGGCTCGGATGAACCGTGCAGTGGTGATCAGGACTACGGCCGGACTGGCCCGATACCTTCAAGCGCAGGGCCACGGTGAGGGTCCGATTGCCCTCGGCTATGACGGGCGAACCTCTAGTCGCCAGTTTGCTGAGGACGCGGCCGGCGTCCTTGTCGCTGCCGGGATGGAGGTCCGATATTTCGAGGGGACTGCGCCGACTCCGCTCGTGTCCTTCGCTGCCCGAGATCTCGGTGCCGTGGCAGCGGTCGTTGTCACGGCCAGCCACAACCCGTCGGCGGACAACGGATACAAGGTCTATGACTCCAACTCCGCCCAGATAATCCCTCCGGTGGATGGGGCCATCGCCGCCGCCATCGCCGCGGTGGGTCCGGCCAATCAGGTTCCTCGAATCGAGGGAGCGCTTGACGGCTCGTCGGCCTTGGCCACGCCTTTAACGGGATTGGAGGATCGCTATCTCAACGAGGTTCTGGCGTTCCGCGCCTCGCCGGTCTCGGGCCCGTCGCCGCGAATCGCGTATACCCCCCTTCATGGGGTGGGTGGACCGCTTTGCCTGCGCGCCCTTGCTGTCGGCGGACACGAATCGGTGGTCGTGGTTTCCGATCAATTTGAGCCAGACGGACGGTTTCCCACGGTTGCGTTCCCGAATCCAGAGGAACCCGGCGCGATGGACATGGTCGAGGCCTTGGGTGCTGCGGAAGGGGCCCAATTGGTCGTCGCCAACGATCCCGACGCTGATCGTCTCGCGGTAAGCATCTCGGTCGCGGGAGGCTGGCGCCGGTTGACCGGGAACGAGATTGGGGTGCTGCTGGCCGACTTCGTTCTACGGCGGGTCGGTGGTGGGTCAAAGGACCTGGTACTCAACAGCATCGTCTCCTCTCCGATGCTGGCGTCGGTCGCCGCGGCGTACGGTGCTCGATTCGAACAGACGCTCACCGGGTTCAAGTGGATAGCCAACGCAGGCTTGGATCTCGAACAGGAGGGATATCGCTTCCTGTTCGGTTTCGAGGAGGCGCTCGGCTACACGGTCGGGCCCGTTGTGCGAGACAAGGATGGGATATCTGCAGCGTTGTGGTTTGCCGATCTGGTCGCTTTTGAGGCCGACGCGGGTCGGACGGTGTTGGATCGGCTGGGTGACCTGTGGGACGAACACGGGTTGTGGATGAGCGCCCAGCACAGCATCAAGCGGCCTGGAAGTGATGGTGTTGTGGAGATCGCCGCCGCGATGGGTCGGTTGCGGACGGCCACGCCCGATCAAGTGTCAGGACATGACGTCTTGGATGTCACCGACTTTGCCGCCGGGGCCGCCGACCGTCCTCGGTGGCTTCCTGCCGCCAATCTCGTTGTGCTCCACTTGGAAGGGGGGAGTCGAGTTCTAGCCCGGCCGAGCGGTACGGAACCGAAGCTCAAGTTCTACGCCGACGTGTGCGGAGCTGGAGACCCTCATGATGTGGCCGACGAGGCGTCGAGCCTTGCCGAGGGCCTTGCTGCTGCCATAGGTTTGAGATGACGGCACTCGCTGCGGTGTTGCGCCGGGAGAGGCCCGTGGCGATCTTTACGGTCGGATTCACCGTCGTGTTTACGATCGTCGGCTTGGTACGGCACCAGAACTTTCTTTGGATCTACCTGCCGGCATTGGTGGCTTCGGTCGGAATCGTCGTCTGGATCGATCGCAGATGGGGACCCGTTCCGTCGGCGCTGTTGTGGATGCTGTCGGTTTGGGCGGCAATGCACCTTGCCGGGGGTCTCGCCGCCAATCCGACCGGAAAGACCGAGATCCTCTACGGCATGTGGATCGTCGACGGAGTCTTGCGCTGGGATCAATTGGTACACGGCTTCGGGATCGCGGCCGCCACGGCAGTATTCGTGGTGGCTGCTCGAGAGACCGACCGGCCGCTGCTGTGGGGATTTGTCTGGGGCCAGGTGCCGGGCCTGGTCAATGAGACGGTTGAAAACGTGTTTGCTCACTTCGTCGAAGGTTCGAACGTCGGTGATGCAGTGAACACGGCGTGGGATCTCGGATGGCATTTGATCGGCGGGGCTATCGCGGTGGTGACGATCGGTGTTCGTGGTATTCCTGGTGTCGTCGCGTCCGAGAGCGCGTCGTGACGATTCCCGACGCCTCGCTGCGTGTGGTCGAGTCGGGCAAGTCGCTTGGATTCGAGGTCGACGTGCATGTGTTTCCAGATGGCACCAAGACATCGCAGGACGCGGCTAATGCCATCGGCTGTGAGCTGTCGGCGATTGCCAAGTCGATCGTCCTGACGCTCGATGAGTCAGAGCAGGTTGTGGTGTTTGCCAGCGGTGACACCAGGATCGATCTCGAGCGCCTCGCCGAGGTGGCGAAGGCCGGATCGGCGAGGCGGGCCACGCTCGACGAGGCTCGAGCGGCGACCGGTTTCGCCGCCGGTGGCACACCGCCGTTTGGATATTCATCGCCGTTGCGGGTGTTTGCGGATGTGGCGCTGCAGCGCCACATCGACGTTTGGTCGGCTGGTGGCACTCCGACGACAGTGTTTCCGATCCCGCTGGCAACCCTTGTGCGGCTGACCGGGGCCGAATGGGTGGACGTCAGCGTCTAGAGAAGGATGATGTCCTGTTGGTCGATGCCGATCTGGATCTTCTCTCCTTCGGCGATGCGTTGAGGTGCTTCGACTTCAAGAATTGCCGATCCGAGTTGAACGCCGGCCACCCAGCCGGGCCCGCGGAAGTGTGAATAGGCGACGGTGACCGGCGTTCCTCCATCCGTCACGATCGTGGCCCGCCGGATGAGAACGGTGGCTTGACCCTCAGCAACGGCGACAGGCAGAGACACATCACCGACTTCGAGAGAGGTCCCGGTCGAGTGAGCCTCGACAACACAGGTGTGGCCGAGCATCAGGGCAGCTTCGGTGCTTCCCGGGCTGAGCCACACCGCATCGGGGGATCCCGACACTGCAGAGCGCCCACCGTCGAGGACCATGATCTGGTCGCCCAAGGCGGACGCCTCCTGTGCGTCATGGGTGACGATGACGGTCGGAATCGCTGTGGCGCGAAGCAGTTGCGAGAGCTCACCTGCCACGCGCCGTCGGTAGGCAGGATCGAGCGAGCCCAGTGGCTCGTCGAGGAGCAACGCTTTGGGGCGGGTAGCCAGAGTCCGGGCAAGGGCGACGCGTTGTGCCTGACCGCCCGACAGCTGATCGACGCTGCGACGTTCCATTCCCTCAAGTCCTACGGCGTCGAGCGCGGCGGCTACCGACGTCTCAGTGTCGACGATACCGGCGGCCCTCAATCCGTAGCTCACGTTTCTGCCGACGTCGAGGTGAGGGAAGAGGGCAAAATCCTGGAAGACCAGGCCAATTCCTCGCTCATGCGTCGGGACGCTGGTGAGATCTGTGCCTCCGAGCAGGACGCTGCCGCTGACGAGTGGTACCAGACCGGCTATCGCTCTCAGGAGCGAAGTCTTGCCCGATCCGCTTCGGCCGAGGAGGGCCAGAGTTTCTCCGCTACCGACGGTGACGTCGACGTCGCTGACTGCCACCAGATCGTCGTAGTGCACGGTGATCCCTCGGGCCTCGAGCATCAGAACTCGCCGACTCCCGGTGCCCGTAGTCGCTCCAGCAGGGCGACCGCCGCTGCTGTGATGGCGATGAGGACCAGTGAAAGGGCTAGCGCCGCCGACCGGCTGGCATTTCCGGGGCCCAGCAAGCGGAAGATCGCCAGAGTCATGGTTTGGCCACCCGGGCGGGCGATGAAGAGGGTTGCCCCGAATTCTCCGAGGCTGATCACAAATGCAAGTGCTGCTGCACCGGCTGCCGCCGGCGTGAGCATTGGCAGATCGATGGTGCGCCAGACGTGGCGGGGTGAGGCTCCCAGCGTTGCAGCTGCTTCGCGCAGGTGAGATGCCATGGATCGGACGACTGGGACTGTAAGGCGAACCACGAAGGGGATTGCGATCAGGGCGTGGGCAATTGGTACCAGCAACCACCACGTGCGCAGGTCCACAGGAGCGTCGAGCGCAATAACGAATCCAAATCCGAGCGTCACTGCTGATGATGCGATGGGGAGCATGATCAGGGTGTCCAGCCATCGGCTCGAACCGGAACGTCGATTGGCGATGAACGTTGCCGCAGGTAATCCGACCGCAAGCGCGATGACGCACGCGACGATGCCGTATCCCAGTGAGTTACCCACGGCCCGCAGAGGGTCTACAACGGCGGGGTCGACGGCGGCGAGTGCCCGGAATGCTCCGAATCCGAGGGATCCCCCCGGCGCCAGGGTGCGTACGAGAATCGCCCCCAGAGGGAGGGACACCACGGTGAGCGCTGGCGCCAGGGCAATAAAGATCCACAATCGATCACGGCCGCGGGGACGTCGTCGGGCTGCCGTGCCTGCGACAAGGTGCTGCTGTGTCGCCGATCGGGCCTGGCGGCCGGAATAGACGAGGAGTGCCGCTGTAACCCCGACCAATTGGACCAGAGCCAACGCAGCGGCGGTGGGAAGATCGAATATCAGGGCGGCGTCTCGATAGATCTCCACTTCGATCGTGGCCAATCTCGGTGCCCCCAGTAGCAACACGATTCCGAATGAGGTAAACGAGAACAGGAACACGATTGCCCCTGCAGCGGCGAGAGCCGGCCGTAGTAGGGGGAGGGTGACGGTTCGGAATATCCGCCACTGAGATGCGCCAAGAGTCGCGGCCGCGCCTTCTAGTGCAGGATCGAGGTGGCTCCACAGACCGCCAACGGTTCGGACCACGACGGCGAGGTTGAAGAACACGTGAGCGGCGATGATCGCCCAAGTGGTACCTGCAAGGTCGATGCCGAGCGTTCCCTGTGGCCCGATCAACGCCAGGAAGGCGACCGCGACGACGACGGTCGGCAATACGAAGGGGATTGTGAGCAGGGTGCGCAGAGCACCCCGGCCGCGAAAATCGAACCGAGTAAGGGCGTATGCCGCAGGCACACCGATTACAAGGGCTGCCGCGGTGGAGGCGAGCGCCTGCCAGACCGTAAACCACACAACCGAGCGCAACCCGTGCTCGCCAAAAAGACTGATGATCCGACCCGGATCCTCTCCGAGGGCGGTACTTAGGATCGACAGCATCGGCCACACAAAGAATCCGAGACCGATGACCAAGGCCGGGATCGTGAGAAGCCTGGATGGTCTCATTTCAGCGCAGAACCGTCTCGACCCACTCGGCCAGCCAACGCTCCCGATTGTCATCGATGGCCTCAGGGTCGATCACAGCCGGTTCGGCCGGTATCCGGGTGTTGGTAACGAATACTTCGGGGAGGTCGACTCCGGAGCGGACCGGGAACACGAACATCGAGGTGGGGACGGCTTGCTGGAAGGCAGCGGAGAGCATGAAGTCGATCAGGGCGCGGGCGCCAGCGGGATTCTCTGTGCCCCGCAGCACACCGGCGTATTCCACCTGCCGGAAGCAACCCGCCTCGATGACGCCTGTGGTCGCCCGATCAATCGGCGGATCAGCGAACAGCACCTCGGCCGGTGGCGAAGATGCGTAGGACACGACGATCGGCCGGTCTCCGCCGCCGGCTCCCGAGAACGAGCCGTAGTAGGCGGTTCCCCAATCACCGACGATCTGGACATCGTTGGCGCGTAGATCGCCCCAGAAGTCTCGCCAGGTGTAATCACCCGTTTCGCCAAATTCGTGGATCGTTGCGAGGAGGAAGGCGAGCCCCGGACTTGAGATCGTCGGATCCGGCACGACGAGTAGCCCTGCGTAGGCGCTGGATGTGAGATCGCGCAGTACAGAAGGCGGATCTGTGAGTAGTTCCTTGTCGTAGTTGAGACAGACGTCGCCTAGGTCGATCGGTGTTGCCGCATCGCGGGCAACGTGGAGTTCTGGTGGAACGAACTCAAGTTGCGGACTCCGATACGGGTCGAACAGGTCCGCCCCGATCGCTCTGGATAGGAGCGTCGTATCCACGCCGAAGATCACATCGGCGACGGGGTTGCCGGCGGTGAGAATCGACTGATTCACAACGATGGCGGCGTCCCCACCACGCACGATCTGGACATCAAATCCGGTCTCTGCGGAGAAAGCGTCCAGCAACTCGTCAGAGATTGCGAAGAAGTCGTGAGTGAGCAGGCGCACGGTGTCGGGGGTCTCTTCACCACATGCCGCAAATACCAGTGTTAGTGCGACAAGGATTGCTATCCGTCTCATGGAGTGCTCCTCGTGTGGGCGAGCAGTACAACTCCACTGTGCACCTGGAGGCGGACAAGCTCGGTGGTGGCCTCATTGCTGATTCCACGGGTCGACCCGAAGGTAAGAGTCTCTGCCTGGAGTTCCCACCGGGTTCCTTGAAGCGTCACCGCGGCGTCTCCGCCGACCGGGACCAGCGAGACCAGGTCCCCGGGACTGGTGCCCAGCTCCCTTGAATCTCGTGTCGGATAGATGACGGTGCCGGGGGTGTGCCACTCGATGTTGACATCAGCCCACCGATCGGAAGCAAGCAGCGTGGCGATGCCAAGGAGGTGGTCGAGCCGACCGCTGCCTCCTCCTGCAACGATGATGCGCCGGGCGCTCCGTTCGACTGCCGCCGTCATCGCCAGGTCGAGATCCGTGGCGTCTTTGTCGGTGGGGTGGGCTTCAACCACGGCCCCGGCTTGGCGGGCAGCGTCGAGATCTTTCGGGAGTACCGAGTCGAGGTCGCCGACCACGACATCGACCGTCAATCCCAGACCTTCTGCCAGGGCGAGGCCGGAGTCGGCGGCGATCACGAGATCTGCCTGGGGAAGTCCGCCGGGGGAGGGTCCACCCCCGCTGAGAATGATGATGGTTCGTTCCACGCCTGCCTCCGCTGGCATTACCCAGATCAGGTCGTTCGGGTCGGTGGTGGCTCCACCCTCTCAGTCGCTGGGCGACTCCCCGGTGTGTGTCAACACCATAACCGTGGCCGTCCCTGGCGCCGCAGAAAAACCCCTTGACAACGTGACAGCATTATGACATCATAACGACATCATTCTTGACACCGAGATGACAGGAGGTCATCATGTTGTATTCGACCGAGATGGTTATGGCGCAGAACAACTCCAGATTGGAAGAGGCCGCCACTAGGCGACTGAGGAACCGGGCCAAGGCGACACGGAGCCGGCGACGGGCCGATGTGGTGCTGCTGCAAGTGCGACCCATCGCAGTCCACTAGATCGAGGAGGCGAGAGGCATGGATACGAGCATCGCGATGACCCGACTCGAAGCGGCCATCAAACGACACGTTCTGGTCGCGGGAGGCGACAGTGAGATGGAGGCGATGGCGGACACACTGGTGGCGACACTCGAACCCGCTGTGCATCAGATTGCCCTCGATCTTGCCGAGCAGGCGGCCGCCGAGGTCTCTGCCCAACTTGCATCGCACGACATCGATGTGGTGCTGAGTGAGGGCGAACCGACGTTGCGGGTCCGCTCTGGAGGAGAGGGCGCCGAGGCGTCCACCGAATCTCTCGATGCTCGGATCACGCTTCGGCTGCCGCCGACCCTCAAGGAGCGGGTCGAGGTGGCTGCCGAAGATGTGGGTGAGTCGGTCAATTCGTGGCTGGTCAAGGCGCTGGCCGCTCAGGCAAAGGAGCGAGACCGTCGCGGGGGTCGTCGTATCAGCGGGACGATCGAGACATGAGCGAGCGATACGAGAAGTTCGAGAGCACCGGAACTCCCCGAATCGGTCTACGCCTTCCCGCCGGAGAAGCTCGAGTCGTCCCAGGACCGGCCGGCATCGTCGAGATTCGGTTGACCGGCAACGAAGCGACGATCGGGCGGTTTCTCGTCGAGGATCGAGGTGGGGAAATCGTCATCGAACCCGAAAGTGGCGGCGGAGTCGGACGTTGGTCGGGAGCGGCGATCGAAATCCGGGTGGGGTTGCCAGCCGCGATTCGAGCTCGGCTAGCTGCCGGAGATGTTGTCGTGGCGATGCCGGCGGAGTCGCTGGCGGTCGACGCCGCATCCGGCGATGTCGTCGCAGAAGACATCAGCGGCGATGTAAAGGTGAAGACGGCGAGCGGAGATATCAGGCTCGGTGCGGTACAGGGACGCCTCGACGTGGCCGCCGCCTCTGGAGATATTCTTGTTCGGTCCGTGGCGGGCGATGTGACTGCCAAGTCGGCTTCAGGGGACATCGAGATCGGTGAGGCCGCAGGTGCGGTATCGGCTCATTCAGCGTCCGGTGAGATTGCGGTCCGCCGGCTGACGGGCGACTCGTTCAACGCCAAGACGCTCTCCGGCGACGTCCAACTCGGTGTTGCTTCCGGGCGTAGGTTCTCGGTGTCGTTCCAGTCCCTTTCAGGGGACGTCCGTACCGACTTCCCCGTTTCGTCCGACTCTGCTCAGACGACCACCGCGCGCTTGGTCGTGAAGACGATGTCGGGCGACATTGTGGTGAGGGCCGCCGACTAGGAGTCGGTGCGACGCTGCACGATAAGTGCAGCGCGGAAGGCGGGCAGCATCTGATCTGCGAATAGGCGGTGGCCCTTGTCCCCGGCGTGGAACAGGTCGCCGGCGAAGAGATCGGGGTCGTGCCAAAAAGCGGTAGACATTGGTCCCGTCGTAGGCACCTTTATTGCGTTGGGGAACTGCGCCGCGATCGACGCGGCAGCAGAATTGAATCGGGCCGCACGGCGAGTGAATGTCCGTCGCAGTAGCGGCGGCAGCCTTGGGATCGATCCAAGATCGCCGACGCCGAACACGACGATCGCACCGCTGGTGCGGTCCAACTCGGACACGATGTATTGAATCTCGGCGCGATAGCGATCGGATGGAGTGGCCCGAATCGCGTCGTTGGCACCCACCGACAAGATCGCGATGTCGGGTTCTAGTCGGACAGCTTCTTCAAGCTGGCTGGCGATCACATCGCGTGCCTTGGAGCCTCCGACTGCCACCGACACCAGGTCGACGTGGAACCCGTCGCTGAGAGAGATGGCGATGCGTCGGACCCAGGCGTTGTCGAGGTCTTCGACGCCGGGTGCCGTGATAGAGGAGTCACCCAGCGCCACAAGCCGTAGCGGCCTCAGCTCGGGGTCTCCGAAAATCCCGTTGGGATCCTGGTTTGGGAAAGAGGGGAGGTCGGGGCGATGCGCCGCCCGCAGCACCTGGTAGGCGACGGCACCAGCCATTGCCATCGGAATGGCTGGAAGGGCAGCTAGGACTCGCCTTTTGGTCGACATGGTCTGGTAGATGTTATCCGGGGCGTTTGATCTAGCCTTGAGACGATCCGAGGATGGGTGCGGCGCAACAACTCGGTGGACGATGGCATGTGATGGGAGGCTGGATGCGGCTCGGCTTGGGGGTTGGGTATTCGGCGGTTCGGGTCGAATCGAAGCTCGAACTAGTACAAGAAGCCGATCGGCTCGGCTACCACTCGGTTTGGGCTGCTGAGGCCTACGGCAGCGATGCCGTCACCATGCTGTCTTGGTACGGAGCCTCCACGAAGCAGATCAAGCTCGGGGCGGGGATTCTGCAGATGCCGGCCCGGACTCCGGCCATGACCGCCATGACAGCGGTGACCCTGTCGGAGCTCTCCGGTGGTCGATTCTTGCTCGGACTCGGGTTGTCGGGACCCCAGGTGGTCGAGGGGTGGCATGGGCGGCCGTACGGAAAGCCGCTCGGCAAGACGCGCGAGTACGTCGAGATAGTGCGCAAGATCATCGAGCGCAAAGAACGGGTCACCCACGACGGCGAGCACTACCAACTGCCGTACACCGGACCGGGCTCGACCGGGTTGGGTCGGTCGCTGCGGCTCACCGTCAAGCCATCACATGAAATCCCGATCTATCTCGCCTCGATCGGGCCGAAGAACGTCGCACTCACCGCTGAGATCGCCGATGGCTGGCTTCCTATCTGGTACAGCCCGCAACACGCACCTGCGGCGTTTGCGCCTCATTTGGAGGCGGGCTTCGGTCGGTCGGGGGATCCGTCCAAGGCGGCGCGCTTTGACATCGCACCGTCGGTACCGGCAGTCGTCACCGACGATGTCGACCAGGCGCGGTGGGGGATTCGGCCGATGCTGGCCCTCTATGTGGGCGGCATGGGGGCGAAGGGAAAGAACTTCTACTTCGACTTGGCGTGTCGGTACGGATACACCGAGCAGGCCACCCGCATCCAAGATCTGTACCTCGACGGAAAGCGGGCCGAGGCCATGGCCGAGATTCCCGACGAGATGGTCGACGAGGTTGCCCTCATCGGTCCCAAGGAGCGGATTCGTGATTCGCTGGAGATGTGGAAGGAGTCGGGAGTCACCACCCTCGTCGCCATGGTGCAGGACGCCACGACGCTGCGGACTCTTGCCGAATTGCTGCTCTGATCCCTAAAACGGGCGGTTTGCTTCGGCGATATCCGCCACGTGCCAGGTGATGGCTGCGACCAGGAAGGCGACCCCACCCCAGACGGCGGCGGCGATGCTGGCAAATGCCGCGGCGGCAAAGAGCAACCCGGCGCCGGTGAACGCAGTGAGTGTGCTGAGCGCCGACATCGGCCAACCCAGCCAGTGTGGGACCAGATTCGAGATCCGGTCGATGAGGTCGTTGGGGGAGGACATCTCGACTCAGGCTACCCGCCGATCACGGCTGGCTACGCTGCCGATCCATGACAGATCTTGCTGCTGCGGTCGCTGATGGCGATCTCGACGCCCTCATCAGACTCGTTGACGGCTTGTGTTCGTCGCGGGACTGGGCCCGGATCGTTGAGCTGAGAGATAGGTGCCGTCGCGCCCATGAAGAGCGTGGCCTCCAGTTGTGGCCGGCGGCGGAGTATGCGGAGTATCGGCTCGCTTTGGAAGGTTCGGGTGAGTTTGCGGCCGGTGTTGTCACAGAAGAGGCCGGCCGGTTCGCCCTGGGACCTCTGTGGGAGGTGGCAGCAAGCACGCATGAGTGGAGCGCTCTGGCGCCTCACCTTCGGCCCGGACCGGCGCGAGCGTTGGCGGCTCACGAGCGGGCGCTACGAGGCGAGGACCTCGAAGCGGAGCCCGACGTGGATCGGCATGTGCTCGAGATCCCGTTGCGGGTGCTGGATTGGGAGCCGACCTATTCAGTGGCGAGTTTTCGGGCCGACGACGCCGACTTCGACGCCTTGTCCCCGCCATCCTTTGCGAAGATCACTCTCCCTGAGCCGGGGGTCGAGATCGCTGACGACGAGTCGATCGAGGCGCTTATCGATATTGGCTCCGTATGGGCGCAGCAGTCGAACGGAACCGCCACAGCTGTGGCCGTTCACGGGAGCTGCGAAGCGGCGGTTGCCGCGCTCGGTCACGGGCGATGTCTGTTGGTCGACACGACCGTCGCCGACGCTTTTGCCCGGATTGCCTGGGCCGGCGCCAGCGGTGGCGCCTATGGCAAGAGACGAGGCGGTCCGATGGGTCGGTTTGCCGCGTGGTGGCTGGGGGCGACTCTGACCGATCTCGAGTGGCCGGTCGACCCGCGGGAGATGGAAACCGCAGTAGGGGAACTGCGGTGGGTGCTGTGGGAGCCGTCGGGATTTACCGGCGGTTGGAGCGCCTGTATTGCCGTGGAGTCGCCATCGGAGGGAATCGCCTGGGCGTTGGAGGCGGTCGACTCCTACCGCGAAGAGGACGTCCTCGCCGAGGCCTAGGCGGTGATTCCGGCGGTGGTGGTTGTCGTGGTCCCGATAGGAGTCGTCCGTGGGCTGCAGGTCGACATCAGCGTCAGCATGACGAAGGTCACGATTACGAAGAGGGTGATGACGCTGCGGACGGCCGGACGGCGCAGAAAAGGCAGTTGGTTTTCGCCCCATCCGGAGTCATATTGATCCACGGCGAGGAGGGTAGGCAGTGGCCAGTAGCCAGTAGCCAGTAAAGAACACTCCCCTCAAGGGGGGAGGGTCAGAAGTAGAGATCACTCTCCCCTTTGGGGGGAGTCAAACTCCGCAGGAGTTTGGTGGGGGGCAAATCCGTTTCCATTTCTGACTGGGGACCGATGACGCTGTCGAACGTATGTTCGATAGACTCTTCGCCCCATGCCCCGCTACGCAGAGCTCCATTGCCACACCAACTACTCGTTTCTCGACGGGGCCTCCAACCCCGGTGATCTCGTCGAGCGTGCCATGGAACTGGGATATGAGGCGTTGGCGGTCACCGATCACAACGGTTTCTACGGAGCCGCCCGATTCCGGATTACCGCAGCCGAGGTGGGACTACCCACCGTGTACGGAGTGGAAATCGGATTGCCCAGAGAGTCATCAGTCATCAGTCATCAGTCATCAGTCAAACCAGTTCTGGCCGAGGACCGAGGACCGAGGACTGAAGACCTGAGGCCCCGCAGGGGCCGAATCCGAAGAATGCATGGCTCCAAACCGACCGTGCTCCCCGAGACAGACCATCTTGTGCTCCTCGCTCCTGATCCGGCGGGATACTCGGTGTTGTCGCTTTTGGTCACGAAAGCTCAGTTCCGTGGCGAGAAGGATCGCCCGGTGTATGACGAGACCGATCTGATCGAAGCAGCCGAGCGGGGGAGTCTTGTTGCGCTCAGCGGATGCCGGAGTGGTGCGGTTCCCCGTGCCGCCGAACGGGGAGACTTCAACGGAGCGCTTGCGGCCGCCATGGAGTTGCAGGAGATCTTTGGCGACCGATTCTTCCTCGAGGTCTTTCATCACGGGATGCCGGAGGATGATCCTCGCAACGATCTCATCGCCGAGGTCGGTGCCAGGCTCCGGATTCCGCTGGTTGCCACCAATAACGTCCACTATCACGATCGCTCCCAGGCAGACGTCGCCGAAGTACTCGCCGCCGTCGGAGGGCGTCGGGATCTCGATGCCGGGTATGGCTACTGGCCGGCGACCGACGAGCGCTATCTGCGCTCACCACAGGAGATGGCACGACGAATGGCTCGTTATCCGGGTTCGGTCGAGCTGGCCGCAGATCTGGGAAGCGACCTCGCATTCGATCTGACTTTGGTGGCTCCCCGGCTGCCGCATTTCCCGATGCCGGGTTCATTCCGGTCCGAGATGGAGTATCTGAGGCACCTGACCATGGAGGGCGCCCGCAGGTGTTATCCCGGCAATGGGCCTGGGCTGATCGACCAGGTGGCGATCGATCGGCTCGAACACGAACTGGGCGTGATCGAGGCGCTTGGATTCCCCGGGTACTTCCTGGTGGTTTGGGACATCGTGCAGTTCGCCCGGAGCCGCGATATCTACTGCCAGATCCGTGGCTCCGGTGCCGATTCAGCTGTGTGCCGATGTCTCGATCTCACCAGAGTCGATCCGATTCGTCTCGCGCTTCCCTTTGAACGGTTCCTCTCATCAGAGCGGGGGAGGCCGCCCGACATCGACATCGATTTCGAAGCAGAGCGGCGCGAAGAGGTGATCCAGTACTGCTACCAGCGATATGGGCGAGAGCGAGCGGCGATGGTGGCGAACGTCATCACGTACCGGGCCCGGTCGGTGTTGCAGGATGTGGGCAAGGCTTTTGGGTTTACCCAGGCGCAGGTGAATGGGCTCACCAAGTATCTCGATACCCGCGACGCAAAGTCGATTGGAGAGCAACTTGAGCTCCCCGGCGGAGCAACGGCCGACTTCATTGTCGACATGTGCCGTCGGATCGATGGCTTTCCTCGTCACCTCGGCATCCATTCGGGCGGGATGGTCATCGCCGACCGTCCCCTGCATGAGACGGTCCCGCTGGAGTGGGGTCGAATGGAGGATCGGACCGTCATGCAATGGGACAAGAACGATTGCGCCTCGATGGGAATCGTCAAATTCGATCTGCTCGGTCTCGGGATGCTCAACGCGCTCCACCTCACCGTCGACCTGATCGAGGATGTGCACGGTCTGAAGCTGGACCTGGCGACGATCCCGCAGGAGCCGATTGTCTACGAGATGCTCACTAAGGCCGACACCGTCGGTGTCTTTCAGGTGGAGTCGCGGGCTCAGATGGCGACGCTTCCCCGGATGAAACCAAGGACCTTCTACGACCTCGCCGTCGAGGTTGCGCTCATCCGTCCCGGGCCCATCCAGGGTCATTCCGTCCATCCCTATCTGCGTCGCCGTAACGGCGAAGAGCAGGTGAGGTATCCGCATCCGCTGTCCGAGCCGATCCTGGCCAAGACGCTGGGGGTTCCCGTATTCCAGGAGCAGTTGATGGAACTCGCCCGGGTATGTGCCGGGTATACGCCGGGACAGTCTGACCGACTGCGGCAGGCGATGACTCATAAGCGCTCCGACGAGGAGATGGCAAAGCTTCGCCAGGAGACCTTTGACGGCATGGCACGCACCGGAATCACCGGCGAAGCGGCCATCGAGATCTGGGACAAGCTTCAGGGGTTTGCGTCGTTCGGATTCCCCGAAAGCCACTCGGTGTCGTTCGCCTACATCGTGTACATGTCATCGTGGCTGAAGTACCGCTGGCCGGCCGAGTTCCTCGCCGGTCTGTTGAACGCACAACCCATGGGGTTCTACAGCCCCAACTCCCTCGTGCAGGATGCGGCTCGCCACGGAGTGGTCACGCTGGAACCCGACGTCAACGACTCCGATTACGACTGCACGATCGTTCCGATCGAAGCCGACCCCAAAGATATTGCTACCTATTACGGAATCACTTGGCGTAGGGGCCGTGGTCCACTCGACGATCCGGTGCGGATGGCTACAGGGGTGCGGATGGGACTGCGCTACGTACGCAATCTGGGCGATGCCGAGGTAACGAGAATCGAGGCAGCGCGGTCGATTGATGGACTGTTCACCTCAGTCGTCAACCTTGCCCAGAGAACTGGGCTTTCGGTCGATGCCCTCGAAGGTCTGGCGGCCTCTGGTGCGCTTGCTTCACTGGGGGTAGAGCGCCGTGAGGGGCTGTGGGCGGCCGGTGCGTTGGCGGGGATGGGGCCCGGTCATCTTCCGCTCGCCGTCGGTGCTGATTCGCCCCAGTTGTTCCCCATGTCTGAGGAGGAGCAGGCGCGGGCAGACCTGTGGTCCACCGGCATATCGGTTCGGCACCCTGTCGAATTCATCCGGGAGCGCCTAACTTCCGAGGGGTGTGTCTCGATTGCCGATGCACTGGGCAGCAACAAACACGGCAGACGGATTCGGGTTGGGGGGGTGGTTACCCACCGGCAACGTCCGATGACGGCAAAGGGCGTGATCTTTATCAATCTGGAGGACGAGACGGGCTTGCTAAATGTGATCGTGCTGCCAGAAGTGTGGGCGGCTCAACGTCAGATCGCACGACGCAATGTTGGTCTTGTCATCGATGGGGTCTTGGAGCATCGCGATGGAGTGACCAACTTGATAGCCAAGCGTTTCTCGGCATGGCCGGTGGAGGGATTAAGGAGTCGGGACTGGGCGCGCGGGGTACGGTGACCGGGTTCCCAGCGTGTACTAGCGCCGCCTGAGCGGATCGCAACTGGGATTGTCGAGCGGGCTATCGCTGCAGGGTGGGGAGAATGGCCAGGTCGATCTTGTCGGATACGGGGGCGTCTATGTACTCCATGCCGTGGTGCTCGTTGAGGTGGGCGACAGCTTTCTCTCGCGCGCGCTCGGGAGTGTCACCCTGTGTCTTGATAGTGCAACCCGGAACGATGTGATCGCATACGTACTCGAACATGGATCTGATGATCTCCTGATGGATTACGTTATTAACCATACGATCTAGTTGCGATCCGTGCTCCTGCGACAGCGCGGGCCGCCTGCGACTGCAACCGATTTCGCCCGCGGCTGAACTCGACTCGGGCAACCAGCCAATCGTCAGTCGTTGCGGGTGTGCGCTTGTACTCTGCCGTCTCACGGTTGGAGAGGATCAGGCTTCTCCCTCGACGCACCGCACCGGGCGGTGCAAGCAGGTCTTCCATGCAAGAGCTACTCGCCAACATCGCCGTGGCCGCCGCCACCGTGGCCACGTTGTTCTTTCTCGTGCCGCAGATCACCAAGCTGGTGCGCACCGGGGATTCTGCCGGCGTCTCGACCACCTGGCCGGCGATCGGGTTCATCAGCAACATCGGCTGGTTCGTGTACTTCGTGCACGAGGCCTTGTGGGCGTCGATTGTGGCGCCTTTTGGAGCCGCCGCCGGATACACGATCACCTTGTGGGCTCTGGCTCGTACGGGGCGGCCGCTCGGTCCGAGCTATCTCCGCGGCATTGTGTTCGGCGGGATTCTCGTGGCGACTACCGCGGTGGCAGGTTGGACCTCTCTGGGGGTCGCGCTCGGGCTGTCATTCGGAGTGATGATGGTTCCGTCTCTGTGGACCGCGTATCGAACTGCCAATCCGTCGGGCATCTCTCCTGGAACGTGGTGGCTGGGCGTTGCAGAGGCGGGGCTCTGGGGTTTCTACGGCTGGCACCACGGCGACGCCGGAATCATCACGTTCGCAGTTACCGCGTTACTCGGGTCGGCGGGAATGTTGGCCAGGCATGCTGCGACGAGTCGAAGGGCCTTTGTGGATGGCTATCGGGGGTAGGACACCGGAGTCGGACTGGACTCGATGTCTTCGGAGGCGACTGCGGCTGAGTCGGCGAGCAGCGGGCGAAGCGTGAGTGTAAATCGGTTACGGCCTGATCTGAAGCTGTAGGTGAGGTCGCCTCCCATGAGACGCGCCAGATCTCGCGAGACCGGGAGTCCAAGTCCGATCGAGTCGGGCAACGTGGCCTGGTTCGATCCACTTTGATATCGCTCGAAGATCCGCTCCCGTTGGTCGAGTTCGATCTCATCTCCGTCGTCCCACACCGCCACCTGGACCGTCGCTTCGTTCTCGCCAAGCTCGATGCCGATGTTGTCGCCCCCATACCTGAAGGCGTTGGAAACCAGATTGCGCAGGATTTGACGCACTCGAGCGGGCTCGCCGAGTGCACGTGCCGGTCCTCCTTCAACTGTGATGCGGGCCGCGGCAGGATCGGTCCACGACTTGACTATCCAGGTCACCTGTTCGTCGAGACTCACCGGCATTTCGGCCACATGAAGAATGCCGGCGCCGGACCGTGCTGCGACGAGGAGATCTTCGAGCAGCTGGGAGAGATCGCGCCCCTGGCTCGACGTCAACATCAATAGCTCGGCTCTTTCAGGTTCAGACAGTTGAGATTCTTGATCGGCGAGTAGGTCGATGAAACCGAGCACGGCGGTCAACGGCGTGCGGATTTCATGGCTCACCGAAGCCACCAGTTGGGCGTTGGCACTGACCGATTCTTCAAGAATTCCTTGTTCTCGTCGGTGCCCTTCGGATATCGCGCCTTGCAACACCCAGATCAACCGGAGCAACAGGGCAGAGAAGATAGCGATTGCCAGAAGACCGATGGTCGTGCTTCGCGCTCCGGTCATCGGCGACCAGGTGGTGTTTGTCGAAGCAGTGATCGCCACGCCGAGAATCATCAGGGCATACCCACCGACCCACACTGCTCGTCTCAGGGGCAGCAGCATCAAAGCGGTGGCGACAGTCGTCAGGAAGGGGAGTGGCATCGCCAGGAACGGAACTTGGGCGAAGTACACGCCGGCACCGATCAGGGTGGTGTCGAGGAGGATCGAAAGGAACGGAGACCGGTTGTTCTGACGTAGGCGGAGGCGCGTCTCGAGATACGCCAGAAAGGCGAGTCCGGCAACCACGAACCCAGGCCACCATCCCCACCAGATCCCCAGACCCACACCGATTGTCGTCACGGCGTATTGCGCAGGGATCCGATATAGGTACCACTCCTTAGTGAGCTTGGCGTACCCGAATTCGGCCTCGACGGAGGCGGACTCGGAAGCGACTCGATCAGTCGACGATTCGGATGTTCTTGTGTGGTCTTCCGCGAGAAGAGCCACTTTGATCGGGACCGTAGGCAGGCGACGCCCTTCGCCACCGTTTTGGGACCCGTCGCCGAGCGACCGATCCTCTTTAGTGTTCCCGATTTGGGCACGCGGGCGCATCACCTTTTCCCTTCGCTTCTGTGGAATCATCGGTGACGCGAACCGATTCTTGAGTCATCGCAGAGGCGGGCGAGTCAGGCTGGCTGGGGTTCAGTCAAGAACAGAGTCTTCCTGGTGCACCTATTGCTCGACCCCGTAGGAGAGTGCCTCGCCTCCGGAGCCCGTCACAGTGAGACGGCCACCGTCGATCGTGGCGGTGAATCCACCTTCGAGCACGGTGATGACCTGCCCGTCCTGCCACTTGACGTCGGCACCGCGATCGCCTTGGGCGCCGAACGACGTGAATTGAACCGTGTCGCCAGTGAGGAGGTACTCACCCGAGATCTCACGGCAGCCCGTGCTGCCGGTAAAGGTCCCGTCGGCGCTGAGACGCAGCGTAAGCAGGGGTGATGGTGAGGTGAGATCCAGGCGCGGATGGCTCGCCGGGCCCATCCGGCGCTCAAGGCGACCGTTTATTCGACCGATTGGGGCCCTACTCGTCTTGGAGAGAGCTCTGCGCCGCAACAATCACTCTGACGGTTTCACCCTGATCGAGCTCATGGTCGTGGTGATGATCATCGCGGTGCTCATCGCGATTGCCATTCCGTCGTTTCTGGGATTCCGAACCAACGCCCAGGACAAGGCAGCCCAAGCGACGTTGACGACGGCCGAGAAGGTCACCCACCTGGTCATCCTTGAAGAGGGAAGTGTCCCCTCGAAGGCCACCCTCCTCGTCATGCTTCCGACCATCGAACCCTCAATCGACTGGATGGACCACGCTGATTCGTCAACGAGTCCGTCGCAGGTCTCAATCGATGATGACAACGGAGGCCAGGAGTTGGCGCTGGCGACCATGTCTGGGTCCGGGTCCTGCTTCTACCTGAGAGTGATCAACGGGTCGCTACCGGCCCGAAAAGTCGTTCAAGGTGCGGCAACCTGTGCGTCTCACGACTTCCAGGGCGGAGCCGACACCGGCTGGTAAGAGAGTGCGATAGCCTGGGGCATCGGTCGATCACGGCGGATCAACCTATTGCTGTGGGCGACGTACGATCGAACCAAGCGGGGTGATCCTCTTGCCGATCTCAGACATCGAGATGATCTTGCGGGTGTTGCTTGCCGCGGCACTGGGTGCCGCTCTTGGGATCGAGCGCGAAGTGCAGCACAAGACTGCGGGCCTCCGAACCCACACTCTCGTTGCGGCCGGTGCCGCGCTTTTTTCAGTGGCGGGGGCATCAGTGGCGGTGGACGGTGCAGATCCCACCCGGGTTGCCGCCCAGGTGGTGACCGGGATCGGGTTTATCGGAGCCGGCGGAATGATCAAAACCGGATTCACCATGACCGGAATCACCACTGCTGCCACCTTGTGGTTTGCGGCTGCTCTCGGTGTGGCATCCGGGTTCGGTCTCTATTGGGTCGCATCGGCCGCACTTCTGGTTGCTTTGGCCGCCATGGTCGGATTTGCCCCTTTTCGCGGATACATCCGCAGAGGCAAGGTCCAACCACTCGAGATCGAGTATCGGGTCGGTCATGGCACGCTTACGCCGTTGTTCGACACCCTGAATGCCCTCGGGGCGCAGGCGCACCGGATCTCCATGGTGGAGGATGAGGGCACCCGAACCCTGCGCTGCGAACTCGTCGGAGTCGGGAGAGAGGCCATGTCGGGAATCATCTCCTCGCTCCGCGCCCGCCAAGAGGTGATCAGCGTGACCGGTCCGCCCGAATACGAATAGCGTCCGGCGGGGTCGCCGAATCTACGTTCTGCGGTTGCGTGGACGACGGTTGCAGCCGTCACGCAGCATGAGCCGCCATCACCCCGACGGTGTGTCCGTTGGTTGCTCCGACAAAGGATTGATCAGCCACCTCGATCCAGGTTTCTCGAGTGATCGGCTCCGATGCGACTGCCACAGCTCGATACCGACTTTCGCCGGGACCGGTGAGGTGAGTGGCGCGACAGACTTCGCAGTCCGTTCTGCCTGATCTCTCGGTCATGAACAGACTGTTGCCCCACCTGCTTGCAGCCAGGTGGACTCCATCAGACAAGAGAAGGTTGAGGCGAGCGGGTTCGGGGGTGATCGCAGCTGCGCGGCTGCTCAGTTCGGGTACGGCATCAGCGAGTAGAGAGACGACATCGTCAACCGAATCTGCTCCAGATAGTGAATCGAGACCGTGGGCCGGCATCCGACCCAGTAGCCACAGGAAGATCAGTTCGCTGTCGGTCTCTCCGCGGCGCTGTCGGAGTAGGTGATCAGGGATCTCGGTCTCCAATTCAACCTTGAGCGCTTCGAATCCGGAGAGGGTGCCGTTATGAGCGAACAGCCAGGGTCCATGAGCAAAGGGGTGGGTGTTGTCGAGCCCACCCGAACCGATCGTGGCAGCCCGTACATGGGCGATCGCATTGCGCGATGTGACGCGCTCGGCGGTGTTGCGAAACTCGATGTCGTGGGCGGCGGCTCCAGAGCTCTTGTACACCGCGGGAGAGCCGTGCTCGTATATCCCGATGCCCCAACCGTCGGGATTGGCGATGCCGCGAGAGTCCGAGATGCTCTGGCGCAAAAGGGCGTTCTGAGCTTCCACTAGAGAGCATTCGACCCGTGCTGATTGGTTTCCGGTGATCCCGTAGAGGCGGCACATGAGGGTTCCTTTCGACCTGTTGAGGGTCAAAACGCTGCGTCGCGCCGGTGGGTTCGCGATGTGTCGGCTTGGTGACCTTCCGCCCAAGAGACCCATATCCCTGGCCCGCTTGCTCCACGTACCCAGACCGACAAGGAGTGCATGATTGTGCGGCGAGTCAGGAGCTCTCGCAGGCCACGACCACGGAGCGCCCGGAACACGCATCGTCGCCGGTTCCGCCGAAGAGGAGGTTGATCGGGCCGGTTCCCTTGAGTAGGTCGGCGCCTGCTTCGCCGAAGATGTGGTCGATCCCGTCGCCGCCATCGACCCGATCGTCTCCGGGGCCGGCACACACGATGTCATCGCCCGAACCCGCTCGGATCACATCATTGCCGTTCCGTCCGACGATTACATCACGGTTGTCGGTTCCGATGAGAACATCGCCGGCGTTGCTGCCGAGAATGGTTGCCCGCATACCGGTGCACGAGATCTCGGGCCACGGATCGGTGGCAAGCGCGACATTGGTGGCGTCGAGTCGCAGGGTTCGCTCCATCGTTCGTTCTATCGACCGGGTCAGGGTCCGCTCGGTCTCGATCCCAAGAGTGAGCGCGTCCTGGGCGGCAAAGACCTGAAGATCATCGACTCGCACCCAGGTGGGCACCACTTCGATGCTATCCACGACGAGGCCGCTGGGGCCGTCGACGATATGGAAGAAGAGAAGCTGTCCCTCGTTGGTCGCGTAGTACTTCGGTCCCCATGCCGGATGCTGATTCGAGACATGGTTGCCCATGCTGTATGCCACGTACTTGCCTTCGACCATTCCGATTGGTTCGACGACGTGGGCGTGGTGTCCGAGGATCAGGTCCACCGCCGGATCGGACAACACCGATTCTGCGATGTCGTATTGGTAGCCGATCGGATTCGATGTGTACTCGACCCCCCAATGAAGAGAGAGCACCACGAATTCAGCCCCTCGGGCGCGAGCCCAGCGCGCATCCGACAGAATCGTCTCGACATCGATCTGGTTGGCCGCCCAGGGCTCGTCATCGGGCGTGGGGATCCCGTTGAAGTGCTGGCTGAAGGAGAGGTGGGCGATCGTGACCCCCTCGACCTCATACAGGCTCGGCAACCTCTCGGTGGCCGAGCGGGCGGTACCGGAGTGTCCGATGCCGCGGGCGTCCAACTCATTGAGGGTCGCCATTACACCGGTGGGACCGCCATCGAGCGCGTGGTTGCTGGCGGTGGAGCACGCATCCCACCCGGCCGCCACCAGAGCGTCGGCGATCTGGTTGGGGGCGACGAATCGCGGGTAGTAGGAGAGGTTGATGTTGTCGCTGCTCAACACGCTCTCGAGGTGGCAGATCGAAAAGTCGGCCGCCGAAACCCACGGTTCGATCGACTGCAGCATCGGCCAGAAATCCCATTGCCCCGGTTCGGCTGCGTTGCGCGCTGCCAAGTCGGCCAGCCGAGAGTGGATCAACACATCGCCGGCCGCGGCGATGGTCAGCGAGCGCGGCGTCTCATCGGCATGGGCGGGGGGCGCCAACATCGCGACGGCAGTCAGCAGGGCGACCAGGTTGCGACCAGGGCTACGGAACTGGGACAGGCTCCGGCTCCCTTTCTGGTGCCGTGGGCGGGGGCTCATCGGGGATGAGTGCCGGTTGGGCGAGTGGCTCAGAGCGAGTCGTCGTCGGCTGCCTGGATTAGGAACCGTTCGATCTCGGCACCAATTTCCTCACCCGATGCAACCTCACCCTGGGCGTCGTAGAGGGCTTCCAACTGAGACACGACGCCGGCGACGCCGTCCTGCTCTTCGACGGCTTCGTCCAGGTTGTGCCTTTGGTCCGAAGCATCATCGACCAGGGAGCCAAGCGGAATCCTGACTCCGAGGTGACGTGATAGCCGCTCGACAAGAGTCACGACTGCGGGGTGGTAGATACCTCCGACGTAGTGGGGGACACGTGCCCAGAGGCCGACGGTGGGAATCTCTCGATCTGCCAACACGTCGGAGATTGCGCTCACGATCGAAGCAGGAACGCGCAGCACTCCCTGTGGGTGGTTGGCGTCGTCGCCGAGAAGATCGGGACGCGAAGATGTAGTCACCACGATGGTCGGGCGAGTGTGGGGTGCCGCCCACGGTATTCCGCCGAGGGAGACGTGTTGCACAACGCCGAGCTCGGCTGCGAGGTCCGCCACTGCAGTAGCAAATGCACGCCACTTCCAGTTTGGCTCCGGCCCGGTGAGGATCAGAAGATCGCGTCCCTCGACGCTGCTGTGGCGAATCGTCACCTCGGGCCAGCGGATCTCCTTGGCGATGCCGTCGACGAACTCGAGCGAAGGCCGATTTACTCGGTAGTCGAATAGTTCGTCGGGGTCGAAGGTGGCAATGACATCGCCATCGGCGGCGATGTGGTTGGCAGTGGCGGTCCCTGCGGCGCCCGCACTGACCCACCCGTCGAATGCCGCGATGAGTGCCGGGGCGGTCAGGTCGGCGTGATCGAGCAGTTCATACATCTGGCCGAAGCGTAGGGGTGGAGCCTGACCTGTGCGGAGATCGGTCTAGCTGAAGTCCTCACATCCGTCGGCGCCGGCTCCGATGTACCACGCCTGCCGATCTGTCGCCGTCTCGCCTAGCCCAAACCCGGCGAGCATTCGCTCCTCGAAGTTGGTGAGTCCACGCAATTCGTCGAAGAAGTCGGCGTCCCCGTACAGGTCCTCAAAGGCTTCGAGCGACGATCCAAGAGTGAACTCCTCGTCGGTCCCCAGGCCCCGGGCGAGCGGATCCAGCGAGCCGATGTCGAATGATCGGTAGGCGTACTGCGCAAAGAACGGAGTTCCTCCGAGGTCGGCGAAGTCGACTTCGAGCACCGCAGGGTGGTTTCCACCGGCATCGGCTGCCTGGATTATCCAGGTCAGGTGGCGGTTGGTTCCGGTGCATCCCGGAATCCCGGCCTGCCATCCGGTATCGACAAAGGGTGGTCCCAGCACGAGTGCGACGACGGCAATGGTGTTCTCGACGTCATCTCCGATATCGGCGATCGCCAGTCCTTCGGGTGCGAGTTTCATTGGGCCGAAATCCGACGCCAAGACATTGGGGGAGCGGGTGCTGACCTCGATCGTGAAAGATGTCTCGTTTGCTGCGGAGATCTGGATTCTGTATTGCTGGGCTTTGGCTATCTCGGCTTCGAATGGCCCGGCCGCATTGCTGCTGTCGAGCACAGTTCCGTCGACCCCGGTTACGTCGATCTCGACGAGGCCCTGCGTGGTCTGCAGGCCGAGGACTTGCCCTTCTCTGCCGTCGATGATGAACACCTCTTCGTCGCCCGGTGCGGTGCTTCCGGCGATTTCGACGCTGGTTGCACCGTCGGCGAACGTGACGGTTCGTTCGTCGCGACAATCACGGGCCAGCGAGGCAAAGGTTGCTTCATCGGGATCACCGGTCGGGATTCGTCGCAATTCGGCTTGGTAGTAGGCGACCGCGTCGGCGGTGATGGGGCCGAATGATCCGTCGATCGTGACCGCCCCTCCCTCGGCCGACGGCTGCCCATGCCCGGTGCACACCAAGTAGAACTGCAGAGCCTCTACGTACGGCCCCTTCTCGGTTTCCTGGATGAACGCTGGTCCGTTGGCGCTGAGAATGATTCGACCGCCCGGTTGAGTGGTCGTGGTAACTGCGGCGGTCGAGGTGGTTGTGGTCGGAATGGCCGAAGTTGTGCATGCCGAGCCGAGCAGGGCAAAGCCTGCGAGGAGACCAGCAATCCGCTTGTGGCGCACGCCGCAACTCTACGACGGCCGGTGGCCCACGGTCACGCACCGAATAAATAGGGCCCATCCAGAGGTTCTGCAGTTAACTGAGCAGGCGTATCCTCGGCTCATATCACGGAAGGACACCCCAATGAGGGAAGCAGTCATCGTCTCGACGGCACGCACGCCGATTGGCAAGGCGTACCGCGGAGCGTTCAACGACCTCGAGGCTCCGTCGTTGGCCTCACATGCGATCGGAGCAGCACTGGAGAAGGCATCGGTTGAACCGGGCGAGGTCGACGATGTGATCATGGGCAATGCTCTTACCCAGGGGAGTAGCGGTCACAACGTGGGGCGCCAAGTCGCACTGCGATCAGGCCTGCCGCCCAGCGTTGCCGGGATGACGATGGACAGGCAGTGCTCGTCGGGAATGATGGCGATCGCCACTGCCGCCAAGCAGGTCGTCGTTGACGAGATGCCCATCGTGATCGGCGGCGGTCTCGAATCGATCAGCCTGGTCCAGAACCAGCACATGAACCTGTACCGGGCCATGGACCCCGCATTGCTGGAGATGCAGCCGGATACCTACATGCCGATGCTGCAGACCGCCGAGGTTGTTGCGGAGCGGTATGGGGTGTCGCGGGAGAAACAGGACGAGTACGCGCTCGCGAGCCAAACGCGGGTCGCCGCAGCTCAGGAGTCGGGTTTATTTGCCGACGAGATCGTGCCGACGACCGCCACCAAGGTCGTAACGGATCGTGAAAGTGGTGAGAAGTCACACGAAGAGGTGACCCTCACCCAGGACGAGGGAAACCGACCGGGGACTACGGCAGAAGGCCTGGCGATGCTGAAGCCGGTGTTCGACGGAGGGACGATTACGGCAGGCAATGCCAGCCAGTTGTCCGACGGAGCGTCCGCATGTGTGGTCATGGAGGCGTCCGATGCCGCAAAGCGCGACCTGGAGCCCCTCGGTTACTACCGCGGTCTGGCCGTCGCCGGGTGTCCGCCCGACGAAATGGGGATCGGTCCGGTGTTTGCGGTGCCCAAGTTGCTGGAGCGATTCAACTTGACGATCGACGACATCGATCTGTGGGAACTAAACGAGGCGTTTGCCGTCCAGGTCGTGTATTGCCGCGACCAGCTCGGTATCGCCGACGAGATCCTCAACGTGAACGGCGGTTCTATCTCTATTGGGCATCCCTACGGGATGTCGGGAAGTCGGATGGTTGGACACGCTCTTCTCGAAGGCAAGCGTCGGGGAGCAAAGTACGTGGTGTCAACCATGTGTGTGGGCGGCGGCATGGGTGCCGCTGGACTCTTTGAGGTCGCCTAGCCGACACTCAGCAGGCTCCTAGGGCCGAGTGAATTGGAGAGCCCTGATGGACTAGTCGGGAACCATGGAGATGGTCCCGTCAGGGTGATCAAGCGGTCAGATCGCGTGCCTTCGCCGCCTCGTCGGATGACAGCACCCACGAGGCTGCTGCCGCGTTCGCCGCGATCTGTTCGACACGGGTGGCACCAGCGATCACGGATGCAACGGCTGGGTTCGACAACAGGTATCCAAAGGCGAGCTCGAGCAGCGTGTGGCCGTGGCTTGCGGCCAATGCCTCCAGCTTCAGCGCCTGTGTCACCGTCGAATCGCTGAGGAACCGACCCGCCCGCTCCGGGGATAGGCCGGCGAGTCGGGTTCCGTCGGGAGGTGATGAGGCGTCGCGGTACTTGCCGGTCAGCACTCCGCTCGCAAGGGGGAAGAAGGGCAGGAAACCGAGACCCTGCAGCTCGCACTCGGCGAGAACGCCGTCGGATTCAGGCTGGCGCTGTAGCAGGCTGTACTCGTTCTGAACGCTCACCCATTGCGGCAAGTCTTCGCCATCGGATGTCCCCAGGCCTTGGCGGATCTCGTCAACGCTGGCGTTGGAACAACCGACGGCGATGACCTTGCCGGCAGTCACCAGCTCGCGCAGCGCCCCGAGCGTCTCGGCGAGAGGCACCTCATCGTCGGGCTCGTGCATCTGGTAGAGATCTATCCGATCGGTTCCGAGGCGACGCAGACTGGCGTCTGCAGCTTGTCGCACCCAGGCTGGCGATCCACCCGATCCATCGGGCATCTCCATGCCGAACTTGGATGCCACGACCACCTCGTCGCGGCGTGATCCGAGAGCCTTGCCGAGGTACTCCTCGGACTTCCCTTCGCTGTAGATGTCGGCTGTGTCGTAGAGCGTGATGCCGGCATCCAGAGCGGCGTTTACGACGGCACCGGTTGCCTTCGAGTCGACTCTGCCACCGAAGTTGTTGCAGCCGAGGCCAACGACGGAGACCTCAAACGGTCCGAGGGTTCGTGTGTCCATTTTGTGAGGCTACCTGTACAGGGGACCGCTACCGGTGGGCGAGCACGCGCGGAGCGCGCGAGAAATCCCCTGTTGGAGAGGGGGCAGAGTGTAGATTTGGACCCGTTGGATGAACTACAAACGTGTAGTTCGGAAGGCGGAGGCCATGTACGAACTGTCGGATTGGGGTCAACCGGTTGCACCTCCCGAGGCTACGAACCGGGAGAAGCTGACTGCGCAGCTCCCGCACAGCCTGATTCGGGTGCTACGGAGCCGAGCCCGAGCCCAGGGCGTCTCTCTCAACGTTCTGGTGGATCGACTACTACACGAGGCGATCGCAGTGCCCGCTCGCCACGAGACCGAGCACGCGGCCAGCATCATGGTCGCATTCGACTGATCTGCGGTCGGGCTTGATTCATCGCTGTCGGGCGGACGAGCCGGTCTTCAGTGTGGGTCGATGTCGGGGCGTTGCGATTCGACATCACCCGGCGGGTACCACCAGTCTTGATCGATCGGTCTGGCCTCCCTGACATTCCCGATCTGGCTCACCTGTGCCTCGTCCGAAACTGCCTCCTCCGGAACAATGGTTGGAGCCCGTGCCGGAAATGGATCGGGCGGAAGGACGAGTTCCTCAGCTTGGGCGAGTTGCAGAGACACTTCGAAAACCGTGAGGTCGCCGTCTCGCCGATAGCCGATCTTGCCTCCCATCCCGTCTGCGAGGACCTTCGATATCGAGAGCCCAAGACCGACGCTTCCCATGATCAGAGGGTCATCACCGCGGTGGACGAACCGTTCGAACATCCGAGATTCGACCTCAGGCGGAACCCCGGGTCCGTTGTCGACGACCTCGATGACGTAGGTCGAGTCCTCGAGTCGCCCCGAGATCTCGACGCGACCGCCGCCGTACTTCGCCGCGTTGGAGACAAGGTTGCGTAGAAGCTGACGTAACCGGCCGGGGTCGGCCAGTACGAGTTCGCTGGCCATGTCCAGGTCGATTTGGGCATCCGACCGCTCGAACTCATGCCCGAGGCTGGCAACCAATTCAGCGATCTCGGTCGGCCTGAGGTCAAAGCGGAGTCTGCCGGCATCGGCTTGGCCCGATACAAGAAGGTCTTCGACCATGCGGGTGAGGTCGGCCGACTGGTCGATGATGACTTCGGTGAGTTCCTTGGTCAGGTCGAGATCTGCAAATCCCTCGTCCGACATGGCCAGCGCCGAGGTGTATATACCGGTGAGAGGTGTGCGGAGTTCGTGGGAGAGGTTGGCAATGAGTTGGTCCTTCGACTTGTTGAGCGCCCTTTCTTGCTCCAGTTCGACGGTCATCCACTCGCGTTTTCGTCTCCGACGGGAAACCAGGAATGCGACGACAACGGCCACCGAGGGGACGAAGAACGCGACCATGAAGCGACTCGCAGTGGCGATGGTTCCGGACTCTGCCGCCGCACCCGCTATCCCAGCCGCCATTTCGTCGCGCAAGTCGGCCAGTTGATTTACTAGAGCACCGAACGAGTTGGACGATGCTCCGGTGGCGATACTGCTGGCACTCTCCAGATCGCCGATGGTGATGGCATCCAGCACCTGTTCGGAGTCAGCGAGGACGGCCGCAAGGCTCAGCTCGAAGTCGGTTGCTTCAATGCCGTCGGTGGGTTCGGCGGGCTCTTCGGAGTCTGTGAGGGCGGTGACCACGGCAGTCACCCGTTGCTCCATGGCATCAATAACCGACTGGGCTTCGAATACTGCAGCTGCCGACAGTGAAGGATCGTTGGTGGAGCCTGCAATCAAAAGAGCCTGGCCGAGCGCGTTTCGGGCCGATGCCGCTGCTCCCAACGCCGATTCGGCCTCTTGTTGAAGGCGGGCATTGTCTGCGACCGCAACCACTCCTGTGGCGTTGGTAAAGACGAGTGCGAGCGCGGCGAGCAATCCAGCCGCCGCCACGAGGGCACCGCCAGCAAGAGCGCGTCCCGGCGCGCCCGCCTGAGCTTGAACGTCTTCCACTGACTAGTGAGATCGGTGGAAACGGGGTGATCCTTGAGTCCTGGTCGCATCTATGCCGATGTTTCTAACGATGACCCTTCTCAAGCCGCGCCCGGCGCGTATTGCGGCCTGCTTATTGGTGGGCGCACTCGTCATGGTTCCGCTCAGCGCCAATGCTGCGCCTACTGGCGCTGTGCCGAATGATGATCTTGCCGCTGCAAGCTACCGAGCCAATAACGAGGACGACCCTGCCAAGAACGCGGAAAAAGAGGCCGTAGCGGCGGCTAAGGAAGCGGAGCGGGTGGCGGAGGCGGCGGCCAGGGAAGAGGCAAGGGTGGCTGAGGCGGCGGCCAGGGAAGAGGCAAGGGTGGCTGAGGCGGCGGCCAGGGAAGAGGCAAGGGTGGCTGAGGAGGTGGCCAAGGAAGAGGCAAGGGTGGCTGAGGAGGTGGCCAAGGAAGAGGCAAGGGTGGCTGAGGAGGTGGCCAAGGAAGAGGCAAGGGTGGCTGAGGCGGCGGCTCGCGAGGAGGAGAAGGCTGCTGAGGAGGATCCAGTCGGAGCAGTCACGGGGCCAGGCGGTGCTTCACCAAGCCCGTCGCCTGTCGGGGCGACGCCTGCCGAGGGCCCCCCCGACGGCGCGGCCGTATCGATTGATCAAGTGCTTGTCCCCACTCATCTCAGTGCAGCGATGGAGTTGTTCGATCAACAGGCTGAGGCTTCGAGCTCGGTTCCGGCTCCGGTGACAACGCCGACGGGGATGGTCTCCGGGAGTCTGGTACGAGAGCTGGCGCCGGTGCTGCCTCCGTTGCTGACTGACGTAGTAGCGGCTCCATTCGTGGTCATCGAGGCGCTCATCGCCGCGATGGCGGCGAGTGGCCAGGCACTGGTGATTCCGCTCCTTGCCGGTGCTGCTGGGTTCATGGCACCGGTTGTACGTCGTAAGCATCTTCTGGCTGAAGCGCTTGGCAAGAATTCCGAACCTGTTCCATCGAATGAACCGAGAACTGTCTTCATCGGTTGGTGAGCGCCTGCACATTCCAGTGCGGTGCTGCATGGACCATCGTTCCTAACTAGTCACCCTGCCCGACCAGGGTTGATTCTTGAGTATTGGTAGCCCGGATGTCGATACTTTCCATATGACTCATGTCAAGCCGCACCTGGCGCGTTTCGCAGCCTTCTTCTTGGTGGGTGCACTCGTTATGGCTCCACTTGGTGCAAGTGCGGCCCCGCCTGTGGTGGTGCCTGGTGACGATCTCGTCGCGGCGAGCTACACGGAAGAGGATCCCGAGAAGGCGGCCAAGGAAGACGAGAAGCCGGTCAAGGAAGACGAGAAGGCGGCCAAGGAAGACGAGAAGGCGGTCAAGGAAGACGAGAAGGCGGCCAAGGAAGACGAGAAGGCGGCCAAGGAAGACGAGAAGCCGGTCAAGGAAGACGAGAAGCCGGTCAAGGATCCCGAGAAGCCGGTCAAGGATCCCGAGAAGGCGGCCAATAGCGGTAACAGCGGTAATCCCGGCAACGGCAATAACGGCAATGACGGTGAGAACGGCAATAGTGGCACCGAGAACCCCGGCAACAGTGGCACCAGCGGTAATCCCGGCAATGGCAATAACGGCAATGACGGCGAGAACGGCAACAGTGGCAATGCTGGCCGAGCCGGAGTGGCCCCAGGGTTAGGCGCGGCGCCTCCCAGCCTGACACCTTCCGGGGTAACCCCGACCCAGGGCGGACTCGGATCGATCGATGCTCGCGTCCTACCTGTTCATCTCGGTGCTGCGATCGTGATCTTCGACCAGAACAACGAGACCGTGACCTCGATCCCAGAGCCTGTGGCACCGCCGATGGGGATGGTTTCGGAGAACTTGATACGAGAACTGGCACCGGTGCTGCCGCCAATGCTGGTCGACGTAGTCGCGGCGCCCTTCGTGGTGATCGAGGCTCTAATCGACGCGATGGCGTCGAGTGGCCAGGCGTTGGTGATCCCATTCCTCGCCGGTGCGGCCGGGCTTATGGCGCCGGGTGTACGCCGCAAGAATCTCCTGGCCCAAGCGCTTGGCCAGAATCCCGACTCGGGTTCGTAACCCGACCGGTCTCGACTGGTGAGCGGATAGACCCTCTCGGTGTCTCCTCAGACTGCGACAGCTCCGAGACATGCCGGTGCGATCTTTCGATCCTGCGAACGAGGGGATCAAGGTGGGTATCGAGTTGAGTCGGATGATCAGCGATGTGGTGGCTGCCGCCGGAAGAGGCGCAGAATCGCTCCGGCTTACCGGAACCGACGTCGTGCTCCAGGACTGTTCAATCGAAGTGATCCTCGATGATGATCCTTCGCCATCCGCCCACGTTCGGGTGACATTTGGGCGGGACCCCGACCGGGATCAACTCCCGTAGACAGACCCATCCGGGAAGAAGGCCGCCCAGGCAAACCAGAACTCGTTGCGATGGACCATCGGGTCGAGAGTGTCTCCCATCAGCGGTCCGTCGATGGCGGTCCCGAGGATGTTCCACCGGCTCCCGGTTTGATCGTCGGTGAACAGGGAGTCCTCTGTCGGGAAGAAGGTGAGCGTCGCCCCGTCGACGACCGCGGAATAGGCCACGCCGGTTCCAACCGACCGGGAGTCAGAGATCAAACTGCTGTCGAGAGCATCGGCCGTGTCTCCACCCCAGAACACAACGATCTCAGTTCCGGCGATCTCGTCATTCACAGCTCCGACCGCTGAAATCAAACTGAACGGGTAGGCCTTTTCGAGACCACCGATGCTCACCCCCACCACCCGTTCCAGAGCGGGGAATCGGTCGTCCAGCTCGTCATTGAAGTAGCCGAGCGGCGTCGACCGGGACGAGTAGCCCTCGTATAGGTTGAGTCCGTATTGCCGGTTGAACCCGGTGTCACGCGACATCGCTTCGCCCTCGGGGAACGACTCGGCGAAATCACCGTATGAGACGATCGATGACGGGACGACCGTGAGCTGGCCCCCGGCGTGGGTGCCAACTATCCCCTCACCGGTGATCTGCTGCCACAACGAACCGGTGACGTCGTCCCACATCACAAGATCGCTCTTGCGCAGCAAACCGGAGACACCAAAGCGATGGGTGACTCCATCGACACGACGATCGAATGCAACCGCGGTGTTGCACAGTGGGCAATACGTGACCGCAATCGGGACGTCACCGATTTGGTCGTTGACTATCTCGTGCCGGGTGAGGATCGCCAGCGGATAGAAGCGGGTTTCGCCTTCGTGGCGAAGGAGTACGCCGGGGTCGCGCTCGCCCAGCCACTCTGCTGCGGCTGCGACCGACTCGAACTTCGGGTTGTCGATGGGGGCTATGACATCGCGAGGGTCGGAGATGGGGATCCCGATTCGGAGTTCCTCGAAATCAACCGTGCTGCGTGTCCAATCCGTATCCCAGGCTCCGGTCACCGCAGGCAAATCGCCCGGGAGTTCGCTCGAATCGGACACGCCGAATTCAACGCTGGGCGTAGGCTCGTCGGCTGCAGTCGCTCCATTGTCAGTGCAGGCGGCGCTGATCAGAGCGAGCGTGCAAATCAAGGCGATGAAGCGGAACATGGTGTGTCCAACAGAAGGCGGCGTATGCCATTCCAGACTTCAATAGTCGGCGCTGTGACTATTGGCGGTCAGTGTTGCCGCAAATGCAGCGGGAAGCTCAGCTTCGACTAGTAATCGACGAGGCAGGTGGCGCCGCACACGGTGCATGCGGCCGTGGAGTCGCATTCGCCGGTCGATGTTGAGCGATGAGCACTGGCGCAGTCGGCGCAAAACGCGGTAGCGCAATTCGGGCAGCGCAGCCACCCTGTGGCGACATCGGGTACCGGATCGGCGCAATCACGGCAAAGAACGATCGTGGTCGGCGTCATCTGACCTCCTCAGCACCATCGTGACGGCCGCGTCGAGGCGGGCCCAGGGCCAAATGGCCCATCGGGCAACTACTCGTCGTGGGGAAGTGATCCCCTTGCGGCTCGCAGGTATGCGAATGGCGTCGCCTCCAGGAAGTTGGAGACCCGCGACGTATAGACGTCGGCGTAGCGCTCTACCTGTCGCGCAAATAGGCTTTTGTCGTTCCCGGACCGCATCAGCGGTCCCCACAATTCGTTTCGTTGCCGGCCGGAGGCCTGGGCGAGTGGGCCGATCTCGGCGTCGATATCCGACAGGGCCTCGCGGAATCCGCTGATTCGATCGTCGCTGGTCGCCGGATCGCCAGTCGGGTCCGCATGTCCGGACCGGTGGCGCAACTGATCGAGCCTTGCTCCGGCAAGTGCCCTCTCCAGGTCGGACTTGCGGTCCATCAGGTCGCCGAGTTGGGTCTCGTCGTTTGCGAATGCGTCTGCTGCCTCGATCTCTGACTCCAGTTCTCGCAAGATCAGGGCGGTGCGCCAACGGAGCAGCGCTTTTGATACAGAGACGTCGGAGTAAAGGTGATCGCCGACATAGAGGATCTCATCCCCGTGGAGTCCGAGGTGGTTTTCGAGGTCGGGAGCGCAACCACCGACGAAGACACCCCCCGGCTCGAAGGGACCAATCTGCGGCCGCAGATAACCGGCAGCCTCGTCGACGATTCGAAAGAGGGGGCGGGTGGCCGTAAAGAAGTCCGGCTTGTCAGCCGAGACCACGACTGCATCGAACAGATCTCGCCAGGTTGATCCCGATGGGAGATGGGGATCGAACGAGTAATGCATGATCTGGTCGGTGTACTCCCACTCGGAATTGGTGATGATGAAGAGTCGCTTGCCGGCCTCGCGTTGATCTTGCAGTGCCAGCACTACGTCGGGATCGGGCACAACAAACCGTTGCGGGTCAGCCAGGATGTCGGCTTTGAGGCGTCCGGGCATGTGGGCCTGATTGATGGTCTCTCGCACGGCCTCGTAGAGATCCGCATATGACATACGTCCCGGCAATTCGTTGCGATCGAGACGCTCGACGAGTTGGGCGAACAGGGAAGCTTCGCTCAGGGAGAAGAGCGTATTGAGGAACTCCCAGCGGCCGTCGGCAAGGTCGACCAAGGTGCCCTCGTAAGCGGTGCGTAGTTCGTCGTAGTCCAGATGCCGTGTGCCGTGGGCCCCCCTGATCACATACCCGAAACGGGTCGGCTTGACCAAGTTCCCCAGTTCGGAGTCGATCGTGAGCCCGCGTATCACGGCAACTGCATCGAATTCGAGGTCTGCCACCGGCCACCCCGTCTCGACCAGGCGATCCCGGGTGTAATTGAAGGCAGTGCGCTCCCATTCCTCGACCTTGTAATGGATCAGCGTGTAATCCATGTCGTAGCCAATGGCCTTGATGGACCGCAGGTTCAGAGTTCGGTTTCCGAAGATGCGATGAGCGCGCGACGGTTGCTCAGGGATTTCCACACCGCTGAATCTAGAAGGAAGTCGACACCACGCCCACCGGTAGGGTCGCCTCGGGCCAAACCGGATCGCTCATGGGAGTGGCTATGTGGCTGCTAGTCGTCGGTGGGCTCTGCCGAGTCGACACTGTGCATCCACACTGTGCGTTGCGGAAACGGGATCTCGATACCTTGTTCGTCGAAGGCATCTTTGAGGCGTCGCCGCATCTCTCGGCCGGTGGCATATTGCTCGCCGGGTTCGGTCTTGAGTACTACTCGGATGGCGATCGCGGAGGCGCCTAACTCCTGAACCCCCCAGATCTCCGGCTCCTCTAGGACCGTTGCCTGTTCGAGCTGGTCGTTCCACAGCGAGTCGGCGACTTGCTTGATGACGGTCGAAGCTTTGCCGATATCGGTGTCATAGGCGACCTCGACATCGAGGACGGTACGCGCCCAGATTTGTGACATGTTGCCGATCCTGCGGATTTCACCGTTGGGGATGAACCACACGGTTCCCTTGACGTCGCGAATCTGTGTGGTGCGCAGGTTGACTTCTTCGACCGTTCCCGTCGCATCTCCGACATCGATCACATCGCCGACACCGTATTGGTCTTCGATCAGCATGAAGATGCCGCTCAGGAAATCCTTTACCAACGTCTGGGCGCCAAACCCGATCGCCACCCCGACGATCCCGGCTCCGGCGACTAATGGTCCAAGGCTGATTCCGAACTCGGCCATGGCGATGATTCCGGCCATCGAGTAGATGACCAGCGACGAGATCGAACGCAGCACGGTTCCGAGCGACTCGGCCCGCTGCTTGGATCGGTCCGACTGGAAGGCCAGGAATTGGGCCTTATCTCGAGCACGGTCCTTGAAGGCGGCAAACCGACCGTCATCGATTTCTTCACGTTGCCGCGACTCGGCCTTCGAGGCACGATCTTCCACCAGTCGATCGACGAGCTTGCGAATACCTCGTCGTGCCAATCGATTGGCGATAAGCGCCAGCAGCAGTATGAGCAGAACCTTCGCCGGCTTGGCGATGATCCACTCTGAGACCCGGGCAATGGTTCCGTTGTCGGTCAGGTCAAAAACCCACTCGCAGGCAAAGCCGGGGTCGAGACCGCAGGCTTCGGCAAGGTCGCCGGTGGCTTGTGCGATGAGTAGTGGTCCGAGCATGCATCTCTCCGGGTCGTAGCAAGATGGACGGTACTTCGTTGGCCGACCGGTACGCTCCCCGGCCATGGAACTCGACAAATACGGCACGGCTAACCGCGCCAATTGGAGTGAGCGGGTCGCGGGTCATTGGGAGCCTGATGCCTACGACGCCCCGGGGTTTATCGCCGATCCCGCCAGAGTCAGCGGAGTTGTGCAGTTCGATCATCAGTACCTGGGCGACGTGACCGGAAAGACGCTGCTGCACCTGCAGTGTCACTTCGGGATGGACACGTTGTCCTGGGCCCGGCTGGGTGCCGAGGTCACCGGTATCGACTTCTCCCTAGAGGCGGTCACGGCCGCGCAGCGGATGAGTCGGGAGAGTGGAACACCGGGACGTTTCGTCGTCAGCGAGTTGTATGAAACACCGTCGACCCTCGCCGGTGAACGGTTCGATGTCGTCTACACCGGAGTCGGTGCACTCAATTGGCTCCCCGACATTTCGGCTTGGGGCGAAGTGGTGGCCGGGATGCTCAAGCCCGGCGGTGCCTTCTACATGCGGGAGGGCCATCCAGTGCTGTGGTCGCTCCGCTTCCCGATCGAAGACCCCCATGACGAGTCGCTGGTCGTCGAGTATCCCTACTTCGAGGTAGAGGAGCCACTCGCCTTTGACTTTGAAGAGTCTTACCTCGGCTCTGCCAAGGTCGCCAATGCCCGTACCTATGAGTGGAATCACGGGATCGGTGAGATCATGACAGCGCTGCTGGACCAGGGGCTGGAGATCGACCTCTTCGAGGAGCACCGGTTCTTGGAGTGGAAGGGACTCCACCACATGGTCGAAGGCGATGACGGCCGGTGGCGGCTTCCCGAGCGTCAGGCCGAGCTGGTCCCGTTGATGTACTCGCTACGGGCAAGAAAGAAGTCTTGAGTCTTACTCCCGCCTCCTGACTACTTCAAGAGGAATGACGGCAGCGGGTCGTCGTCTTCCAGGGTGAAGGTGGCCTCTCCGATGTAATGGGAGCGGCCACCAATCTCGACGATCCACGCATCGCGTTGGCCCGAGGTGGTCGACTGCACGGCCTTGGCGGTGAATTGCGAGCCTGTGACGCTCTCGAACAGTCGCTCGGTATCCATCTCGATGAGGCCCTTGGACCGCTGGATGGCGATGCGCGCTGTTGCACCCGAACCGGTGGGCGACCGATCCACTTCACGGGCGGCAAAGACACATATGTTTGCCGTCGGCTCGGGGGTCCAAGCATCGCGACCATCGGTGAGGATGGTTCCGTAGAGGAACGCCAGGTCGTCATCGTCGGGATGATCGAGAGGTATCGCGGCGGTCACAGCCTCAGTGACGGCCCAGGCAGCATCCACCAGGTCGCGGGTCGGGGAGGTTCGAACGTCGAGACCGAAATGGGAGGCATCGGCGAACGCATAGAAAGCACCCCCATACGCCACATCGACTGGTACCGGCCCATGGCCCTCGACCACAACGCTCGTGTCGAGTGCGGTGACGAAGGCTGGGACACTGCGAAATCGCACCCGGCCCGATTGGTCTCCCGCCACGTCGACCTCCAGCCGGAGAAGCCCTGCCGGGACCTGGATGGCGACGGTTGTCACCGGTTCGGTGCGAGCCACGATGCCACTGTCGACTGCCCAACGGCCGAGAGCGATGGTGGCGTGGCCACACATCGTGGAGTAACCCTCGTTATGGGTGAAGAGCACCGCGAGGTCGGCATCGGGGTGGTCTGGAGCTACCGGGAGTACCCCATACATGTCGGCATGACCGCGCGGTTCATGCATCAGCATCCGGCGAAGGTGATCGAGGTTCTCGGTGACGTACCGGCGTTTGGCGAGAATCGTGTCCCCGTCGATCTGCGGGAAGCCATCGGTGATGATGCGCACCGGCTCACCACCGGTGTGCATTTCGACGGTGTGTATCCGAAAAGCCACGATGGACGATTCTACGGATCACCTGCTCGGGTAGCCTCGCTGAGATGCCTGAAATCACCGTGGTCGGCAGTTTGAATCTCGACACGACCGTGCGGGTACCCCGGCTCCCTTCGCCAGGTGAGACCATCCTCGGCACGGGTCACTTCGTCGATAGTGGTGGCAAAGGCGCCAACCAAGCAGTTGCCGCTGCCCGACTCGGGCGATCGGTCGCAATGGTCGGCATGGTCGGCGACGACGACGCCGGTCGTCATCTTGTCGAGTCGCTGGCCGGTGACGGCGTCGATACTTCATCGGTGGCCGTCAGCGATCGCCATGGCAGTGGCATTGCGGTGATCACAGTCGATGCATCCGGCGAGAACATGATCGTGGTCGACCCCGGGGCAAACCAAGACCTTGGTCCTCATGTGGTCGACGGATTGGCTGAGCCGATCAGATCGGCATGGGTGGTGCTGATCCAGCTCGAGATCCCGCTCGAGGCGGTGGCGGCAGCGGCTCACCTGGCGACCGGCACTGTTGTGCTGAATCCGGCACCGGCCGCATTACTGGAACGCCCGCTGCTCGACTCCATCGACGTCCTGGTTCCGAATGCGACCGAACTAGCCAGCCTTGTGGGTGGGGCGGCACCCTCCTCGCCGACCGATGCGATATCGATGGCTCGTCGTGTTCGGGGTCCTGGTGCGGTTGTAGTCACCCTCGGTAGAGACGGCGCTGTCGTTGTCGCAGGTGAATTAGAAGCACATGTTCCGGCTCCCCTAATCGATGCAGTAGACCCGACCGCGGCCGGCGATGCGTTTTGTGGTGGGCTGGCTGATGCTCTGGTGCGGGGCGACTCGATACATGACGCGGTGCGGTGGGCCGTACGTTGCGGGGCCGCCACCGCGACCAAATGGGGGGCTCAAGCGGCGTTGCCGACGAGAATCGAGGTCCTGGCGATGGAGGATTCCAGATGACCGCTCGCAAGATCATCATTGATACGGATCCAGGGCAGGACGACGCTGTCGCGATTCTGTTGGCTCTTGCTTCGCCCGAGGAATTGGATGTTGTGGCGATCACGACGGTGGCGGGGAATGTTCCACTACCGCTCACCACCCGCAACGCACTCATGATGTGCGAACTGGCCGGCCGGACCGACGTCCCGGTTTATGCGGGGTCGGACGGTCCGATGGTTCGCGACCTGGTCACCGCCGAATACGTCCACGGTGCCACCGGTATCGATGGCGCAGGTCTTCCCGAGCCGACGATGGAGGTGAGGCAGCGCCATGCGGTCGACGCAATAGTCGACATCGTGATGGCGGCCGAACCCGGCGAGATCAGCCTTTGCCCTTTGGGTCCGCTTACCAACGTCGGTCAGGCTCTGGTCAAAGAACCTCGGATCGCTGATCGGCTCGGCGAAATCATCCTGATGGGTGGTGGGTTCTTTGAGGGAGGCAATACGACACCGGCTGCCGAGTTCAATATCTATGTGGACCCGCAAGCCGCCGACATCGTGTTTCAAAGCGGTGTCTCGATCACGATGATGCCGCTCGATGTGACTCACAAGGCTCTCACTTCGCCGGAGCGTCTCGCTCGGTTTGCCGCGATCACCTCGCCGGCGGGCAAGGCCGTGCACGGAATGCTCGACTTCTTCGAGCGCTTCGACATCGAGAAGTACGGGTCTGAGGGAGGTCCGCTGCATGACCCGTGTGTGATCGCCTACCTTCTTGATCCGGGTCTGTTTGGTGGCAAGAACGTGTCGGTCCGCATCGAGACGAACTCTGAGATGACGATGGGGATGACCGTGATCGATTGGTGGGGCGTCACTGCCGAGGCACCGAACGCCATGGTGATGGATCAGATCGACGCCGATGGGTTCTACGAATTACTCGCCGACAGGATCGCCACGCTCTAGGAGGGCTCTCGGCCTGCCGCGAGAACCACCAATAGCGCCGCGATTGCGCCGGCGGCCGACATGATCGAGTTTGCGGGCATTCCCTTCCAGGTGAACAGGATTGGGCCGAGTACATCGCCGATGGCCCGACCAATCCCCAGTGCCACCATCAGCAATGCCAGGTACCTGGTGCGCGCCATCGGGGCCAACTCTGAGGCGAGCGGAATGGCCGACACGATCGTGATCTCGAAGGCGATAAAGGTCAATGCGAGCACGGCCAGCCCGATTCCAAGAGAGCTGCTGGCGGGGGCCATGGCCAAATAGCCAACGACGGAAACTCCCAGACCCCAGGTGACCATGCGCAGCTTTCCGATGTGGTCCGCAAACGCGAGTACGGCTCCCTCGCCGGTCATTTCGGCGATTGCGATCAGAATCGAAGCCAGCCCAAGGGCGGCCAGAGAGAGGCTGAACCCATCCTCAAGCCATGCTCCGAACACGATGAAGGTGGTTTCAGCCGCAAACGAAAACAGCGCGGCAAAGATGAGCAAAGACCACCTGCGTCGGTCGAGCGTGAGACGAACCCGGTCGGACTCTCCGTGAGGTGCATCGGCTTCCAGCAAGGCCGGGGTCGCAACCATTGTTGCCGTAAGCAACACCCCGACGACCCAGAAGGGTGCCTCCCATCCGAATGAGTCGATGAGCCGGCCAGCCAATGGCGCTCCGACGAGGAGCCCACCCGCCCAAGTGAGTTCCAGGATCGACATGTATCTGGCACGCCGCTCGTATGGCGTCCGGTCGGCGATGTAGGCCTGGGCAGCCGCGTCGAATGAAGGCTTGCCGAGACCGAGCAATATGAATCCAACGAGAGCTCCTACGTAGAAGCCGGTCGCTGCGGTGATGAATGCCCCAACAGCCATCATTCCCAGCGCCCAGACCGCCAGGCGAACTCGGCGCTCGCCGCTCCCTGCGCTGGCAACGACGGCTGGAGTGGCGACGAAAGCGACCGAGCGCGCCGAGACGAGTAGTCCGCCCTGTTCCAACGAGATGCCCAGCCCGCGGCTTATGGCAGGCAGGAACGGGAAAACGAATCTATGTGCTGTGTTTACAACCAACCTTGTGAACGTGAGGAAGACGATCGCGAGGCGGAGCGAGCGCCCCGTCACTGATCGGTCATCAACAGGCGTGGATGCAGCATCCATCGCAGCCAGCCCGACCCGGGAGCGGCCGGCAGGTGAATTTCGACGCAGGCAACGGCTGCGGTGACCATTTGGATGGACCCGCCATTGATGATCGTGGACACAGTTGCCGACCAAGTCGGCTCGTGGCCGACGACGAGCATCCGGTGTGCCGTTGCATGTTCCGCCAGCACATCGAGCACTCCGCTTAACCCAGCGCCATACAACTCTTCAATGTCGAGAATCGGGACCGACCAACCCCCACCGTCTCGGGCCAGAGCCGCCGTATCCGCTGCTCGACGGGCAGGGGAAGTCAGGATGATCTCGGGCTCGGCCCCGAACCCAGCGATGGCACGGCCGATGGCGATCGCCGAGCGTTCGCCCCGTCGCGACAGCGGACGATCCCGGTCGATCAGTCCGGTTGGGTGATCCGACTTTGCGTGACGCATCAACATGATTTCAGGCATGAGGCGCGAGCCTATTCTCTTGTTGTGAGCACGACGACGACCCCCGGTCTTTCGCAGCGGCTGACGGCCCTCTCCGGATCGGCGACCATGGCGATCACCTCGCGGGCGAACGCACTGCGGGCGCAAGGTCGACCGGTAATCGGGTTTGGGGCGGGAGAACCAAACTTTGCGACTCCGTCCCACATCGTCGAGGCGGCGATCCAGGCATGCTCGGATCCGGCGAACCACCGCTATACGCCAGCCATCGGTCTGCCCGACCTGCGAGAAGCGGTTGCCGCAGCCACCCACAAGCACTCGGGATTCGAGGTGGAACCGGCGAATGTGGTCATCTCCAACGGCGGCAAGGGAGCCCTTTTCGCCGCCTTTGCGGCACTGATCGATCCAGGGGATGAGGTGTTGATGCCGAGTCCGTATTGGGTCACCTACCCGGAGGCCATCGCTTTCTTCGGTGGTGTGATGCGGGTCGTGCCGACGACGGTCGATGATGGGTTTCGGGTGTCGATCGAGGCGCTCGATGCTGCGGTCAGCGACCGGACGAAGGCCTTGGTATTCGTCTCGCCGTCGAATCCCTCGGGTGCCGTCTACCCGCCCGACGAGGTGGCCGCCATCGGACGGTGGGCAGCCGATCGCGGAATATGGGTGATCACCGACGAGATCTACGACCAACTCGTCTACGGCGCGGCAAGTCACGTGTCGATGCCCGTGGTGGCCCCAGAGATGGCAGATCGCTGCGTCGTAATAAACGGCACGGCCAAGACTTTTGCGATGACCGGATGGCGAGTGGGATGGGCGATCGCCCCGGCTCCTATCGCGGCGGCGATGGGTCGGTTCCAGTCACACTCGACGTCAAACGTTTCGAATGTCTCGCAACGGGCCGCGATAGCGGCGTTGACCGGGCCTATGGAACCGGTTGCCGAGATGAGGGATGCCTTTGATCGCCGTCGCCGCGAGATGTATCGGCTGCTGTCCGAGATTCCTGGCATAGAGGTTCTAGAGCCTGAAGGCGCCTTCTACGCGTTCCCCTCGGTCGCCGACCAGTTGGGTCGGCCGTTGCGGGGTCGCACAGCTTCATCGAGTTTCGATCTTGCCGCGTTGCTCCTCGAGGAGATCGAGATCGCAGTTGTCCCCGGCGAGGCCTTTGGTGCTCCTGGATACTGCAGGCTGTCGTTTGCCCTCTCCGATGAAGATCTGATCGAGGGACTCGGGCGGTGGCGAGAACTGGCTGGCTAGCCGGCCAGCATTTGCAGCGCCTGGCGGTAACCGTCGATGCCCTCGCCGCTGATGGTTGCGATGCAGGCGTCGGCAATCACCGAGGTGCGGCGCCACTCCTCCCGGCTGGTGATGTCGGAGATGTGAACCTCGATAACCGGCAGCCCGATGGCCTTGATGGCGTCGTGGATGGCATATGAGTAGTGGGTGAGAGCGCCTGCATTGAGCACGACCCCACCGAACCGTCCGATCGTGTTGTGGAGGTGATCGATGAGGTCACCCTCATGGTTCGATTGGGCCGTCGACACCGTGAGATCCAACTCTTGACCCCAGATGCGGCAACGGTTCTCCAACTCGCGCAGCGTGGCCGTGCCGTAGATGTCGGGCTCTCTCGTGCCGAGCAGATTCAGGTTTGGTCCGTTGAGAACGAGGATTTGCACGGCGTCACAGTATCTGGGTGCGGTGGCGATCGGAGAGAACCTCGGCCAGAGCGATCGTTTCCGGGTCGATTTCCGATGGCACCAGCGAGTGGCCCGTTGCTTCGAATGCTTCGAGCAAGGCGTGAGCTGCTTGCTCGACGCTCGTCGTGTCGCCGATCGATCCGGTTGCTGCCGGATCCCATTCATATCCGAGGGCTTGATAGGCAGGGATGAGAGGGAGGTTTACCAATTCTGGGGAGTGCACCACCAGGACACCGCCGACGTGGGCAGCGGCCTTGATCAGCCGTTGTCCGACACCCATGACCTTGCCGCCATTGGCATGGACGGAAAATCTGCCAGGACAATATTCACCAGGCAGCTCACCCACCGAGCCTGACACTCCGAGTCTGCCGAGAGTATCGATGATGATCGAAGTGAGAGCCTCGTAGCGCTGCTCGATGCCGGTCTTTGGCTCGGACTCCGGCGTCGACCAGGCGAAGGCGATGGTGCCCTCGTGGAATACAGCCGCCCTCCCTCCGGCGAGGCGCTCGATGCCTGCATATCCCAACTCGCCGACTGCCGCAATGGCTGCGGGGTAGCCCGATCGGGTGCGGTCCTGGCTGCCGAATGCCACGATTCGGTCCGGGGTGAAGATTCTCAGCGTTGGCCCGATATCACCCGAAGCCACCTGGCGGAGAAGGGCTGTCGAAATGGCGGTGTCGAGCGCCGGATCTTGGTCATGGTGTGTGATGAGTCGCAGCTGTGGCATGGGGAGGCGAGCGTAGGCCGACACCGTTCGTTGCACCTCAGAACGCCTATTGGCGACCATAATCGATGGGTATGCGGTCTCTCGTTGCCATCCTGGCTCTCGCCATCGCGGTCGCCGCCTGCGGCGACATGCTCGACGGTGTGGGTGACCTTTCGCGCGGGATCGTGCAGGGCGACGAGATCGCAACGACTACGACCGTGCCGGGCCAACTCGATCTCAGGCTGAACCCGATCACGGCCGCGCTGTGGATCAATGACGAGATCGGGTCGGTGACTGCCGGGCTGGAGGTCGATGACCTCCTGCTGGCGGTGTGGCTGCGCGGTCAGCAACCAGGCCAGGTAACCCAATCGGTCGGAGACCAATCGGTCCAAGCGAGCAGGCGCGAAATCGCCGAGATGCTTCCGGGGGTCGAATTCCCCCAGTTGGCGCCGGAAGGTGTGTCTCATGTTTCGAGCCAACTCGTTTATGACCTCCAAACGGCGTCTCTCGGAGTCGGGACTGCGGCCGCGTTCGGTCTGTGGGTAGGAGAGCCGTACACCGCAGCTCGAAGCGAGGCTCAGTTGGCAGTGCTCCGGGTCGGTCTCAAGACTTTCGACGATGGGAGTCCGGACAACGAGGTGCTCTCGTTCAGCGTCGATGGCGGGCGCGAGCTGTCCTGGGTGGACGGTCGGTACGTGTATCAGCTGTTCTGTCGTACCGGCGTCCTGGCCGAAACCTGCGCAGCGATGGCGGACTCGACGATCCCCTTGTCGCTTCTCGTGTCGCTTCCGTCACCCACCGGAGGCTGACCCGTCTGCTGCGCTTGGGTGTCGAACGTCGATACTCTCTGATCTTCCGACGACAGGGACCTACGCATCTTCCATTCCGGCGGCTGGTGGTCGTACATCAAATATGACGAGGAGCAGGATCGACCTCGTCTAGATCGTCAACTGATGCGCCGCGTTATGGCGTATGCCGTTCCGTACCGCCGACTGCTCCTGCTCGTGTTCTTCACCATTGTCGTAATTACGTTCGTCTCGCTCGTTCCCCCCCTTCTCATGCGGGATCTGATCGATACCGCTATTCCGGAAGAGAACCTTGGAAGGGTCACCTGGTTGGGGATCGGGATGGTCGCGGTGCCCATCATCAACGGCGTATTCGGTGTCGTGCAGCGATGGGCGTCGTCGCGCGCCGGCGAGGGAATCATCTTCGACCTGCGCACCGGTCTCTACGGGCACCTGCAGCGGATGTCACTCGGGTTCTTTACGGCCACCCGACCCGGAGAGATGATGTCCCGGCTCAACAACGATGTCGTAGGTGCCCAATCCGCAGTGACCGGCACGCTGGTATCGCTGGTATCGAACTCACTGTCGGCTGTCGCCACTTTGGCTGTCATGATGAGTCTGGAATGGCGGTTGACGCTTGCTGCGGCCGCCATTCTTCCTCTGTTCATCATTCCCAGTCGCCGGGTCGGCAAGATCTTGCGAGGCGTCACTCGCGACCAGATGGATGCGAATGCGCGGATGAACGCCACGATGAACGAGACGTTGAACCTGAGCGGGGCGCTGCTCGTAAAGCTGTTCGGACGGACCGCCGACGAAGACATCAAGTTTGGCGGGCACGCCAGCGAGGTAAGGGACCTCGGCGTGAGGCGGGCTCTTATCGGTCGCTGGTTCTTCATGGCACTTGGTGTGGTTAGTGCCTTCGGCACTGCCCTGGTGTTCTGGGTCGGCGCCGTTCTGGTTATAAGGGGATCGCTCACCGTCGGGACGATCGTGGCGCTGTCGGCCTACCTCGTCGGACTGTATGGCCCCCTGTCGGCGCTATCCAACGCTCGGGTCGAGCTGGCGACTTCTCTGGTCTCGTTTGAACGCGTGTTCGAGGTGCTCGATCTTCCGCGAGACATCGACGAACCCCTGGAGCCAGCGACGATCGGCGACATCGATGGTCGCGTCACTTTCGATGGAGTCGCATTCGACTACGGCCGTGCCGCATCTGCCTCGCTCGATCACGTAAAGCGCTTCTCGTGGCGTTCGGCGAGCGAGCCCAATGTCGAGGCGCCGCAAGAAATCATCGGAAGAGGTCGGGCTCTCGAAGGTCTCGACTTCGACGTCAAGCCGGGGCGCCTGGTCGCGCTGGTAGGCCCCAGCGGCGCCGGGAAAACCACGGTGACTTATCTGATCCCCCGGCTCTATGACGTCACTGAAGGTCGAGTGCTCATCGACGGAGTCGACGTACGCGAAATGTCCCTTGACTCGCTGGCGGATGCGATCGGGGTTGTGACTCAGGAGACTTTCCTTTTCCATGACACGATCGCCGCCAACCTGCGATACGCCCGGCCGGATGCAACCCATGCCGAGATGGTGGCTGCGGCGACTGCAGCGAACATTCACGATTTCGTGTCCGAGCTTCCCGATGGATATGAGACGTTCGTCGGTGAAAGGGGTTATCGCCTATCAGGAGGAGAAAAACAGCGGGTGGCGATCGCCCGGGTGATCCTGAAGGATCCCAAGATTCTCGTGCTCGATGAAGCGACTTCCCATCTCGATGCGCGGTCCGAGGCGTTGATCCAGGAGGCCTTGGAGCGGGTGATGGCGGGCCGGACCTCCTTCGTGATCGCTCATCGACTCTCAACCGTGCTGGCCGCCGATCGAATCTTCGTGCTCGATAGAGGTCGGCTCGTCGAAGAGGGTCGCCATGGCGATCTGCTGGCCAGCGACGGCCTTTACGCCGACTTGTTCAGAACTCAGTTTGCCGCCGCTCCAGAGGTGAGCTGAAGGCCATCTCATCACCCCGGGTATCGTGACGTCGTGCTCCGACTAGTCGTCGCCGTCAGCCTCGGTCGCCTTGCGGGGTTCCTGAGTCGCCTTATCGGGCGGGGTGGTTCCGCGATTCCCGGCCTGGTGGCGGGCAAGATCGACGGCGGTGTCATCGACAAGCTGGTGGCCTCCATCCCCGGCGGTGTCGTGATCATCACCGGCACCAACGGAAAGACGACGACCACCAAGATGCTGGTGACCGCGCTCGAGAGGAGCGGAAAGCCAGTACTCACCAATCCGACCGGGTCGAATCTGGAGAGAGGGGTAGCGACGGTTCTCATCTCGGCATCGCGGCGCGGTCGTATCCGGGGTTACGAGATGGCCGTGTTCGAGATAGATGAGGCCGCTGTGAGCGTGTTGGCCCCGAGGCTCGATCCTCGCCTGGTAGTCGTCACCAACCTGGCGCGCGATCAACTGGACCGTTATGGCGAGTTGGATGCCACGGCAGCTCACCTCGGCATCGCAGTGGACGCAGCCAAACGAGCCGTTCTCAATGCTGACGATCCCGCTGTCGCCGCACTGGACGTCGGTCGCACCGCTTGGTTCGGTGCGGTTGGCGAGATCCGTCGCACCATGCCTCACGATGGCGTGCTCTACGGCACCGATGGTCCCGACGCTCCCGCAGTCGAGGTGGATGGGTTGCTCGAGGCTGCCGAACCTGAGGATGATGGCCAGCGGATAACCGTTGCCGTGGCCGATACTCGAGTGGAAATCGCCCTGCGGGTGCCCGGTGCCTACAACGGATACAACGCAACTGCGGCGCTGTTGGCTGCTGCAGAACTCGGCGTCGATCCGATCGCGGCTGCTGCATCCCTCGAGCAGATGTCTCCAGCCTTTGGTCGGGGTCAGGTGATCATCTTCAAGGATCGCCGTATCAAACTGCTGCTCGTAAAGAACCCGGCCGGGTTCAATCAAGCCCTGAGGCTTCTGGTCGATGCTCCACATCCGGCCCAGGTGCTCATCGCCATCAACGACAACCACGCCGATGGTCGCGACGTGTCGTGGCTGTGGGACGTCAGTTTCGAAGATCTGCAACACACCGAGCACAGGATCGGTACCAGCGGCACCCGCGCCGCCGACATGGCGCTCCGCCTCAAGTATGCCGGGATCGAGAGCTGGTCCGAGCCGGGACTCGGCGAAGCGTTGGCCGAGGTAGTCACGCTGTCGGCCGATGGCGAGACGATCTACGTCATTCCTACCTACACCGCCATGTTGTCGCTGCTCGACCTGCTCTTGCCGGGAACGGCGCGATCGGCTGCCTGGACATGACCGAAATAGTCATCGCCCACTTGTACCCGCGTCGGATGAACATCTACGGCGATACCGGCAACGTGATCGCTCTCAGTCGGCGACTCGAATGGCGGTCGATTCCCTTTCGGGTGGATCTTGTCGAGGTCGGAACTGAATATGACCTGCTCAACGCGGACGTGGTGGTGGCAGGTGGGGGAGAGGACACTTCACAGATAAGCGTCGCCCATGATCTGGTCGCCAGAGCGGATAACGTTCATGCCGCAGTCGACTCCGGAGTTGCCTTCCTGGTCGTGTGCGGGACCTATCAATTGTTCGGGCGCCGGTTTGTGGCATCGGACGGGTCCGAGCTTCAGGGCATCGGGGTCTTCGACGCCGATACGGTCGGCGGAGATGGTCGGATGATTGGCAATGCCGTCGTCGCGACCGAGTTCGGTCGCCTCGTCGGTTTCGAGAACCATGGTGGTCGCACGCTGCTCGACATCGGCCAAGCTCCGCTCGGGCAGGTGGTCAGGGGCAACGGCAACAATGACTCCACAGGCGAAGAGGGAGCAGTGACCAACAACTGCTTCGGAACCTACCTCCACGGTTCGGTGCTACCGAAGAATCCGATATTTGCCGATGAGTTGTTGCGTCGCGGGATGGAGCGGCGCCATGGTGGGGTGTCCTTGCAGCAACTGGATGACACGGCAGAACTTGCGGCGGCGGAGTCTGCTGCTCTGCGACCGTGACTCGGCGGAATCAGGAGGCGATGCGCTCCGCCTCGTCGTCGACGGCCACCGCAAACTCCAAGCCGTCGGGTGACGAACGCAGTAGATACATCGCATCGATGTTCATGCCGGCGTCGGCGAGCTGGCGGGTCATTGCGGCGACAGATCCGGGGCGGTCCGGGAGGATCGTGACGATCACCCGGCGCTCTTCGAAGCTCATACCGTGATGCTCGAGCACTCGGCGAGTGGTGGGCTCATCGTCGACGATCAGCCGGGCGGTTCCGGAGGCATCCATCCCGACGGCGGCGAGGGCTTCGATGTTGACGCCGGCGTCGGCGAGTCGCTCTGCGAGGTCGGCCAGCGACCCCGGGCGGTTGGCGAGGTGGACGGTGAACTCCGTCATGGTCTAACGATACGCCGATCCTGGCGTTGGTGGGTGCTCGTTCTTGCACTGATCGGCGGGTGCAGCGGTTCGGACACTGCCGCGGTCGAGCAGTGTGCTGATGTGGTGGCGGTCACCACGTCTGCGGACGGTGACGGGTCCTTGACGTTCTCCGTAACCATCCGATCGGATGACATCGGATGGGACGGATACGCCGACCGATGGGAGGTCGTCGTCGATGGGGTCGTGGTTGGCGAACGAGTGTTGACCCATCCTCACGAAACCGAGCAGCCGTTTACTCGCTCGCAGGCAGGCATCGTTGTGAGCGTCGACGAAGTCGTGGTTCGAGCGCATCACTCGGTTGGCGGCTTCTGTGGCACCGAGATGGCGTTTGTGATCGACTGATCAGGTTCGATCGAGGAAGTCGATGATGGCTGTGGCAACCGCCTGCGGTTCGTCCTCCTGGAGAAAGTGCCCGGCTCCCTGGATCGTCTCCAGTGGCCCGGCGCCGGGGACGGCTGCGGCGAATCGCTCGCCAACCCGAGTCGAAAAGATTGGGTCCTGGTCCGAGAAGAGAACCAGCACCGGGTTCGACCATCCCGCCAGCGCATCCGACACCGCCAGCATCTCCGCCGCCCCGGGATCGTCGGCGGTCAGGGGGACGATTAGGGGCATCCGCCATGCTCCGACCTTGTGATCCATCGTCGGGAAGGGTGCGGCATAACCGGCGAGGACCTCGGTCCCCCAATCGCTGCCGGAGGCGTTACGCATGACGACCTCGATCGGGAGATCCGGGGTCTTTTCAACGAACGAACGCCAGGCTTCGAACGCCGGCGTGACCCGACCTTGTCCGGTGAAGAGCGCTGTGTTCATGATTACGAGACGACGAAAGCGTTCGGGTCGTTCGACCGCGGTGCGAAGCCCGATAGGACCACCCCAGTCCTGGACGACGGCCGTGGCATCTCGAAGATCGAGAGAGTCACATAGATCGACCATCGCTGCCACCATCTGGTCGTAGGTGTAGAAACCGGGGTCGGTGGGTTTGTCTGACCGACCAAATCCGGGGTAATCGGGAGCGATTACCCGGAATCCTGCTTCGACCAATGGCGGAATCACCTTGCGGTAGAGGAACGACCACGTCGGCTCTCCATGAAACAGCACGACGACGGGGCCGGTTCCCTCGTCCAGGTAGTGGATACGCATCCCTTCCCAGTCCGCAAAGTGGGGATCGAATGGGTAATCGACCAGGTCGGAGAATCGATCGTCTGGAGTTCGCAGCGTCACGGGACGTCGATCTCGGCGGTCGGAAGATCCACTTCGCCGGTGTCATCGCGAATCGCTGCGGGAATGACCAGAACCGCACGTCCGCAGTCACGCATGACGCGCGCAGACACGCTCTCCCAATGTGACTCATCGAACAGTTGCTTGGTGGCTCCGAGCACGACCAGCTCGGCGTCCAGTTCTTCTGCGGCATGCATGATGGTGGTTGCTGGATCCTCTCCTTCGAGGAACACGGTCTCGGCCTCGATGCCACGGTTGCGCAGGGCTGCGAGCACCGGCTCGGTGATCCGCGCTCCACGTTCATCCACGTAGCGGGCGATGACCCGGTCCTCCTCAGTGGCCCACTCCGAAGTGGTATCGGTGAGAGGGTGCCACTCTTCGGATCTGATCTCGTCGAGGAAGCTGCGTGGGACCTCTATGACGGTCACGACAAAGACATTGCTATCCGGTCCGACGAGATGTGCGATGAATTCAGCAACTGGCTCGGGTGTGAGTACACCAGCGGTGGCTATGAGGATGCGCACGACCGAGAGGTTATCGGCGATGCCCTGGTTACGCTCCGCGCCCCGACCAAAGGCCAATCAGAATGGACCAGATCGCCGAGACGACCAACAAGATTCTGTGGTCGATTCCGAATGTCTTGTGCCTGGTCGGTTCGCGATCCGGCGACGAGTGGAACGCGATGACCACGTCGTGGGTGACACAGGTGGCGATGGAGCCATTGCTGGTGGCGATAGGAGTAGACCGCAAGGCGCTGACCCATCGGCTCATAGAAGAAGGACAAGCGTTCTCGATCAACTTGTGGGATCGCAACGACACCAGGCCGTTCGTAAAATTCTCCAAGCCGGCCACGAAGGATGGGATGACGCTCAATGAGCGTGCGATTCGTGAGGGTACGACCGGTACTCCCGTCTTCGAGGAGGCGGTCGCCTATCTCGAGTGTTCGCTCTGGCAGGCAATCGATTGCGGCTCACACACCTTGTATATCGGCGAGATTGTCGAGTGCGGGTTCCAAAACGATGGCGAAGACATGCCGATCGCCCGGATGGAGGACACCCGCATGAAATACGGTGGGGTTCCCCGCGGCGGTCACTAGGCGAACGGCAATTGGCCCGCTGGGGCGGGTCACCGCCGACTGGCTATCGGGTGAGGCTGCGCAGCGTCCAGTTGGTCTCGGTGCGCTGGGAACGGGTCAAGGGTCGCCCGGGATGGTTCCAGATGGCTTCGGCGATCCGCCCACCCGGCACGACGCCGAGTCGGTCCAGGCGACTGGTCGAGCCGGTAATGGATGTCACCAGCATCGGGTAGGCGAACAATCGATCGCCTACCTTGCGACGCAGATCGTGGGCTGCCTTTGTGGCGCTTTTGACGATCGTCGTGACCCGGACTTCGTTTCTGTAGATCCCGTCGTCGCGAAGGTCTGCAGGGAGTGGATCGGAGTCGATCGAGATCGTAAAGACGCCGTTGGGGCCCACGACGACATGATCGATTTCGACGTCGTTGAGGACGATGCGATCGATCGTCTCCCATTCAGCCGGCAACCGATGCAGCCCTGCAGAGTCGCCTGCTTCTGCGGGCGAGGTCGCTAGGGCTAGATCTGATGCCCAGCCGTTTCCAAGGGTGATTGTCTCGGCCATTGCCCTTGGATCGGCTCACTTGTGCGACGGCTTGAGGTCACTTGATCGGGTAACCCGGTTGGCCACTTTGGACCCAATCGGCGAATGCTTCGACATTGGGGACGTCGTATCCGAGTTGGACGCAGTGGACGTAGCGATGGTGGAGGAAATCGCAGAACGCCTGCACCGGGTCGGCAGTACGCCGGTTGTCCAGGCTCCGGATCGAGTTCATCAGGGGCTCGAAGGCCTCGGCTCTCCAATGGATTGCGCTGCTGTCGTCGGGGAGATCCCCTCGGTTTGCCCGGTAGCGGGCGAGGTCGGTGAGGATTTGCCTGGCTTGCTCCTCGGAGGCTTCGACGCCGGTAAGGCTTCGCAGGCGCCGGGTGTGGAATGTCCGGCCGCCGACGGTTACGCCGATAGTGAGCCGGTGTCCGCCACCTTCTGGATGCAGTCGCAGATCTTCGATCTCGAAACCGAGTTCGTTGATCCGATGGATCTTGTCGGTGATGCGGAATCGTTCGTCGATGGCGATTACCTCATCGTGAGTGATTTCCCGCCACAGGTTGCGGTATCGATCTGCGATGTCTTCGCCCAGTGCGAGATCGGCGTGGTCGAGGTCTGCATCTCCGGCGGCCGCAATATCAGCCATACCCCCGGCGACGTTGTCGATCATGATCACCAGGTCTGCCTCCCGTTGTCCGCTACTCAACTCGGCAAGCAACTCGCTGGTCTCGGCATCGACCATTGTCACCGCGATGCGGTCGGCGTCGTATCGGTAGAGAACATTTGAGAGCGAGCAGTCTCCCCAGTAACAGCCGAGCAAGTGGAGCTCTACAAGGAGGAGTGCGAACGCGTCGAGCATCTGCTCGCGGCGTTCACCAAATCCTGATCCCGAGAGGACCTCCCGGTACGAAAAGGCGTGGGGAAGGTATGAGGTGATCACGGCACCAGATTGTTCTTCATCGGGGGCCAGCCAGGGCCGTTCGATGACCCCGATCGGAACGACGGCAGGAGCGTCGAGGTCTTCGAGTCGCCGCAGGATGTCGTATTCGTGTCGTGCCGCGTCGACCGACAGCTCCTTTATGGCGTAGATACCGGTGTCGTATCCGAAGAACTGAACCTCGTGGCGGGAGATTCCCTTTGGCAGAAGGAGCCGTCGCGGGTGGCCCCATTCCTTCAAGGGTCGATCCCAGGGAAGATCGAGAAAGTCGGGGTGGCCGCCGCGAATGCGGAGACTCGGGGTATCCATGGACTCCATTGTGGTGGAAGCTGGATCGGCGAGGTATTCGGGCATGCGGTGCGGATGGGCAGTCGAGACAGCAGCGGTACTCTCAGCAGATGGACGTGCCCCTTCGCATCGAAGCCGAGGAATCGTCTCTCACGGTGTCGTGGGATGACGGACCGCCGCACGTCATCTCGGCGGAGACTTTGCGAGAGGCGTGCCCGTGTGCGGCTTGTCGCGAACCTGAGGGGGCCGAACGCATCGCAAGGCTGCTCGGTGGTCTGCTTGCCGTGACGATCGGAGACGTGTCGATCGTTGGTGATTACGCCCTTTCGATCGGGTTCGGGCCCGATGGCCATGCCACGGGGATCTTTCCGTATCCATTGTTGAGATCACTCGGAGTGCCGGCAGCGTGAGTGCACCGGATTCGACCTCGCCTCGGACTGCGTCGACGTCGCAGTACCTGCTTGACCGATCGCTGGCGACATTGCGCAGCACGGCGATCGACTGGTCGGTGCGGAGTCTGGACGATCGCATTGCCGATTTGGAGGGGATACGGGCGAGGACGATGCAAGCCGCTCCTGATCTTGTCGCAGATGCAATGCGCGCCAAGGGCATTGACCGTGATCTGGCAGGAGAGGAATGGATCGCAGGGCCCTTGGCGGTGTTGCGCACCACTCGATTCCTCCAGCAGACCCTTGAAGGGATAGGCCGTCGGGGCGAGGTTCCACTTCCCGACTCGGCGATCAGGGAACTGCCGGATGGCCAAGTGACGGTTGACGTGCTTCCCGGCGACGGTTGGGATCGACTGCTCTATCCGGGCTGGACCGCATCAGTCAGGATGGACCCCGCCATAAGCCGTGGCCAGGCGCGGCACCATCTCGGCGGTATCTACACGAAGCCGGAAACGGCCACGTCGGCGGTTGCGGTTGTTCTCGGCGCCGGGAATGTGTCGAGCATCGCCCCTCTCGACCTGGTGCAGAAACTCTTTGTCGAGGGCCATGTGGCCATGCTCAAGTTCAACCCGATAAACGACTACATGGGCCCGTATGTCGAACACGCCTTTTCGGATCTGATCAGTGCGGGCTTCGTCCGGACGTCCTACGGGGGTGCGAGTGTCGGTGATCACCTGGTGCGGCACCCCGAGGTTGATGAGGTGCACATCACCGGTTCGGAGTCGTCGCATGACGCCATCGTGTTCGGTTCCGGAGTCCAAGGTGCCGCCCGCAAGGCAAGAAACGAGACGCTGTTGAAGAAGCCGATCACAAGCGAACTTGGCAATGTGAGTCCTGTGATCGTCATGCCCGGGGCATGGGACAGGCGAGCTATGTCGTATCAAGCCGAGAATGTGGCGACCCAATTGCTGCAGAACGCCGGATACAACTGCACCGCAGCCAAGGTGATCGTGCTCCCGGAGGCGTGGGAGCAGCGGGAGGAGTTCTTGGATTTGGTCGGAGCGAAGCTGGCATCCCGACCGGAGCGCAGCGCCTATTACCCCGGATCGATCGAGCGGTATCGCCGCGTCGTGGACGCCGGCGGAGACGTGCGGACCTATGGCACTTCTGCCGACGAACTGCCACCGACCATCGTCGGTCTGGACTCGGAGATCGATCATCCGGCCTTTGCCGAGGAGGCGTTCTGTCGTGTGATGGCAGCAGTCAACCTGCCTGGGGCCGACGCTGCCGACTTTCTGGGGCGCGCCGTCGAGTTCTGCAATGACCGTTTGCGGGGAACGCTCAACGTGACAGTGCTGGTCGATAAGCCGACCCTCAAAGCGAATCGTCGGGCCATAGAACGCGCTGTTGACGATCTCCGCTACGGCACGGTTGGAGTAAACGTTTGGGCCGCCGCCGGTTTCCCGCTTGGAGTGACCCCATGGGGTGCGTTCCCCGGCCACACCATGGATGACATCGGCAGTGGTGTTGGCTTCGTTCACAATGCCCGGTTGGTGGATCGACC
>CAXMOL010000067.1:0-65806 GCA_964194935.1 uncultured Kiloniellaceae bacterium
TTGCGACTCCGGCTGGGTGGAATCCCTCAACATCCTTGACCTCCTGCGCTCCTGGCGGGTCGAGTATTGGCTAACTTTCGCTGGTGACTCGTCGTCTTCGCATCGAGTGGACATCGGGCTCCAAGGTCACCGGGTTGTTGGCCGGTCCGGGAGAGGGGCCGACGGGCGTGCTGCTCGCCCATGGTGCCGGAGGAGGGCAACGGCATCCGTTTATGGATGGTCTGCGGCGTCGTCTGGGGGCTGCGGATCTGGCCACGCTCTCATTTGACTATCCATACATGGAGGCGGGTCGACGTGCTCCCGACCGCCTCGACAGGTTGGTTGCGTGTCACGCTGCTGCGTACGAACGGTTGGCTGAGAGGGTCGACACGGTGATCGTGGCCGGCAAGTCGATGGGGGGTCGGGTCGGGGGACACTTCGTGGCCGAGACAGATGCCGACGCGGCGGGCCTGGTGTTCTTTGGCTACCCGCTTGTGCCAATTGGAAAGACAGAGCCTCGCGATGCGTCGCATCTGTTGACATCTCCCATCGCGATGCTGTTCATCCAGGGGGAACGCGATCGGCTCGGACCGCCGGACCTGGTCCGTCGCGTCGCCGATCGCGCCCCGTCAGCATCTCTCGTGGTCGTCGGTGATGCCGACCACGGGTTTTCGGTGCCAAAGAGAACAGGGCTACATCAAAGCGACATGCTCGATCTACTGACTGACCTGACTGTCGGATTCATCGCCAGCGTGACTGGGCCCTGAGTACTGAGTAATCCTCAGATCTTCGGCGGTGGTATGTATTTCGCTTTGGTGACCCGGCCGTCGGCGAGAGTGAGTTTCCAGATGGCGGCCTTTTGAATCTCCGTCTTGGGATTGATCGGCGCCCCGTGGGCGGCGAGGTGTCCGACGAGGTTGGCGAGGACATCGCCGTGGGAGCAGATCACCGTGCCCTTCTTGGCAGTTCGCAACAGGGCGGCAGCACCTTCGGGAGGTGCCCCTTCGGAGAGTTCAGGAAGGTCGATATATCCCAGCCCGAGTCGGTGGGCGAGCGGTGCGACGGTTTGCACGCATCTCAGGAACGGGCTCGTGAATATCTGTTTGGCGCCGTTCTTTGCCAGATACTTGCTGAGTGCCTTTGCCTGGAGCACTCCTTTGTGGCTGATGGGCCGCTTGTGGTCGGGACCCGACCAGTTGGACCGGTTGCCGGCATGGGCGTGGCGGACGATGTAGATCAAGTCGGCTCCATCGTCGATCGCAGCAGGGCCCGATCTCGCTCGTAGGAGAGAGCGTTGAGCGCTTTACGCCGACTCACCCACCGGATTTCGTCAACCTCATCGTTGGGCACGAATTCTCCGCCGAGCTCGTCCATGGCCCAATACCGGACGATCTTGCGAGTTCCCTTGTTGTCCACGTATTCGACCGTACCCAGTTCGTCGCCGAGCCCGGCCCGCACACCGGTCTCTTCGACCACCTCGCGCAGGGCCGCATCTGCCTCGGTCTCTCCCGGATCGACCTTGCCCTTGGGGAAAGACCAGTCGTCGTAGTCGGGCCGATGGACAAGGAGAACTCGCGTTCGACCCTTCTCGGTGAGCCGGGTGACGATACCTCCGGCAGCGATGACGACATCGGGCGTCTCCAGTGCCAATTCTGGATCGGGATAGGCGCCTTGTGCGCGGGTGAGGGCCAGGGACTGGAAGCGGAGGTGCGAGTTGAGTCCTGCCTCGGTGGGGATCTTGGACCAGGTTTCGTCGTTCAACTCCCAAGCCAGGCGATCATCGGCAAACACGACTGCCAGCAGTTCTTCCATTCGCCGCTTGAGCCGCGGATCTTCGACGGGGACCAGCGCCTCCACCCGGCCTTTCAGATTGCGCGGCATCATGTCCGCCGATCCGAATAGATATTCGGCGTCGTCCCCAGCTCCGAATTTGAAAATGCGGGAGTGCTCGAGGTAGCGACCGATAACGGAGCGCACGGTGATGTTCTCGGAGAGTTCGGGGACTCCCGGCCTGATGCAGCAAATGCCTCGAATGGTGAGCTCGATCCTCGTTCCGGCATTGGACGCTGCATACAGCTCGTCGATCACCTCAGGGTCTACGAGGTGGTTGATCTTGAACATGATTCGGCCTTTGGCACCGAGTTCAGCTTGAGCCTGGATGCGCTCGATGATTCCGTCGCTGAGCCCCTCGGGGGCCACCAGGAGACGCCGGTAGTCGGGCTGGTGAGCGAAGCCGGTGAGGACATTGAACAACTCGGACAGATCAGCGCCGATCTCGTCGCGAGCAGTCAGCATTCCGACGTCTTCATAGAGGCCGGCAGTCTTGGGGTTGTAGTTGCCGGTCCCGATATGGCTGTAGCGGCGCAACCCATCCGGTTCACGTCGGACGACAAGAGCAATCTTGGCGTGGGTCTTGAGTCCGACGACTCCGTAGACCACGTGGACACCAGCCTCTTCAAGGATGCGCGCCCAAGTGATATTGGCCTCTTCATCGAAGCGAGCCTTCAATTCGACGAGCACCACCACTTGCTTGCCGGATTGGGCCGCCGAGACAAGCGAGTTCACGATCGCCTCTTCGCCGCCGAGAGCCGGATCGCCGGGATCGGCGGTCCGGTAGAGGGTCTGCTTTATCGCCAACACCTTTGGATCGCGCGCCGCGGTGGCGATGAACGCCCCGACCGAGGTACGAAACGAGTCGTACGGAAGATGAATGAGGATGTCGGATTGGGCGATGCGATCGAACACCGACTCCTTCGCTTCGACATCGGCAAGCTCGGGCTGGGTAGTCGGGCTCCACGGAGCTTCCTTCAATTCCGGCCGATCGAGTCCGTAGACCGTCCATAGCCCGGCCAGATTGAGTAGGCCCCCTTGGCAGTAGACCTCGCGTGAATCGGTGATTCCCATCTCGGTGATGAGGAGCTCGAGGACCTCATCCGGCATTTTCTGCTCAACCTCGAGCCGAATCAGGCGAGAGAACCGATGCCTTGTTTGCAGCAGCGCCTCCATCGCTTCGAGCAGGTCCTCCGCCTCGGCTTCTTCTACGGCCTGATCGGCGCTGCGGGTGACGCGAAATACGTGGTATCCGACCACTTCGAGCCCTGGGAATAGCGACCCGAGGTGGGCACCAATAACTTGTTCTACGGGGACGAGCCGCTCGTCGCTGCTCGCCAGGAACCGGGGGAGAAGGGGAGGGACCTTGATGCGAGCGAACTGGTCGTTGTCGGAATCGGGGTCGCGGACAATGACGGCAAGGTTCATCGACAGGTTCGAGATATACGGGAACGGGTGTGCCGGGTCTACCGCCAGCGGGGTGAGCACCGGATAGATCTCTTCTGTGAATTGCGCAGAGAGTTCGCTTCGCTCCTCCGAGCGAAGCTCGTCCCACCCCACGACGTCTATGTCGTGCTCGGCCAGGCTGGGACGGAGTTCTACTTCGAAGACCCGGTTCATCCGACTGTCAATCGCTTCGATGCGGTCACGGACTGCGTCGAGTTGTTCACTCGGCAGCAAACCGTCGGCCGAGTGCTTCATGACTCCGGTCGCCACTTGCTCACGTAGCCCGGCCACCCGCACCTGGAAGAACTCGTCGAGGTTGTGGGCGACGATCGCCATGAACTTGACCCGCTCGAGGATCGGCAGGTTCGGATCCTCGGCGAGTGCTAGGACGCGCTCTTGGAAGTCGAGGACGGAGAGCTCTCGGTTGTGATACCTGGGTGCCATGAAAACGCGGTTGGGGAGCGGAATCGTACCGCGCCGGGACTCAGGCCTCGCCGGCGAAATGGCGTTCGAGATCCTCGATCTTCTGGATTCGCTTTGCGTGTCGTTCTTCGCGGCTGTACTCAGCGGCCATGAAGGTGATCGCAAGTTCTTCAGCGAGGCGGACCCCGACCACCCGAGATCCAAGGGCCAGCACGTTGGCATCATCGTGCTCCACGGACTGATGTGCTGAGTAGGTGTCGTGCGCCAGTGCGCATCGAATACCACGGACCTTGTTGGCGGCGATCGAGGCGCCTGCTCCCGATCCGCAAACGATCAATCCCCGTTCGGCCTTGCCTGAAATGACCGCCCGGGAGACTGCGGCGGCGTAATCGGGGTAGTCGACAGGATCGTCGGAATGGGTCCCTAGATCGGTCACGGCGTGGCCTGCGGCAGCCAAGGCGCGGGCCAGTAGCTCTTTGAGTTCGAAACCTGCATGATCCGCAGCAATAGCCACTCGCATGAGTCGAGGCTACAGCTCTGCGGTGCGACACGCCCCGGGGTTCGTACAATCCCGGGTTATGGACCAGTTTGTAGTCGAAGGTGGAGCGCGTCTCGAGGGGTCGGTATCGGTCCGCGGCGCCAAGAACGCTGTGCTCAAGCACCTGGTGGCCACCCTTCTTGCTCCCGGCTCCCACAGGATCGACAACGTCCCCGGCATCCTCGATGTGGAGCTCATGGGTCAGGTGCTTGCCTATATCGGCGCGGAGTGCACTTTTGACGGCGCCACGGTATCTATTGAAGTTCCCGACGAGCTGCGCCCCGAGGCACCGATCCACTTGGTGCGCAGGATGCGGGCATCGATCCTCGTTCTCGGGGCCCTACTGGCGCGGACGGGTGAGGCAAGGGTGGCTCTACCCGGCGGCGATGACTTCGGCTCCCGGCCGATCGACATTCATGTTGATGGACTGGAGGCGATGGGCGCCGAATTCGAGCTGATCCACGGCGTACTCCATGCCTCGGCACCGAACGGTCTCAGCGGTGCTGAGGTCTTTTTCGAGTTTCCATCCGTAGGAGCCACCGAGAATCTGCTGCTCGCCGGAGTCATGGCAAAGGGAACCACCCGGATCGGCAACGCCGCCCGTGAGCCCGAGATTCAGGATTTGGCCGCTCTGCTTACTGGCATGGGTGCCTCGATCGATGGCGCCGGCACCTCGACGATTGAAATCGAGGGGGTGCCGCGATTGTCGCCGGCGGTCCACCGAGCCGTCCCGGATCGACTCGCTGCGGGGACATTCTTGGTGGGCGCCGCCATCACCGGTGGTGAGGTGACCGTCCGCGATTGCGTTCCCGACCATCTCAGGATGGAGCTGCGCAAGCTGGCGGAGGCCGGTTGCGAGTGGGAGGCCGGCGATGACTGGGTGACCGTGCGCGGTCCTGACCAACCTGCGCCTGTTGACTTCGCAACATTGCCGTATCCCGGATTCCATACCGATATGCATCCGCAAATGGTTGCGCTACTGACGCGAGCCTCGGGCACTTCGGTGATCACTGAGAACATCTACTCGGCCCGATTCCGGTACGTGGGGGAGCTGAATCGGATGGGTGCCGACGTCCAGATAGAAGGACAGCACGTGATCATTCGTGGCATCGACCAGTTGAGTGGTTGTCCCGTCGACGCGTGCGATATTCGCGCTGGTGCCGCATTGGTCCTTGCCGGCATGGCTGCCGACGGATACACCACCGTATTGAACGTGGAGCACATCGACCGCGGCTACGAGGGATTCGCCAAGAAATTGGCGGGTCTTGGAGCGACTATCCGGCGCGAGACAGTTGAGAGTTCGGTTACGTAACGGCCATCACATAGGATGTGGGCCCACGAGTTCCCTCTCCACCGAGGAGCCATGAGCGACGACATCATGACCACTGAGCCGGCGAGCGACGTCGAGATCGACCTCGCATCGCTGAATGAGACGCTGGAGTACATCCGTCCGGCGCTGCAGGCTGATGGTGGAGATCTTGTGCTGCTCGGCGTCGAGTCGGGAACGGTGAACCTTCAATTGGTCGGTGCCTGTGGTGGGTGCCCCATGTCGACGATGACACTTACAGCTGGAATCGAGCGAATCCTCAAAGACCGTGTGCCCGGGGTCGAGGCGGTAAACGCGCTCTAGGTCACGGTCTTAGGGCCACGACCAGATCGCCGACGTTGGTCCCTGTTGGTCCAGTGACGATCACGTCCCCGACGGATTCGAGATACGAAGCGCTGTCGTTGTTTCGAAGGTGAGCCGTTGCATCGAGATCAGCAGCTTGCCCTCGATCGATCGTCGTTCCGTCCACGATCGCTCCTGCGTTGTCGGTTGGACCGTCGATGCCATCGGTTCCAATTGAGCCGACTAGGACGTCGCTCCCGGCTATCTCCATGGCTGCGGCGAGTGCCGCCTCCTGGTTGCGGCCACCGCGACCGCTGCCGTCGACTCGAACTGTGGTCTCACCGAAACCGATGAGGGCTCCTCGCGATGGGAGATCTGCTGCGAGCCGTCCGAGGTAGCTTCCGAATTCGGCTGCCAGGCCGCTGATCGGATCGGCCAGCCGCTTTGGCTCCAGACCCAACTTGGCAGCTGCGCTCGCCGCCGCTGTCGCAGCGGTTGCACCATCAGCGAGGACTTCGAATAGATCCGAACCGACGCTGGGCCCGCTCCCGATGTTCTCGGGGCCCGCGGGTGCCACGTCGGAGATGGCAAAGGTCGCTACCAGCGCCGGTCGGGCGGCCGTGGCCAGCCCACCGGCTTTGAGCGCAGATAGTTCCGAGCGTCGTCGATTGATCTCGACGATGGGGTGTCCTGATGTGAGCAGCGACGACGTGACATGTTGGATTTGTTCCTCGCCGACGCCAGGGGCCGCAACCTCCGCCAGCGCCGAAGCACCACCCGACAGCAGCACAAGCACCAAGCTCCCCGGCCTGGCCCTTCTGGCCGATTCGAGGAGGCGGTGTCCGGCGGCGAATGATCCGGGACCAGCGACGGGGTGCTCGCCCACGAGTACTTCGAAACCGGGGAGAGATTCTGGAGCCGGACATACGGCGAGACCATGGGCTCGGTCTCCGAGGGCCTCGATGGCTCCCCGTGCCATGGCAGCTGCCGCCTTACCGATCGCCAGGATCATTAGTTCGTCATGTTCGGGCAGCGGTGGGCCGGTGTGGAGACGATCAGCGACCAACTTCGCCGGATCCGTAGCGGTGATGGCAGTTCTCAGGATCCAATCGAGGCGTTCTCGCCAGTTGGGCACGTTGGCACGGTACCGCAGGATCACCTCGGTATCCTCGCCAAATGCCCCTTTCGTTCGATCCCAGTGCACTCGTCCCTGCAGTTGCTGCGGGCGATCGTCGTGCGCTGGCGCGGCTCATCACTCTGGTGGAGGAAGGGGGAGACGGTTCTGCCGGTGCGCTGTCGGATGCGTATGCAGCAGCGGTACCGGCGCACCGCGTAGGAATCACCGGGGCTCCGGGGTCGGGTAAGAGCACCCTCACCGATCGCCTCATCGCCCGTGCGCGGGCAGACGGCGAATCGATTGGTGTCCTCGCCGTCGATCCCACCAGTCCGTTCAGCGGGGGGGCGGTGCTCGGCGACCGAGTCCGGATGCAGGATCACATTCTGGATGAGAGCGTCTACGTTCGGTCGATGGCGAGTCGGGGACATCTGGGCGGGTTGTCCGCGGCAGCGCCCAAGGCACTCGTTGCCATGGAGACAGCAGGATTCGACCGGATCCTGATCGAGACGGTTGGCGTCGGGCAGGACGAGGTTGAAGTGATGAGCGCGGCCGACACCGTGCTGGTGGTCGTGACGGCCGGTTGGGGCGATGGAATACAAGCAGCCAAGGCAGGAATCCTGGAGATCGGTGATCTATTCGTCGTAAACAAGGCCGATCGACCGGGTGTGAGTGACACGAGTGCCGACTTGCGAGCGATGCTCGCTCTCGGTGGTGAATTGGATTGGGAGCCTCCAATAATCGAGACAATCGCCTCGACAGGAGCCGGCGTGCCCGACGTCTGGGATGCGATCGAACGCCACCGGGCTCATCTCGGAAGCACTGGCTTGGAGGAGGCTCGCCGGGCTAGGCGGCGCGCTGAGTTGGAGACGGCCCTCACCTCTCGTTTCCGGGACCGCGCAATCGAGGCTCTCAACGCGGGGATCGGTTCAGATCTGGCCGCGGCAGTCGAAAGCGGCGACCTTGATCCATGGTCGGCGGCGGACCAACTTTCCGACTTCTGACTTGTTCTCAGCGACCAAGATGGTGCCGAGCCGACGTCAGGAGAACTTGTGACCGACACCGTACGATTTGCGATCAAGGGTGCAGTGGGAGTCATCACCCTTGATCGGCCTCCGGTAAACGCGATCTCGGCGGAGGTTGTGGCTGATCTTGATTCGACCCTCGACGATGCGCAGAACGATGCGGTAAGGGCCGTTGTAGTGACCGGTGGCCGCCACTTTGCGGCCGGGGCAGATATCAAGGAATTCAAGGCTGCGCTCGACGCCGGCGACGATCCCGCCGCGGTAGGTGTGGAGTTGTCTCGAGTGTTGGTTCGCCTCGAACGTCTGGCGAAGCCCGTGATCGCCGCGGTGAGCGGCTTTGCGATGGGTGGTGGACTGGAACTCGCCTTGGCCTGTGACTTCAGGTTCTTTGCCGACGATGCCCGCTGTGGCCAGCCTGAGATCGTGCTCGGGTTGTTTCCCGGTGCCGGTGGCACCCAACGGCTGCCTCGCCTCATCGGTCTCGGTGCCGCTCGCGACCTCATCTACAGCGGTCGCCAGGTGCTGGCAGAGGAAGCTCAAGCGCTCGGGATCGCTGATGAGGTCCACCCGGCGGATCACGTGCTGGATGCTGCGATGACAGCGGCGGCTCGTTACGCCGCCGGGCCGACCACAGCACTGGGACTGGCAAAGCAAGCGATCAACGATGGCGTGGGCAGCCCTATGGATGAGGGACTGGGCATGGAGGCTGCGGGCTTCAGCCAAGTGTTCGGGACGCAGGACGCTGTTGAAGGGGTCTCTGCTTTTCTCGAGAAACGCGATCCAGACTTCACCGGGAGCTGAGTCGGTCGCTGAGCCGCTGCAGATTGCCGATCCAGATCCGCCGCAGGATCGGTCGGGCGACAAGTGCACCGAGGTTTGCTCCGAGGTACCAGGGGAATCGGATTTGTTCCGTCCAGGTGAATCTGGTGGCGTTGGGCCCGATTGGGTCGAGGGTGAACCTCCCCATGCCGACGAAGGGGCCGTGATGCTCGGCCGCCATGACCGCAGGAACACTCCATCGGGTGAATCGCAGGTGATCGCGCGTCCGGAATGGTCCGACTTTCGTCACCACGACGATCTCGGTCCCGACGCCTCGACGTTGGGCACCCACAAAGGTGAGCGTCTCGGCGTCTGCCATCCAGGTGATGTGTTGCTCGAGTTGCTCGAGCTCATCCCACACGGTGCTTGGCTCAAACGGAATGTCGAGACTCAAAGTCACCTTCATTCGCCGGACGCTAGGGCCTTTTCGGTAGCTGACACCTAGCATCGCCGCACGTGACCAAACGTGCCAAGTTGTGGCTGATCCGCGGTGTGACCATCGCTCTGCTTGTCGCTGGCGCCCTGGTGGTCGTAGCCAGTTGGATGCAGGCCGGTACCGTCGAATCCAATTGGCTCGCGGTTTCTCACCAGACGCCAGCGGGCACAGCCGTCGTCGTAGCGGTCGAACCCGATCGTGTAATCCTCAGCGACAACGGGGGAGCCGACGTCGCCGGTGTGTGGGGCCTCGTGTTTGATGGCGGCCGTGCCGTGGTGGGCGAGGTCGAGTCCGGTTCCGATGAGCAGATCGTGCGCAGCCTTCTCGAAGTGACCGGTGGACTTACTCCGGGTACCGAGGTCTCACTCGATGTGGCGGTGTGGGGTGCCGATGCCGTGGGTCGCTTTGGACTAACCACCGATGTCATCAGCGGACCCGATGGACCACTCCCGTTGTGGACCGCACCCGGTGTTGATGACACGTGGGTGGTCTTCGTGCACGGCAACGGGGCAGATCAGAGTCAGGCGTTGCGGATGGTCCCGGCGGTGACGGCAGCGGGGTATCCGGTTGCAATCGCCGGCCTTCGCAATGATGAGGGCGCTGGTCCCTCGCCTAGCGGTAGGCACGGCTTCGGCTACGACGAATGGCGAGACATCCAGGCCGTGATCGATTTTGGACTTGGCGCCGGAGCGCTCGACTTCGTTCTCGTGGGATACGGCTCGGGCGGCTCGATCGTCGGCACCTATTTGTACGAGTCTCGTTCTGCCGACCGAATTCTCGGAGTTGTGCTCGATTCGCCGATGTTGAGCCTGGCGACGGCGATCCAGGATGAATGGACCGACCGGGGTGTCCCCGGTTGGGCGGTCGGCTGGACCAAAGCCATCGCCTCCATGAGATTCGGGCTCGATCTCGGGGCCATCGACCACGTCGAGCGAGCCAATGAGTGGACGGCCCCTGTCTTGATCTTGCACGGGCGCGACGATGCGGTGAACCCGTTGGATGCCGCTGCGGCCTTTGCGATAGAGCGAGGCGACGATGCGTTGTTACTGACCTTCCCCGGCGCCGGTCCCGACGCGCTGTGGAATATTGATCCGACTCGATACGAGGCTGCTTTCATCGGATTTGTGAACGAAGTAGCAGCTGCTGTCAGCGCATTCGAACCAGCCGATCCGGGACGGTGATGGTTCAACGTTGTGGTTCTGGCAAGCTGTAACCGCCATGTCCGATAACAGCCCGACTCTCTATCTGGATCACGCCGCAACGACGCCGATGCGCCCCGAAGCGCGTGATGCCATGGCCCCGTATCTCGGTGACTTGTTCGGCAACCCGTCGGGCCTCCATGCGGTGAGCAGACGCGCCAAGGGTGCCCTCGAGGATGCCCGCGAGCGAGCCGCATCCTTGCTGGGAGCCGACCACCCGCTCGACATCATCTTTACCGGAGGCGGAACCGAATCGGACAACCTGGGTGTTGCCGGACCATCGCTCGCCTCGGGCGGCGGCGTGGTCACGACTGCGGTCGAACATGAGGCGGTGCTGGAAACGGCGGCTTTCCTGGGCCGGTTGGGGCGGGATGTGACGGTGGTTGGCGTCGATGAGGCAGGTGTCGTGGATCCATCAGAACTGGCGAGTGCTGTTGACTCGAATACGGCTGTGGTTTCGGTGATGGCTGCGAATAACGAAACCGGGGTGCGCCAGCCGGTTTCTGAGATCTCGGCTGCGGCCAGGGCAGTGCATCCAGGCGTGCTCGTCCACACCGATGCGGTTCAGGCTTTTGTGTCGGAAGAATTCACGATCGCGTCCCTCGGAGCCGACCTGGTGACGCTCGCTTCCCACAAATTTGGCGGACCAAAAGGGGTGGGGTTGCTTCACGCCAAGCGTCAGATCGAGCTCGAGCCCGTGCTTCATGGAGGAGGACAGGAGACCGGACGGCGATCGGGCACTCACAACGTGGCTGGAATCGTGGGGATGGTTGCTGCAATGGAGGCTGCTGCAAAGGACCGGGATCGGTTCCGCGCCGATGTGGGTGCGACCCGCAATGGATTCGAGCAGCGGTTGTCCTCGGCGATCCCTGACGTCGTCTTCACCGTTGCGGTGGCGCAGCGGCTGATCCAGCATTCCCACTTCATGATTCCGGGGATCGATGCCGAGACCTTGCTGATCCGGCTTGATTCTCTCGGTGTGGCGGCGGCCTCCGGCTCTGCCTGCCAAAGCGGTGCCGTCGAGGTCTCCCACGTCTTGTCGGCGATGGGCCTCGACGAACGGGCCGCCAGGTCGGGTGTGCGAGTCAGCTTCGGGTGGACCTCGCGACCGGCAGATGGAGACCTCGCCGCAGCCGCAGTTGTCGAGTGCGTTGAGGATCTCCGATGAAGGCGCTTGTCGCGATGTCGGGAGGCGTCGATAGCAGCGTCGCTGCAGCGCTCATGCTCGATGCCGGTCACGACGTCATTGGCGTCACCGTCAAGCAGTGGGAGGGGCCCGACGGCAGCCTTCCGGTGACCGGTTGCTGCACTGTGTCTGATGCCGAAGATGCACGCAGTGTCGCCGACCGGCTCGGGGTTGCTTACTACGTGCTCAACCATGTCGAGGAGTTCACCCGGGAGGTGGTCGATCGCTTCGGCGCCGAATATTTGGCCGGGCGCACCCCGAACCCCTGCATCGAATGCAACAGGCGGGTGCGTTTTGGCGTCCTCTTCAATCGTATGGAGTCGCTCGGCTGTGATGTCCTGGTGACCGGTCATCACGCCAGGGTCGTGGGTGACGCCGGGCGCAGGCGATTAATGAGGGCCGTGGACCCGACCAAGGACCAGTCGTACGTACTCCACATGCTTGATCAGAAGCGACTCGAGCACATCCGGCTCCCAATCGGAGATATGACGAAGCAGGAGGTACGGGCGCGCGCCGCCGACATCGGACTCAGGACCGCAGCCAAACCGGATAGTCAGGATCTTTGCTTTGTGGCCGGCGATTACCGCGATCTGATCCGGGAACGGTTTGCCGAGGCGGATCGCCCCGGCGAAATCGTGGACCTCGACGGGACGGTGCTCGGCGAGCACTCCGGAACGACCGGCTTTACGGTCGGTCAGCGCAAGGGTCTCGGCGTTGCGGTCGGTGAGCCGCGCTTTGTGGTGGCGGTGCAGCCCGTCGAGGGCAGGATTGTGATCGGACCAAGAAGTGCTCTGCTCGCAGGGGGCTGTTCGCTGACCGATGTGTCCTGGACCGCGGGGGAGCCCCCCGACGACCCGTCGATCGAGATCCAGCTTCGCTACCGATCGGGATCGGTGCCGGCGCGTTTGGAACGGACCGATGACGGCTGGGATATCTGGTTCGATTCGCCGCAGGAAGCAGTGTCCCCGGGCCAGGCAGGTGTCGTCTATCGAGGTGATGAAGTCCTCGGAGGTGGAACCATCACCGCCGCATTGCAGGGGGTTGTGGTTTGAGTGAGAAACGCGCCGCTGAGCTGCGCGATTTGTTGCGACTTCATTCGCACCGTTACTACGTGCTCGACGAGCCTGAGATCTCGGATGCGGCTTACGACGCCCTGCTGAGTGAGTTGCTGGTCCTCGAGGAGGCCGATCCGTCTTTGGTGACGCTCGATTCACCGACGCAGCGAGTTGGATCGCCGGTGGGAGACCTGTTCGCCGAAGTCGCCCATAGGGCTCGTATGTTCTCACTCGACAATGCCGAGTCGACTGAAGATCTCGAGGCGTGGGAAGGGCGTCTGGCGCGCCACCTGGGACGGACGCCCTCTGGATACGCCTGTGAGCCGAAGATCGACGGTCTCGCCATCTCTCTCACCTACGAGGACGGAACGCTCACCCGGGCGGCCACTCGGGGTGATGGCAGGAGCGGGGAGGATGTCACCGCAAACATCCGCACCGTTGCCCAGGTGCCGCTGTCGTTGATGGGTTCTGGGCATCCGTCGGTTATGGAGGTCCGGGGCGAGGTGTACATCTCTGATGCAGCCTTTGCAGAACTCAACCGCTCTCAAGCTGAAGCTGGGGAGCGGTTGTTCGTCAACCCGCGTAATGCTGCTGCCGGATCGTTGCGTCAGAAGGATTCGACGATTACCGCCTCCCGGCGTCTCGGGGTGTGGATCTACCAATTGGGAATGGCCGAAGGTGGCCCACAACCAAAATCGCATACAGAGACGCTCGATTGGCTTGCCGGCACCGGCTTGCCGGTGAACCCTGAGTCGAGCCATGTCGATGACCTCGCCGGAGTGGTCGCCTATGTGGAAGGGATGGAACGTCGCCGGCATGACCTCGGGTATCAGACCGATGGTGTGGTGATGAAGGTCGACGATCTGGCCGAACAGGCTGAGTTGGGATATACCGCCAAGAGTCCCCGTTGGGCGCTTGCCTACAAGTTCCCACCGGAGGAGCAGACGACCGTCCTCAGAGACATCCGGATCAACGTCGGGCGAACCGGTGCCGTGACCCCATATGCGGTTCTCGAGCCGGTCTTCGTCGGTGGGGCGACCGTCACCAATGCCACATTGCACAATGCCGACGAGGTGGCCCGCAAGGATGTGCGGGTGGGGGATACGGTCGTGGTGCGCCGCGCCGGTGACGTCATCCCCGAGGTGATCGGCCCGGTCCCGTCGCTGCGGTCGGGTGCCGAGAAGAAGTGGAGGATGCCGAAGCGCTGCCCGTTCTGCGGCAATCCGATCGTCAGAACAGAGGGCGAGGCGGTCGCCCGGTGCACCGGCGGCTTCGAATGTCCCAGTCGACTCCGTGAGCACTTGGCCTACTTCGCCGGTCGAGGTGGGATGGACATCGAGCACCTGGGGTTCAAGACCGTGGATTTGCTTCTCAGCGAAGGGCTGATTCAAGACGCTGCAGACCTTTTCGGCCTAAAGCCAGACGACCTGTTGGGGCGTGAGGGATGGGGCGAGGTCTCGGTAGGGAATCTCCTGGCCGCGATCGATACCGCGAGGGATAGGCCTCTTGCCCGTGTCATTACTGCTTTGGGCGTGCCGCTGATTGGGGGGACGATGGCGCGGTTGCTGGCGCGTCGGTTTGGCAGCCTCGACGCTCTGCTGGCTGCCTCCGAGGAGGAGTTGGCCGATATCGAGGGAGTGGGCCCCGAGATCGCTGCGTCTGTTGTCGGCTGGTCGCAGGACAAGGCCAACCGACGCCTGGTGAAGAAACTCGCCAAGGCAGGCGTTCGCCTGGCTGATCCACAGCCCGAAGGTGTTGACACCGTCGCCTTGGACGGGGTCAACGTCGTGCTCACCGGGTCTCTCGATGCCTTCTCACGCGAGGCTGCACAGGCGGCGGTGGAGGATCGCGGAGGGAAGGTGACCGGGTCGGTTTCGGGCCGAACGTCGGCTTTGGTTGCTGGGGCAGGTCCGGGTTCGAAGCTGGCCAAAGCCGAGGGTCTCGGTGTACCGGTGCTCGACGAGGAGAGTTTCCAGCGCCTGCTGACCGAGGGTCGGTCGGTGCTCGACGGCGACTAGACCTAGGGGTACGTCTTCTCGCCGGCGCGAATCGGGACCGACATCCAGTTCTCGGCAGGTGGCAGTGGGCAGGAGTACCCGTCGTTGTAGGCGCAGTAGGGGTTGTAGGCCAGGTTGAAGTCGATCTTCACCCTGCCCCCGGTGGCCGGCTCGACATCGATGAAGCGACCGGCGCCGTAGGTCTCTTTGCCGGACGTCGAGTCGCGAAATGGCAGGAAATAGCCATCGTTATGGTTTGTTCCGTAGAGCGTCAGGGTTACCTCGCCACCCTCGATCTCGAACGAAACCAGCGCCTCGCGGGTGTAGACACGCTCCTGGCCGTCGGAAGTCTGCACCCGGACATCCGAACCATCGCCGGGCGTCATTTCCAAATCCAGGTTGAGACTCGGATCTTCCTCGTAATAGTCGAGGCCTTCGAACCCCGTCGTGTCACCAATTGGAGAATCCGGCGCTGAACCCAGATAGAGGTCCTTCTGTTCTCGGAATTCCTTGAGTGCACTCATGCTTGCTTGCCAACCTACCTGGAGAGGATCGGATTCCCGACCATCAGACGATTCGAAACGACCACGTGAATTCGCCGGGATCAGGTCCGCCTCCCGAGATTCGGTCCCAGCGGATAGTGACCGTGTGTTCGCCGGCCCTCCACGCCTCGAAGAGCTTTGCTGGACCCGGCTGCCAGATGTAACGACCAACGGCTGGAGTCACCCCAACCTCGCTTTGCGGAATCAGGACTCCGTCGACCTCCAGCGATACCGAATAACCGATCGGTAGATCGACTTCGATCGCCGTCTGCAGAACCACGGTGTCGCCCGGCAGAGGGAAGACCCCTTCGATCGGCGTTGGAAGTGCAACATCGATGCCATTCGGGTTGAGAATCCACACCAAAGCGACGAGCACTACCAGCAACGCCGTCGACCCGATGACGATCTGGCGATAACGGCGCGAGTTCATAGGGGGATCGTAGATCGCGGTGTGGTTGAGACCTCCCGCTACCGTTTGGTCATGCGCACCAATCCCGTGCTCGACCAGCTTGGGGCCTATCCAATAACCGAAATCCAGGACACCGCGCGACGCATGCGCGATGCCGGCGAGGAGCTGATCGATTTCTCGATCGGCGACCCGCATGAACCAACGCCGTCGTTTATTCGTGACGCCGTGCGGGCCGCGGTACCCGAGGTCACCCAATACCCGCAGACCGCCGGGTTGGCGGTGCTGCGTGAGGCAGTGGCCGGATACGCAGACCGCCGCTTCGGGGTGGAAATCGACCCGACGACCCAGGTGATGCCTGTGAGTGGGGCAAAGGAAGCAATCTTCTCAACTCCTTTCGGGTTCATCGACCCTTCCGGTGAAGACGTTGTCGCCTGGGGTACTCCGACGTATCCGGTGTACGAACGGGGTACTCGTTTTGCCGGCGCCGTTGCGATGCCAATTGTGCTCAGCGGCGATTTCGTGTTGCGGGTGGGAGACGTTCCCGATAGTGCTTGGGAAAGGCTCCGACTGCTGTGGGTCTGCACGCCCCACAATCCGACCGGGGCAGTCACTTCGCGCGACGACCTTGCAGCGCTGTATTCCAAGTGCCGTGAGACCGACACGCTGCTGCTATCGGACGAGGCATACGGGGATGTGTACGCCGATCAACCCCCGACATCTGTCCTCGAGGTCGCCGACTCGGGGGTGACCGGCGCCCTGGCCTTCTTCTCTTGCTCGAAGCGCTCGGGAATGACCGGTTATCGCAGCGGCGCAGTTGTCGGTGATCCTGCCGCGATCGCGGTCCTTCGACGTTTGCGTTCCTCTGTCGGCGTCGCCTCCCCGGAGTTCGTCCAAGAAGCGGCAGCGGCGGCATGGGCCGATGATCTGCATGCCGCGGAGCGGCGTGAGATATTCTCAGCAAAGCGCAGGGTGATGCGTCAGGGATTTGAGTCTGCGGGTCTCGAGGTCGTTGGCTCGGAGGCCGGTTTGTACCTCTGGCTGAAGGTCGAAGACGACCTTGCAGCGACGAAGCGTCTGCTCGGTGAAGGAGTGGTGGTGTCGCCGGGGCGGGCGTTCGGTCCGGGTGGTGAGGGGCATGTTCGTCTGGCGCTTGTTCCAACGGTCGATGAGTGCGCTGCAGCGGTGGAGGTGGTTACTCGTGCCCTGGCCGGTGGCGTTGGTGATGTTGAGGGCGGGGCAGAGGCGTCTCTCGCAAGGACGCAGGACGAAGGCGCACCCAAAGGTGCGTTCGAGGACGAGGACGCAGCGAGGGGTGTCACTGGGCGGTCTGAACGCGCCAAACGCCGGCGGTCGGGGCACTAAATGCCTGAGCACCAAGAACTGATCGACGCGGCTTACGCCGATCTCGACTTGCTTCCGGACGCCGTCGACGCCGTCCACGCCACCATCGCCAGCCTCGATGTCGGCGAGATCCGTGTCGCCGAGAAGACGGATGGAGAGTGGATAGTCAACGAGTGGATAAAGCGGGCGATCATGCTCTATTTCCGCCTTGCCGATCTGGAGACCTGGAAGGCGGGACCACTCGAATTTCACGACAAGATCCCTCCCAAGACTGGCCTGGCTGAGCAAGGGATCCGGGTGGTGCCACCGGGGACGGTTCGCTACGGGGCGTTTTGCGAGCCGGGGGTTGTCGTCATGCCGGGTTATGTCAACATCGGCGCATACGTCGGAGCAGGGACGATGGTCGACACGTGGGCGACCGTTGGGTCTTGTGCCCAGATTGGCAAGAACGTCCACCTCAGTGGGGGAGTCGGCATCGGCGGCGTGTTGGAGCCACCTTCGGCTCGCCCGGTGATCGTGGAAGACGGCGCCTTTATCGGGAGCCGCTGTATTTTGGTCGAAGGCGTTGTTGTGGAACAGGGTGCGGTCCTCGGGGCCAATGTATCGATCACTGCATCGACTCCGATCATCGACGTAACCGGGTCCGAACCGATCGAACATCGCGGCCGGGTGCCGGCGAATTCGGTAGTGCTGCGAGGGTCCCGTCCCAAGGAGTTCCCCGCCGGTACCTACGAACTGTCGTGCGCCTTGATTGTCGGTCACCGCAAGGAATCAACCGATGAGAAGACCTCGCTCAACGATGCGCTGCGGGTCTTCGAGGTCCCGGTGTGAGCCTGGTCGAGGATCTGGTCTGGCTCGTCGACATCCCATCGGTCACAGGAGATGAGCGTCTTCTGCGTGACGCAATTGCCGACCGGCTCTCGTCGACCGTCGCCACCGAGCTAGTCGGCGAATCGTTGGTTGCCGGCCATCAGACCGGCAAGCCTCGCATCGATCTCTATGGCCATCTCGATACGGTGCCGGAGAACGGGAATCTGCCGGCTCGTGTCGATGGGAAACGTGTCCACGGGCTGGGTACGACCGACATGAAGTCCGGCCTCGCATTGATGCTGGCTGTATTGGAGAGCCCTGCTGTGGCCGAAGGCCCCTACGACGTCGTGGCTGTCTTCTATGACAGGGAGGAGGGCCCTTCGGCGGAGAACGGCCTAGAGAGTGTGCTCGACCAGGTTGCCCATCTGGCAGAAGCCGAGTTGGCGGTGGTGATGGAACCGACCGACAACGAGCTCCAACTCGGTTGCCAGGGAACGATGAACGCCACCGTCTCATTCAACGGTTTGGCCGCACATAGTGCGCGGCCCTGGCTCGGCGAGAATGCGGTGACGAAGGCGGGGGAATGGCTCGCCGAGATGCATCGACGTCGGGCCCGGGACATGGATGTCGCCGGCCTCATCTTCAAGGAGACCTTTGTGGTCACGACCGCGTCGGGCGGCGTTGCTCGCAACGTGATCCCGGGATCGTTCACTCTCAACGTAAACCACCGTTATCCGCCGGATCGATCTGCAGAGGAGGCTGAGCGAATCTTGGCCGAGGTGTGCGCGGCTGCCGACGAATTCGAGGTGATCGACCGGGCTGCGGCCGCACCGATCCCGACCGACAATCGACATGTTGCGAGGCTCAAGACTTGCGGTGTTGCCAAGGTCGCCGCCAAGACTGCCTGGACCGACGTTGCTCGCCTGACCGAACGGGGCATAGCGGCGGTGAACTTCGGACCGGGAGAGGTTGCTTTGGCGCATCGGGCCGATGAATCGGTGTCGATCACAGCTCTCGATGACGGGTGGTCGGTTCTGCAGCGGTTCCTTACCAATTAGAGACCGGCACCGAGCCGGAGGCTTTCTGGGTTTCGGGGCCGGAAACGCTGATCTCCGAGACACGCCATGTGGGATCTGGCCTCGATTCGTCCCCGGGTACCATCGCAGCGCATGCCTGTAGAGATTGACATCGCAAAGGTTGCCCGGCTCGCTCGCCTCGGGCTGTCCGAGGAAGAGCTCGCCGCCTATGGAGCGCAGCTTCAAGACATCCTCGAGCATGCTGCGCGGGTCCAGGCGTTGCCCACCGAGGGCGTTGCACCCACCTCTCACCCGCTGCCGATGGTCAACGCCCACCGCAGCGACGACATCGAGCCAACGCTCGACCGTGAAGAGGTGCTGGCCCAGGCCCCGGATCATACTGAAGGGTTCTTCCGGGTCCCTGCATTTCTGGAGGACTCGTGACCGACTCAGCCGATCTCACGATCGGTGAGGCGGGACGGGCTCTGCGCTCCGGCGAGCTTTCCTCTGTAGAGCTGCTTCAAGCTGTTCGGCGTCGCGCCGCCATGACGGAAGCCGACCTTCATGCGTACCTCACCATCGATGTCGAGGGTGCCGAGGCGGCCGCACGAAAGGCCGATGAGGACCTTGCCAAGGGCGAAGACCGGGGGCCGTTGCAGGGGATCCCTATCGCCCTAAAGGACAACATGGTGACGCGCGGTGTGGAAACGACCGCGGCGTCGCAGATATTGGCCGGATGGCTTCCGCCCTATGACGCGACTGCGGTGACCAAGCTGCACGAAGCCGGTGCGGTCATCGTCGGCAAGACCAACCTCGATGAGTTTGCGATGGGCTCATCGACCGAGAACTCGGCGTACGGCGCATCGCGCAACCCATGGGATCCGGAGCGGGTGCCGGGTGGCTCGAGTGGAGGATCGGCCGCGGCGGTCGCGGTCGGTTCGGCGTTTGCAGCGCTCGGCTCCGACACCGGTGGCTCGATCCGCCAGCCGGCGTCATTGTGTGGGGTCGTCGGGATGAAACCGACCTACGGGTTGGTGAGCAGGTACGGACTTATCGCATTTGCGTCCTCCCTCGATCAGATAGGGCCGATCACCCGCAATGTCGAGGATGCCGTCATGGTCCTGGGGGGGATCGCGGGACACGATCCCGAAGATGCCACGTCGTATCGCGGGGAGGTTCCGGACTTCGGGTCGCGACTCGACCAGGGAGTGGACGGTTTGCGAATCGGAGTGGTGACAGAACTATCCGGCGACGGCATTGAACCTGCAGTAGCGGCGGCTTTTCGCGGCATGCTCGAGCGGCTTGAGGGTGCCGGAGCTGAGATCAGGGAGCTGTCGCTTCCCAGTACGGCCTACGCGCTGAGCGCCTACTACCTGATCGCCCCAGCTGAATGCTCGGCCAACCTCGCCAGGTTCGACGGAGTTCGTTTTGGGCTTCGAGTCGACGGCGGCGAGACCGTTGAGGAAATGATGGCGGCCACGCGTGCGGCAGGATTCGGGCCCGAAGTCACCAGGCGGATTCTGCTCGGCACCTATGCGTTGTCGGCCGGGTACTACGACGCCTTCTACGGGCAGGCACAGAAGGTCCGCACCCTGGTGATCGAGGACTTCAAGCAGGCGTATGAGCAGGCTGACGTACTGGTGACTCCCACCAGTCCAACGACGGCATTTACGGTGGGAGAGCGAGCCAACGATCCATTGGCGATGTACCTCAGTGACATCTGCAACATCCCCAGCAATCTTGCCGGCGATCCGGGGATCTCGGTTCCCATAGGGGTCGACGATGCCGGGTTGCCGATTGGTTTTCAGGTGCTGGCGCCGGCTCTCGGCGAGCCGCTGTTGTTCCAGGTCGCCAAGGCGGTTGAGGATCTGGCCGGGTTCGACGTCAGGCCGCAGATGGCGAGTTCGGAGGGGGCGGCGTGAACTGGGAAGTCGTGATCGGCATCGAGACTCACATCGAGCTTCGCACCGACTCCAAGATGTTCTGTGGTTGCCCGGTCGATTTCGGGGCGGAACCGAACACGAACATTTGCCCTGTGTGCCTGGGCCTCCCCGGAGCACTCCCGGTTCCCAATGAGAAGGCCATCGAATGGACGATGCGTTTTGGACTGGCACTCGATTGCGATATCACTGAGCATTCGCTGTTCCACCGCAAGAACTACTTCTACGCGGACATGCCGAAGAATTACCAGATCTCGCAGTTCGACTTGCCGCTTTGTGCCAATGGCCATCTCGATGTGTCAACCGAAGCCGGAGATCGCCGGATCGGGATAACCCGGGTGCACCTGGAAGAAGACACGGGCAAGAGCACACATCTGGGCGAGGGCGGTCGGATCGGGTCGTCGGGAGGCGCCTTGGTCGACTTCAACCGGGCTGGCATCCCGCTCATGGAAGCAGTCAGCGAACCGGATATTCGCACTCCCGAAGAGGCGAGGGCGTATGCACAGGAAGTTCGTGGGATCGCTCTGGCGCTGGACGTTTCCGATGCCCGTCTGGAAGAGGGGAGCATGCGCTTCGATGCGAACATTTCCCTGCGCGCTCCGGGAGATGAGGAGTTGGGGGTAAAGGTCGAGGTAAAGAACATGAATTCGATGCGAAGTCTGCAACGGGCCCTTACCTTCGAGATCGAACGCCAGGCGAAGGTCCTCGACGATGGCGGGACCATCGCTCAGGAAACCCGTCATTGGGATGAGGAGGCAGGGCGGACCGAATCGGGACGCTCCAAGGAGGAAGCGAGCGACTACCGGTACTTCTCTGAACCCGATTTGGTGCCCCTGGTCGTGACTCCCGAGATCGTTGCCGATCTCCGGTCTGGTCTTCCCGAGCTGCCAGCACAGGCGAGATCTAGGTTCGAGACGGCCGGCGTGGATGCTGGCGCCGCTCGGGTTCTTGTGGGCGGTGGACTCGGCAGGTTGTTCGATGACGCTGTGACCTCAGGTGCCTCTGCGGTTCAGGTCGCCAAGTGGCTGACGGGTGAGGTGACGGCCTACCTCAATCGAGAGGGCGTCGACTCCGGTGCGCTGCTCCTCGATGGTGGCGCGCTCGCCGAGTTGATCGCGATGGTCGAAGCCGGAGACCTGTCTTCGACGGCAGCCAAGTCGGTGCTCGATGCGGTTCTGGAGGGAGGCGGTTCACCTCGCAAGGCTGCCGAGGCGCTCGACCTCATCCAGATTCGCGATGAGGGCGCCCTCGCCGAAGCGGTCGCAGCAGTCGTGGCAGCCCATCCGGAGGAGATAGCCAGGATCGCGGAGGGTGACGGCAAGCTGATCGGCTTCCTCGTGGGCCAGGTGATGCAAGCCACCGGCGGTAAGGCTGATCCACGTCGTGTCTCCGAGCTCATCAGGGAGAGCGCGTCGGAGTGATCGAACGCCCTGTTGCGGTCGTGTTCGATTGTGATGGAGTTCTGGTCGACTCCGAGCCACACAGTCGGGCTGCCTGGATGCAGGTGCTCGGCGATCTCGGCCATCCAGCAACAGCGACCGACATCGAGGCGTGTACCGGGCTCGGGTTCATTCCCACCCACGAGGCGCTCACGGCTATTGAATCCCTTCCTAACCCGGGCGAGGTGTGGCCGATTCTGCTTGAAGCTCTGGCAGGATCGTTCGATCGCGGTCTCGAAGTATTTGCCGACGCGGTAGAGCTCTTGGATGCCGTTACCGAGGCCGGCATTGCTGTGGCTGTCGCCTCGGCCTCGCCCCGGCAACGCCTCGATTTGACGTTGCGGGTCGCCGACCTGAGGGATCGGTTTGCCGTATCGGTCGCCGGCGATGAGGTCGCAGCGCCAAAACCGAATCCGGATGTCTACCTCATGGCCCTCGAGCTGCTTGGCAAGATTCCGGGGGGTACCTGGGCAATCGAAGATACGGATGCCGGAGCCTCTGCCGCTCTTGGCGCCGGAATGGACGTGATCGCAGTGGTGCGCACCCCCGATTCCAGACAACGATTGGACGGCATGGGGGTGACGGTTGTTGACCGTCTTGACCCCGTCCTGCTCGGTCTATGAGTCGATCTCGTAGCATCTAACTCGTGCACTACTTCGTCACAGGAGCGACAGGGTTCGTCGGCGGATATGTCACCTCGCAGCTTCTTGGTGCCGGCCACGATGTGACTGCGCTTGTGCGAACCAAGCAAGACGCACGGGACATCTCCGAATACGGGGTCCGACCCCACGTCGGCTCGGTGACCGACAAGGAGGGAATGCGGAGCGGGGTACGAGGAGTCGACGGCGTTTTTCATAGTGCCGGCCACCGGCTCGCTTTCTCGGATCGGCGTCTGATGGAAGCGATAAACGTGCAGGGCACTCGCAACGTGTTCGAACTGGTGCGCGAACTCGCCATTCCCAAGTGCATATTTACAAGCACGCTCAACGTCTTTTCAGACACGAAGGGTCGCGCGGTCGATGAAGGTCACCGCTTCAGCGGCAAGCATCTGACCGAATACGACAGGGTCCGAGCCGATGCGCACTTCGGAGTCGCACTACCGATGATGAATGCCGGGGTGCCAATCGTGGCGTTGCTGCCAGGCATGGTCTACGGACCCGGAGATACCAGCGCGATGGCACGACTCGTCACCCGAGCGATGCTCGGCCGGGTGATCGCTGTCGCCGCTGCACCGTCCTACTCCTGGGCGCATGTCATGGATGTCGCTCACGCCCACGTGCTCGCCATGCAGTTCGGTCGACCGGGTGAGGCGTACATAATCGGCGGCCCATCGCACACTGTTCGTGAGGCGTTGATCGTGGCTGCCACCGCCGCAGGTAAGAAGCGGGTGCCGATCGCGGTTCCGTCGTGGGTTGCAAAGGGAGCCGCTGCCGTGGTGGGTCCGGTATCTGCCGTCTTCAGACCGTTGCGGCGTACGGCCGAGCGGCTCCGACTCGCCTCCGGGGTCACCTATTTAGGTGATGATTCGAAGGCGCGCGAGGAGCTCGGGTTTGATCCGAGATCCTTGGCTGAAGGGATGCCGGACGCCGCCCGAGCCATGCTCGAGGAGATGATCCAGGATTCGGCGGGTTAGGCACGCGCAATAATGCTCACGCTCGCCGCACGGTGAGTCTGTGTTCGGAGGTTTTTTCATGGCGACTGATCGGCTTACCCGCGCTGAGGCAGAGGAGCGTTTCGAGGCCATCTCGAACATCGAATACTCGTTGCATCTCGATCTCGAAAGAGGCGCCAAATCCTTTAGCGGCGATGTCACGATCTCCTTCGAGCATCGTGGCGGCGACACATTCATCGAGTGGCTTGGCGGCCACATCGAGCGGATGACGATCAACGGAGTCGAGGTCGCACCGGTTTGGGACGGTGAGCGTATTTCGCTGCCTGCGGCCGATCTCGAGGCCCAAAACGAGGTCCATGTGGCCTACCAGCGTCCGTTCGATCACACCGGTGAAGGGTTCCATCGGTTTACCGACCCCGAGGATGGGGCCGAGTACCTGTACACCCAGTTCGAGCCATATTCGGCGCATCGGGTGTTTCCCTGTTTCGACCAGCCCGACCTCAAGGCGACGTATGCGGTGAGTGTCGCGGCTCCCGCCGAGTGGTCCGTGGTCACCGCTGGTCGGGAGATCGACGTAGAAGAGCTCCCGGGAGAGCGGACCCGTCGGGTCTTTGCCGAAGAGGGACCGTTTAGCACCTACCTGCTGGCGATCTGTGCCGGCGACTACGTCGGAGTGTTCGACGAACACAACGGGATCCCACTTGGGCTCTACACCCGCAAGTCGAACGCCGGGTATCTAGATGCGGCCCCGCTGTTCGATCTCACCAAGCGCGGCATCGACTTCTACAGCGCTCTGTTTAGTGAGCCTTATCCCTTCGGCAAGTACGACCAGCTCTTCGTACCCGAGTTCAACTGGGGGGGAATGGAGAATGTCGCCGCCATCACCTATACGGACACCGTGGTGTTCAAGGAGCCGCCGACAGCGGACCAGATCGTCCGTCGGGCGGAGTATTTCATGCACGAACTCGCCCACATGTGGTTCGGCGACTTGGTGACGCTCAAGTGGTGGAACGACCTGTGGCTGAACGAGTCCTTTGCCTCCTATGTGGCCTATCTGGCGATGGAGGACGAGTACCCCCACATCTGGCAGGACTTCAACTACCGAATGAAGCTGTGGGCCTATCGCGAGGACCAACGGCCGACGACCCACCGCATCGCAGATGACATCGAAACCACGGATGAGACCTTTCTCAACTTCGATGGGATCACGTATGGCAAGGGGGCAGCGGTCCTAAAGCAATTGGTGCGGATGATTGGTCGCGATGGGTTTCGCGATGGCTTGCGGACCTACTTCCGTCGTCACCGATACGGCAATGCGACCCTCGCCGATTTCCTTGCTGCATTACAGGAGGGCTCGGGTGTCGATTTGGTGGCGTGGGCTGCTCGCTGGCTGCGAACTCCTTCGCTCAACACGTTGTCGGTCGATTGGGACGAGTCCGATGGGCAGGTGACCGCGATGAAGCTCAAACAGGCCGCACCGGACGACCATCCGCACTTGCGTCCCCACGCTTTGGGCATTGCTCTTCTCGACGGCGACGGTGAAATGCACGAGGTCGACGCAGTGATCGAAGATGAGGTCGAGGCCTCCGTCGACGCTGCCGAGGGGCTGCCTGCTCCGGTGTTTGTCTATCCGAACCACGGGGACCACGCCTTTGCCAAGATCGCACTCGATCCTCGTTCTACCGCTTGGGCTCGGGGGAATCTCGGATCGATCAAAGAACCCCTGCTGCGCCAGCAGGTGTGGGCATCGCTTTGGGAGATGGTGCGAGACCGGCAGCTGTCATCGTTGGAGTACTTGGGAACGGTTCGGTCGGTTCTTCCGGATGAGCGTTCGTTGTCGATCGTGCAAATGGTGACTGCTACTTCCCTGGCGGCAGTTGGTCGCTACGTACCCGACCATCGGATTGACAGCGAGGCTTCGGCTTTGGTCGTAGCCGCTCGAGCTGCAATCGACACGGCTCCGCCCGGGGATCTCAGAGTGTTGTGGGCGAGAGCCCTGACCGGGGTGGCTGTGACGCCCGCAGATGCAGTAGCTGCTGCGCAGTTGCTAGATGCTCCGCCGGATGGTCTTGCTATCGACCAGAACATGAGGTGGTCGGTGGCAGTTCGTTGGATTGCGCTCGGTGTCGATGGTGCTGAGGAGCGACTTGCCGCTGAGCGGGAACGCGATGCTTCGGATCGTGGCGATCGGGCCATGGCCCAGGCTGAGGCTGCCACCCCCGTCGCGGCCACCAAGGAAGAAGTGTGGGACCGACTACACCACAGTGGCTACCCGTCCCTCCATCTGGCCCTGGCCGCTGCTGGCGGGTTCTGGCGGCGGACCCAGCGAGAAATTGTTGAACCGTTCGTTGCGCGTTTCTTCGACGGGGTAACCGGGTTGTTCGATGATTGGGAGCACGAGGCGGCTAAGAACTATTACGCATCCTTCTTTCCCGGCTATCGAGTGGAGACTTCGACTCTGGATTTCATAGAAGAAGTGCTTGGCAACGACTCGATCGGTCCGATGCTGCGGCGTCTGCTCACCGAGTCGTCCGACGACTTGCAGCGAGCCTTGGCGTGTCGGGCGCTGGCGGCCGCTGGTTGATGCTCAACTCACGCCACAGATCTCACCCAGTGGCGGGATGCCCAACTGTTCCGACGTCGTCAACGGGTCACCTGACAGCACCCGCGCCACGGTGTCTCGGATGACCGAGACGATTGGGACCCAGTAACCCTGCGGGTTCTTGGCGACGTAGGCCGTGCCGGTGCCGACCAGTTCGGGGGCGTTCGGCATGAACCGCACTGAGATCATCGATCGGGTGTCGACCGACGTGGCGAGTTCGATGAAGTCTGGCCACGCAGCCACCGGAATGTCGGTGATGACGCTGGCCTGGATGGCGGGCACCAGGCCAGGTAGCTCCGAGATGAGTGCGACGGGATTCATCTGTGCGGCCAATGCTTCCAGTACGCAGCGCTGCCGTCCCATGCGGTTGTAGTCGTCGCTGCCCCGTCGGACCCGGGCGTACGACAACACCTCCTCGCCATCCATCTCGTAGGTGCCGGGGGCGAACAGCACCGGGATCTCATCGCCGCCGGGACGGGTGTACTGCTCATCCTCCACGAATGAGGTGACTGTGATCGTGAGTCCGCCGAGGGCGTCGACGATGGACACGAACCCGAGGAGTTCGACGAGGGCGTAGTTGTGGATGTCGATCCCGTAGAGGTACTCCACCAGGTCCATCACCGCTCGCGCCCCCGAGTTGTTGCCTCCCGGAAAGAGTTCGGGATGATCCAGGCCGTACTGATAGATCGTGTTGGCCAACTCGGGGTAGCAGTGGCACTCCCATTCGTTGTAGGCCGGGTGGTCTTCGGGAAAAGGGAGCTCGATCTGATTGCGGGGCAACTGCAACAGTGCCGCATCTCCAGTGACCGGATCAACCGAAACCACGATGATTGAGTCGGTTCGCAGCCCGGGCCGGTCCGGTCCGGCGTCGCCGCCGAGCAGCAGCACGTTTATCCGCCGTTCCGCCAGCGGTGCGAGCGTTGTGGACGTCGTGGTGGGAGCGATCGTTGTCGTCGTGGGCGCGACGGTGCTGGTCGTCGCCGGAGTCGTCGGTGGAGTTGTCGCCACCGTGATCGTCGTCGTGACTGCTGCCTGACCCGGATCGACCGAGTAGTCGTAGGTGAGCAGGTCATACAGGGCCAGGTTGCGTTGGGCGGCCCAGGCGTGTGGTGCGGCTACTGCTATTGCGAAGACAGAAAGTAGGGCCGCAACTGTGAGAAGCCGTTTTCCGGCAAAGCCTCCACCGGCGAGCCAGTACGCATCCAATGCCGCCAGAGAGCGAAACGCCAGGACCGCCACATTGGCCGCGAGGAGGAGCAGTAGGTATCCGGGATGTTCGAAGAACGGGCGGATTAGGTCGAGTGCGAATGCCTTGCCGTCGCTGAACAAGAGTGCAATCCCGACGATCGTCACCGGTAGGGCGACGATCAGAGTGAATGCGAGGAGCGCGGCTCCACGCCGCCGATGTCCTGCGAACAGATGCCCCAGTCCAGGGATTAGTCCGCTTAGAAAGGCGGCGACCACTGGCGATGCGGGTCCACGCAATCCCACGCGATCAGCCTACGTCGCGTTCCAGCCGATCGCTCGCCGTCTGCTCGTTGACCGATCCTGGTTCGGCGTGACGACCCGTTTTGTGAAGACCGGGCGCAAATGGGAGTGCGGTCTAACCTTCGTCAGATGCTGCGACTTCTCATGCAAGTCGACGAGCTTGTCCCCGAGGATGTGCGCGATCGGGCCGACGAGATCATCGACACCGTAAAGGCTGATCCCACTCTGCTGGCCGTTCTCGTTGCGGTTGGTGTGGCCACCCTCGCACTCTTCGTGTGGGGACTCACCAAGCAGGTATTCAAGGCCACCTTGTTTGCCGGTCTCGCCAGTGCCGGCGTCTGGTATTGGTACTTCAACGTCAAGTAGCGCCTACAGGCCGATGGCGACGAGTAGCCAGCCGACCCCCAACCCGTAGAGCCCAGCGATCACATCGTCGAGGGTGATCCCAACCGGCCCGTGCATCCGGTCGGCTGCTGCCACCCCGGGGAGCACCTTGAAGATGTCGGCTGCCCTCGCGACAACGACGGCTGCCACCCATGGAATCCCACCCAGTCCGACGATGGCGACCAGTGTTCCGGCCGTCTCATCCATGCAGATCCATCCGGGGTCCCCCTCTGCGGCGAATGGTTTGGCCGACCAGACCGAAGCGATCGTCGCAACCGTGGCCAATGTGAGCGTGATCCACCATTGCGCCCCTACCGCTAGGAGGCCTAATCCGATAGCGGCTCCCAAGGCTGCCCCAAAGGTTCCAGCTCCGGAGTCGGACCCCCACAGGCGCCGCGGGATCAGCCCGAGTCCGAACGATGAAGCGACAAGTCGATGCATGGCCCGCGAGCGTAACTCTCATCACTAGCCTCGATGACCATGCGACCCGAACATCTCACTGCGTATGCCTCGCTGTCCGACCCGCAACTCCATCCCGACGGAGTGCGTATCGCATTCGTCGTCTCCCGAATGAACTTCGAGGAGGACAGATACGACCAAACGATCTGGGTGTGGGATGGAACCGCACCGACCCAATTCACGCATGGACCGGTCGACTTTCGGCCGCGCTGGTCTCCCGAGGGAGATCGACTGGCATTCTTGCGCGCCAGCGGCGAGCCGGGTGAGGGACCGCAGGTAGCGGTCATGGCTACGACCGGCGAAGCGCAGCTCGTGACGGAGTTCGACATCAAGGCCGTCGAAGCGGAGTGGTCGCCCGATGGATCTCGTCTCGCCGTAACAGGCGAAACCTGGAAAGCGGACTGGGCTGATCTCGACGACGAGGAGCGCAACCGCAAGCCGCGCCGCATCGACGGCGCACGCTGGAGATATGACGGTGCCGGTTTCCTCCACGATCGGGTGCGCTCCATCTACCTGGTCGATCTGGTCGGTGGCGATCCGGTGGCGATCACCAGCGGTCATCTCGATGGAGGGATCATGTGGCGTCCCGATGGGTCCGCGGTCGGGTTTCTCAGCGCCCGTCATGCTCGTACCGGATTCGACGGGGCCAACCAGGCCTGGCAGATCGGAGTCGAGGGTGGTGAGCCGGAGGCACTCGTTGCTCCGGGGATGTGGTCAGTGTTGTCCTTCCGCCCCGACGGTGTGCCGCATGTCGTGGGACTGCCCGACGCCGCTGCGTATCCAGGTGTCTACGCCTTGTATCGGTTGGACAACGGGACTCCGGTCAGGCTCGCAGCCGATTACGACCGCAATCTGTATCCGCCGGCACCTGCGACGTCACCAGACGGCCCGCAATGGCTGGACGATGGGTCGTGTCGGATCATCTCAGAAGATCGCGGCATCCTCAACGTGGTCGAGGTAGCGGCTGACGGCTCTTGGCATGAGGTGCTCGGCGGCCGGCGACTGGTGACCGGAATGACGACACGCCCTGACGGAAGCGCGATGGCTCTGGTGTCCACGTCGGTCACCGACCCGGGGGAGTTGTACTGGTTCGAGGCTGGTGAGGAGAGCGCCATCACCGCCATCAACGCCGACTTCCGTGATGCCGCAGACCTGGTGGAGCCCGAGTTCTTCACCGTGGAAAACGATGGGGTCGAACTCGATGTCTGGGTATTCATGCCCGTCGGCGGTGACAAGGTCCCGACTCTGCTCAACATCCACGGCGGACCGGCGACCCAGTACGGCTGGGGTTTCTTCGATGAGTTCCAGGTGTTCGCCGGCGCCGGTTACGGCGTTGTCGCGACCAACCCCCGTGGCTCTTCCGGACGCGGTGAAGAATTCGTGAGGGCTCCGGTGATGCGGTGGGTCGAGGATCGATCTCCGGATCTCGAGGATCTGCTTGCTGCGACGGATGCATCTCTCGAACGTTTCGACCGTCTGGATGGCGATCGACTGGGAATCATGGGTGGGTCATACGGTGGCCTGATGTCGGCGAAGATCCTGGGTGTCGACCATCGCTGGAAGAGTGCCGTTCCGGAACGGGGTTTGTACAACTTCGCATCGTTTGCCGGTACGTCGGACATCGGGTTCTCGTTTCCCGGCAGGTATCTCGGAGACTGGAATTACGACGATTGGTCGGTCTTGTGGGAGGCCAGCCCGTTGCGCACCGCGCACCGCATCACGGCGCCATGTCTCATCGTGCACTCCGAAAACGATCACCGGTGTCCCATCGAACAGGGCGAGCAATTCTTCGGCGTGCTGCTCGACAACGGAATCGAGGCCGAGTTGCTGCGGTTCCCCGGGGAGGGCCACGAACTCTCCCGAGGTGGCAAACCGGTTCATCGCCGGGAGCGATTCGAGGCGATTCTGGAGTGGCACAACCGCCATCTCGCGGCACCGGCCTAGTCCTCGACTTGTTCCCACCGGTTGGTGCGGGGAGGATGTGAAGTGCGACCGTCAGGAGGGCAAGTGGGTCAGGAGCCGAATATCCACGTTGGGTTCGAGAACTTGCCGCGTGCGGTCCCGGAGCCGGCTGCACCGGCGCGCTGGTTACCGCAACGGCCAGGTGACTTTGTCTCGCCGGACGAGGTGCCCTGGGGTGGAGTCTTTGGCACCCCGGGACCGGACACCGGATTTGCGTACAAGATCGTCAAGAACCTCGATCTGCCCGGAGGAGCGCATCGTCGCTCCGACATCGAGGCGGTCCTCGTCGCTGTGATGTCGGCGCGGTCCTCGTCGATCGGCCGTGCTCCGACGGCCGCGGATGCCCCGGTGGCGATCGATCTCCTGGAGCTCACCGAAGCTTCGGCAGACTCCTTTGCCGGAATCGCTCACGACCACGTCCGGCTCGGCGCCGTCGTCGCGGCCATCCCAATGGAGCGCCTCACCTCATGAAGATCGTGCGTGTAAAGCTCAAGGATGATGAGATCGCATACGGAGCGGTCGAACCAGAGGGGGTTCGAGTCCACCTTGGATCACCATTCGTGGCCTGGGAGCCGACGGAGTCCGTGCTGTCGTTCGACGAGGTCCAGCTCTTGGCCCCGGTCTTTCCGACCAAGATTGTGGGCATCGGTCGTAACTACGCCGAGCATGCTGCGGAGCAGGACGCCGCGGTACCCGACGAGCCGGTGATCTTCTTAAAGCCGTCGACTGCGGTGATCGGCCCCGGTCAGCCGATCGTTCTTCCACCCGAGGCGAGCATTGTTCACCACGAGGCCGAATTGGCGATCGTTGTCGGGAAGGTGAGCCGCAAGGTAAAGGCCGAAGACGCCTCGGCTCACATCATCGGTTACACCGCGGCCAATGATGTCTCGGCCCGCGACCTCCAGGCCAAGGATGGCCAGTGGATACGGGCCAAAGGATTCGACACCTTCTGCCCTCTTGGACCTGCGCTTGAAACGGAGCTGGACCCTGTCGGGTTGTCGATCACCTGTGCGGTAAACGGTGATATCAAACAGGACGGCAACACCGAAGACATGGTGTTTGGAGTTGCCGAGATCTTCGAGTTCGTAAGCCGAGTGATGACGCTGCTTCCGGGCGATGTGATCCTGACCGGTACTCCTGCCGGAGTCGGGCCGTTGATGGCCGGCGACTTTGTCGAGGTGTCGATCGAACGGATCGGCAGCCTGACCAATCCGGTAGTTGTCGGATCATGAGCGTTCGGGTCAGGTTCGCTCCATCACCAACCGGCTACCTCCATGTTGGAGGCGGCCGTACCGCGCTCTACAACTGGCTCTTCGTGCGTCATCACGGTGGTGAATTCATCCTGCGATCCGACGACACGGATGTTGAACGATCGACCGACGAGTTCCGCGCCGACATCCTCGACAGCCTGCGCTGGCTCGGAATCGACTGGGACGAGGGCGTTGAAGTGGGCGGCCCACAAGGCACCTATCGGCAAAGCGACCGGTTCGAGCGCTACGCCGAGGTTGCAGCGGGATTCGTGGCTGCCGGTGTCGGCTACTACGACGGCGCCACTGCCGAAGATCTGCAAGCCATCCGCGACGAGGCAACGGCCTCTGGTTCTTCGCCGGTCTATGACGGCCGCCATCGACTGTCGGTGGCCGAGGCGCAGGAACGGATCGCCGCCGGATCACCGCCGCCGATCAGGTTCGGCATAAGCCGGCCGGGAACGACGCGGTTCGATGACGCGGTCCGGGGCGAGGTGGTGTTCGAGCATGCCAACGTCGATGACTTCGTGATTCTCCGTAGCGACGGTTCTCCGACCTACCACCTGGCGTCGACCGTCGACGACGTCGACTACGCCGTCACCCACGTCGTTCGCGGTGAGGACATTCTGTCTTCCACGCCCAAGCACATCCTGATCACTGAGGCGATGGGGGTGGAGCCGCCGATATACGCCCACCTGTCACTTCTGCATGGCCCTGATGGCAAGAAGCTCTCCAAGCGCCATGGGGACACGGCGATCCGGGCCTATCGCGATGCGGGCTTCCTGCCGGAAGCGGTGGTCAACTTTCTGGCGATCCTCGGTTGGTCTCCCGGAGACGATGAAGAAATCGTCTCGCTCGACGAGATGGTGCAGCGGTTCGAGTTGAGCGCCGTTTCCAAGAATCCGGCTGTTTTCGACACGACAAAGCTCGAGTGGATGAACGGCATGTACATCCGTGAGATGGGTGCTGAGGATTTTGCGTCCCAACTCGGGGCGCTGGTCGGAACCGATCTCGGGCGTGAGTTGTCGGCTGGCGAAATTCAGGCTCTCGTCGACCTGGCGCCTCTCGTGCAAGAGCGCGCCAAATTGTTGACCGAGGTTGCCCCCCAGGTGAGGTTCTTGTTCGTCGATGAAGTCGAATACGACGAGGCCTCTTGGTCCAAGGCAATGAAGGCGCCCGCAGCCGCGACTGCATTGCGTGGTGCCGCGGTGGCGATGGCGGATGTCGAGTGGACCCATGACGGTGTAGAAGCGGCGCTGCGGGCCATGCTCGACGAACTGGGATTGTCGGCCAGCAAGGGCCTCCAACCGCTACGGGTGGCGCTCACCGGATCCTCAGTGAGTCCGCCACTGTTCGAATCGATTGTCGCCGTCGGTCGGGAGTCGACCGTGGCCAGGTTCGAGGCTGCATTGGCCCGACTCTGAGCCCAATGATGCTCGGCGTGAGCCGTCGCTCTCGTCTTGCCAGTTGAGACCCCGTCGCTACCATTCACCGGCCCTTCGGGGGTGGTGTAATTGGCAACACAGCGGGTTCTGGTCCCGTCGTTGAGGGTTCGAGTCCTTCCCCCCGAGCGAAGGTGGTATGAATACCGCCCTCGGCCCCGTCGTCTAGCGGCCTAGGACGCTGGCCTCTCAAGCCAGTAACGCCGGTTCAAATCCGGTCGGGGCTACGTTGTCGAGAAGTCGCTCGTCATGATTCGCCGGGTTGCTGTTCACCACCGGGCACATGTTGAGAGCGGGATCGACCCGGTAGAGTCACCGAACTCTGCGCTGAGGGGACTATGACCGCGAGGGGACTATGACCGCGAGACGAATCATCCGCTGGCTGGTTATGGCCGTACTTGTTGCCCTGGTCACCCCTATCGCCCTGGCCCAGTTGGACCTCGCCATTACTGGACACGTGCGTGAGCACGGTTGGAATGACGAGCAGGTAGACGCACTCACCAACAACGCTTGGATCGTCGACGGCCAAACCCAGATGTACGGGTTCGGCGACGACCCGATGAGTCAACCTGGCGTTTCTGAAGAGGAGGCGGCGGGGACCATCCCATTCGCCATTGGAGCCGAGTACGTACTGTTCACCGACGAGCGCTTCCTACCGCCCGCTGTCTCGGGTACGACCGTCATGCCCGATGGCAAGGTCGTGATTCCGTATGGTGCTGGGCCGATGGAACTCAATGTCGAGTACCTCTGGGTGTGGGCGGAGTTCAAGGGCGACATCAATTACTTGCAGCCTGGCGCCGGCTACAACATCGGCTGGCCGATCATGGCCCGCGGCGCAACCGGCTGGTCGTCCCCGTTCCTAGGGGACTCGTGGACCGGTGGCAGCCATATCCCGCACTTCTTCAACGACCCGAATCAAAGTGATCCGGAGTCGGCCTGGACTGCCGGAGTGTCGATCGTCAACGACAACGGTGGACTCGACGGCTACCAGGGACCGGGCGGAGTGGCCTGGTTCCACGGGAATCAAGCAGGCATGTACATCCCCGCGGATCTGTTTATGCAGACCTCCGAGCAGCACATCGAGTCCTACGGGTTCGCTGCCGATTACACCATGGGCGCCCAGTCCCAGTTCGATCCGAGTGCGCCGCGCACGGTGACGGTGTTTCCGGGCAACTTTACGGCCGAAGGCCGCCAAGGCGGGCTCGAGCCATTCGACCAGACAGGTCGGTTCCGGATCAATGTCGGCTTCGAGCCCTACTCCGACATCGTCGACGCCAGTCTGATGTACGACGCAGAGGACCGGTTGTGGGCTGCCCTGACGCCGCTGCGGCGTTGGCCGGCCGAGGATCCCACCGGTCACTTCCTTGACGCGTTCTTCTCGATGGGCCTCATATCGGGCATCTCCTATGGCGACATGTCGGGGCCTCTGGTTATCAACGAATTTCACGACGGCGTCCACAACACTCTCGGATTCAATGACTCGGTGGAGTTCACTCCGTCGCTGGGGTATGTGCTCAATGACGGGTCGCTGAGGATTCGACTCGACTACAGCTTTAGACAGCTCGAGTCCGACACCGACAAGGTGACGTTGTTCACATCGGGCGCCTTCTGGCGCGATGGGTCGGACGAAAACGGAAGACAGCAAGTGGACGCCGAGTGGGAGTTCGACGTGTCGGAGATCCCCATGCTCGACTTCGGCTCACCAGGTGGCCTCTTCGTGACATATGACCTCTTTAATGATGAACAGGTGGCGCCGCCGGCAGGAAGCGGCGACCCGGAACCGGAGGGATCGACCGACGACGCCGCAGCCGTGACTGACACCACCGGTCCGATTGGATCTTCCGATGAAGACGAACCGATCGAAGACCTGGGGCTTGGCCTGATCACAGTTGACCTCGGCGACGACACCTGGGACGGGTGGGGTTGGGGCCTCGCCGGGCTGCTCACGGTGGCGCTCATCGGACCCATCTTTCTGTGGTTCAAGCCACTCGATTGGTGGACCTGTTGGCTGCCGTGGTTCATCGGAATCTTTGTCTGGACGCCGTTCCTCTTGGCGTGCTTGTGGTGGGGTAGCCCATCGTGGTGGTGGGTCCCGCTGTTGGCCTGGTACCCGATCATCGGTGGGTACACGTGGTATTGGGCCCGTAACCGCGACTGGTGGCAGGACGAGTACATCTACTACGTGGGCGGCTATCTCGGCGTTCTCGCGGTGGCGACTGTCGTGGTTGGATCCCCCGAGTGGGGATTGCTCCTGCCGTTGTACTGGGTGCCGTGGGTCGGCTTCTACGTCTGGTTCCGCGGCCAGCATCAGCCGTGGTGGGAACAGTGGATGTGGGGCGGGACGGCCGTCTACGTGGGATGGAACTTCATTTGGGTCGCCGCGCTCACTCCATGGTGGGCCTGGTGGCTCCCAGTGGCGACGGTCGGATTCGTCGGGTGGTGGTTCCCGCGACGCGGCTACGAATGGTCGGCGCTCTGGCTGGAGCCCAAGTGGTGCTGGACGCTCCCGTTCGTCCTTCTTCCGTTCTTCCTGTGGTGGATTCCGGTGTGGGGAGCCTGGTGGTTGATCGTCTTGCTGTTGTTGCTGCTTCTGCTCGTGGGGAGTTTCGGATACCAACGGCGCAGCGAGGACTGGTAGCCACCCGCTCAGTTGTCAGGTTCTTGCCGGATCGCTGGATACCGGCAGCCTGAGACGCTCCTAGGTCCCGCCGTATACCGGGATCATCGCCCCATTTATCACGGACGACTCTTCAGAGGCCAGGAAGTCGATCACTGCCGCGATCTCGCCCGGTGTGGGCCAGTCCACATAGTTTGCGAACGGGACAACCTGACGGAAGGCCGGAGTATCGATGAGCGCAGGCAGGACCACATTCGAGGTCACGTTGGCGTCGGAGACCTCTTCCGCAATGGACCTCGCCAGGGCTATAACCCCGGCCTTGGCGACGTTGTACATGGCCTGGCCTGTGGGGGGGTCGATCGCCGAGCGGCTTCCCACCATGACGATGCGACCCCATTGCGCGGCGCGCAGGTGGGGAAGTGCCGCCCGCGCCGCGTAGAAGGAAGGCCGGAGGTTCAGGTCGACCATTCGCTCGAACCGGAGGTCGTCGGTCTCTTCTACGTCGCGGCCCCCGGACCATCCACCAACAAGGCACGCGAGGACGTTTAGCCCCCCAAAGGTCTCGACCACTTCCTGCACGAAGGCATTTACCGCCTCTGGGTCGGTGCAGTCGACGCGCTTGAGGATGAGCCTGTCTTCTGGGAGACGGAGGAACTCTTCTACCTCATTGGCCTCTTCGGGGACGAGATAGCTGAGCGCGATCCGAAAGCCACGCTCTGCCAAGCGAGCCGCTACTTCTCTTCCCAGCCCACCGGTTCCTCCAGTGAGCACTGCAACAGGGTCTGACACGTTGTTCCTCGAGAGCTCCGGGGTCATGGTACAAGCCGCGTTGCTAGTCTCGGTGTTGGGAGCGAAATCCCTCTGGAGGATGTATGGCGGAGATCACACTTGAGCAACTGGGCAAGATCTACGACGACGGGACCCGTGCGGTCGGAGACGTAAACCTCACGATCACAGACGGCGAGTTCCTGGTGCTCGTTGGCCCATCCGGTTGTGGCAAGTCGACGATCCTGCGGATGATCGCCGGGCTCGAGGACATCTCCGAAGGCAAGATGATGATCGGTGACGTTGTCGTAAACGATGTCACTTCAAAGGATCGCGATATCGCGATGGTCTTCCAGAACTATGCCTTGTACCCCCATATGTCCGTGTTCGACAACATGGCTTTCGGGCTGAAGCTCCGCAAGATGGACAAGGGCGAGATCGAGCGCAGGGTCAACGAGGCTGCACAGGTGCTCGAGATCACCGATTTGTTGGACCGTAAGCCAAAAGCGCTTTCAGGTGGCCAACGGCAGAGGGTCGCGATGGGACGGGCCATCGTGCGCGAACCAAGCGCCTTTTTGATGGACGAGCCGCTCTCCAATCTGGATGCCAAGCTGCGAGTGCAGATGCGTACAGAGTTGGGGCGGCTCCATGCCCGTCTGGCTACTACAACCGTATACGTCACCCACGATCAGGTGGAGGCGATGACTTTGGGCCATCGGGTTGCGGTGCTCAAGCCCGTCAGCAAGCAGCGGCCCGACAACCTGCAACAGGTGGCTCCTCCCGCAGAGCTATTCCACAACCCCCGGAATTTGTTCGTGGCCGGGTTCATCGGAAGTCCGTCGATGAATATGGTCAGCGGTCGCCTGGAGGGCTCGGCTGGTTCGGTAACTGCTGTCTTCGGTAACCATCGGATCGAGGTCCTCCAGAGGGCCATTGATCGGCATTCAGGGATCGAATCCTTCATGAACAAGGAACTGGTCATAGGTATTCGTCCTGGCGACTTTGAGCATGCCAGCGTTGCCGGCGACGGTGCCGGGCGAACGATGACTGTCACTGCCGATGTGACCGAGGTGCTCGGATCGGAGACGTTTATCCATTACGAGGTCGACATTCCTCCTGTGGTGACGCCTGATATCGAGGAACTACTCGCCGACACCGGGGCCGATGTTTCATCACTCGGATCGACCTCCAAGTTTGCATCGCGAATCTCCTCGGATGTCCCCGTCGCTGCCGGTGACAGTGTCGACTTGGTGGTGGACACCGCCAAACTCCACTTCTTCGACCCGGCGACCGGTGGCCGCATCGGTTTCCGCGAGGGCAATTACTAGGAGTACTCAGTACTCAGTGACAAGCTACGGGGCGAACGGCTCGACCTTGACTCCGACCGGTTCCAGTCCAGCGATGAGGTCCTGAGCCGAGGATTGCTACTGCTGCCATCAGTTCAGATCAGGGAGATCGGGTCAGGACAAATGAGGAACCAGCCAGCGTCCGCTCGGTATACCAACCGCCGCAGTCAGATCGGCTGGAGTATCCAACTCGACAATGGTCTCGACCCCGGTGAGCACCTCGAACGGTTGGGGAATCACCGCCAGGTGGCGGTGGAACGATCCAGGCCCATAGGAGAACTCCACTCGACCCGTAGAACCGAGCAGGTTGGTACCGCCGTCGCGAGAGGGCGCTATCACCGCGCGGCATTCGGTGATGATCCGGCGTGCCCGGTGCATCGTGGCGACATCGAGCAGCGGTAGATCGCCGTGAACGATGATCCACGGGGTGCCATCGGTAGGGAGACCGGCGGCACACGCTGCATTTAGGCCCTGCATGGGATCTGTGACCACCGAGGCCTCGTGTTCGGCTGCCCACTCCGCGACGCTCGAATCGCGAGTGACGATCGTCAGGTCGAACCCTCCGTCGCTGCAGGCGACCACTACGTGGTCGGCGACCGCCCTGGCCAGCGACGATCGCTGGTGTGGCGCAAGGCTCGGCGCAAGGCGGCCTTTGGCGACATCGAAGCCCTTTAGGGGTATGACTGCGGTGGGGTTCATGAAGGCAGGTCAGACTAGGGGCGACCGGTACAGTGGCCCTCGTGCTGCGCCGGACGAAGATCATCGCGACCCTGGGACCCGCAAGCGCTGATCAGGCGACGATCTCGCGGATGGTCGAGGCCGGTATGGACGTGGCCAGGCTCAATTTCTCTCATGGGACGTTTGAATCTCACGCCGCACTGATCACCGCGGTCCGCGCCGCCTCCGAGGAACACGGTCGAGCGATTGCCATCATGCAGGACATCCAGGGGCCGCGTATCAGGGTTGGCACCTTCAGTGGGGGTGTTGTCGAGATCGAGACCGATTCGGAGATTCGACTTGTAGAGGGGCAGGGCGAAGGCGACGCCGGACTCGTGTGCGTCCAGCACCTGGACAAGGTCGAGCTCGAGGTTGGAGCGCTGATGCTGCTGAGCGACGGCCTCATTCGCCTCGAAATCACATCGGCCGAGGGCGACTCGGCAACAGCAAGGGTCGTTGAGGGAGGGACGCTCAGCAATCACAAGGGTGTGGCGTTTCCCGGCGCCCCGTTGGATCTGCCGGCGATCACAGAAAAGGATGTGGCCGATCTGGCCTTTGGCGTGGAGCAGGGTGTCGACATCGTGGCAGCGTCGTTTGTCACCACCGGCGATGACATCAAACTCGTGAAGTCACTGGTCGGGGACACTCCGGTGATAGCCAAGATTGAGCGAGTCGCCGCCTACGAGAACCTCGACGACATCTTGGCGAATGCAGATGGAGCGATGGTCGCCCGCGGCGATCTCGGAATCGAGCTCGGGATTGCGCCTCTGCCTCGGGCGCAAAAAGACATCATCTTTCGGACCAATAAGGCGTCCGCGGTATCGATCACTGCAACAGAAATGCTGGAGTCGATGACCTCGTCTCCACGGCCAACTCGCGCCGAGGTGACCGACGTCGCCAACGCGGTACTCGATGGAACCGATGCGGTGATGTTGTCTGCCGAAACCGCAACCGGGAAGTATCCGGTACGTGCCGTGCGAACCATGGCAGCAGTGTGCGTCGAGGCCGAGGCGAGCCCCGACTACCCGGCGTCGACCGCGATCGCGTCCGATGCCGAGCCCAGTTTTGCGTCGGCGATTGCTCAGGCAGCTTCGGATGCCGCAACCAGTCTCGGGCTCGAGTTGATTGTCGCGTTTACTGAAAGCGGATCGACTGCTCGCCTCGTCGCCGACTTTCGCCCCGAAGCCGCGATCATCGCCTTCACGCCGCAGGAGTCGACCTTCAACCAACTCGCCGTGGTGTGGGGGGGCACGCCACTGCGTTTTCCGACTCTGGAATCGACCGACGAAATGATCGAGGAGGCAGAGCGTCAACTCCTTGAGCGGGGAATGGTGAAAGCGGGTGGTTGGATGGCGATGGCGGCTGGGATCCCTCCCAACCAGCAAGCTTCCACGAACCTGCTCAAACTCCACGTCGTTGGCTCTGGTTCGGACGGGCTACCCGGGTCGCCGGTCTAGTGGTCGGCGCGATGGCGTCCATCCAGGGTCTTCTAGGATGAACCGGCTCGAGGAGGACTGAAGACATGGGCCAGCCAATCACTGTTTCTGCAGCGACGGTCGATGGGGATATCGCGGTCTTCGACACGGACCGCAGCATCACGGGTCAGGACGGTGCGACCTTCGGATCCGCCCAGGATGCCGTGGATGCTGGCTCGATTCCCGGCGAGCTGGCAGGGCGCTTGTTTGACGCTGACGATGCTGTTGGCCACGTCTTTATCGCATCGAATCAGGTCGTCGTGGGGCGCACCGGAGGCTGGGATGATGCCGCGCTGGCGGCGTCGACCGCGATAATCACCGACTTCTTTGTGTTCTACGACTGAGCGGTTATAGCTTGCCGAGCCTGATCGTGACCGTCGTGCCCGGATCGACCCACGTGCCCGGTCCCGGACTCTGCGATCTCACAGTGCCCACTTGGAGCGGATCGACGACCGGGAAGGAATCCCCGAAGTCCCTCTTGAGTCCCAGGGCGAGGAGTGCGGCCGTCGCCTCTCCCTCGGGGAAGCCACCGACAAGGGGGACCTGAACCGGGCACTCCACCGCTGCGTCGTACTGGATGTGATCTTCTGGCAGTTCGCACGGGTGGACCTCGTAGATGATGGAGTGGGGGGCGTATCTCCAAGTCCAGACCTGCACATCGTCTGTGCCGTCGGGATAGGTGATCGTCCGGGTGTCGGTGGCCGTGTAGCCCTGTGCTCCCTCGTCGGTGAGCTCCTTGTCGCCGGGGTGGAGCTCATCGTTGGGGCTGAGGTATTCCTCGGGTTCGGTATAGGCATAGGGGGCCGAGATGGCGCCGGCGACCTCGATTCCGCCGTCGTCGCCGAACATCTTCACCGTGACCCTGGTGTCGGTCGCCTCGGTCTTGATGTAGATGGCGTTTTCAGTGTTGTTTCTAAATACGAGGTTGGGCTCGGGGAACCCGAGAGTCGCTTCCCTCACCACCGGGTACCTCGAAAACTGCAAGGTATGCGGCTTGTGGAACACGTCCTCGAGTCCTGACCAATACACGGCGTTGTACAGCGTGGTGGTGAATTGGCTGACGCCACCTCCGACGTTGGCCGGGTGGTCGCAGCAGTACACGACCGGTCCGATGATCGCTCCGGCCTCGCGATAGCCGTCCTCGAGAGTCCGCTTGCCCACGTGTTCGTTGAGGTTGAACTCTTCGCCGGGCATCACGATCGCGCCGTCTACCTCTTCGGCGATTCTCTTGATGTTGATGATCCTGTTTTGGTTCTTCTCGTCGCCGCAGCATGAGTAGTAGGTCTCGGCCGAGTACAACAGGTCTCGAATTCCGAGGGCCGCGGCATCGTCGGTGGTGAAATCCGGTTCTCTTCCGTCGAGGATGGGGAGAGGCCCGGTCCGGGTGACCGAGGTCGCTGCGTTGTAGACGGCTTCTGGAAGGTTTCCGTCGTCGATCAGAATCGCGTTGTAGCCGGTGAGAACCAGGGGTACGTCGTCGGGCCGGATGACGACAACGGCGTCGATCGGTTCGGCTTCTATCGCCGCGCGAATCGGGTCGAGCCAGCGGGCCAGTGGGCCGAGCTGAAAGAACAGCTCGATTTCGGGCTCGAGGGCGGTTCCGATCTGGCGGCTCGACACCGCATTGGCCAGGACAGATGGCGGGAATGTCACCGAGATCTCAGGAAGGATTCGACCCAGTGTTACCGGTTGTGAAATGAGTTCTTCGGCGCGCTTGACGGTGAGATCTACCTGCTCGTCGGTGACGATAGGCACCCGGAATTCAGTCACAGCTTGGACGATCCCGCGATTGGAACCGAGAACCTGGGCTTCGATGAGATCGGCCGTTGCCTCGAAATCCAATCCTGTTCCTGGCTCAGGGTATATGGGGGTGACCGTGGTGCCGGAAAAGACGATCCCGCCATCTGTGGGTGGCGTTGTGATTGCCTGCGTTTCCCAAGTCTTCAGCAGCAGGAGGAGCGTCTGGCGGTCGTAGCTCGATTCGAAGGAGACTTCGAGAGGACCGCCGCCGAAGTGACTAAGCCACCAACCCAACTCGGTTACAAAGCCGCCATCACGACCGTGGGCAAGAGCTTCTTCGAGGATGGCCTCTTCGTTTATCCGATAGCTGAGCTCACTCGGGAGCAACGTAAAGGTCGTTTCATCGATCACAACGTCGATGGGTTCGGCTGCCAGACGTGTCTCGATTCTGGAGATCACTGCCTGTGCGGCCTGCACCTCGAGCCCACCCAGGTCGACACCAGCGACGGTGACCTGGCCCAGAATCTCGCCGTCATTGCTGGCGCGGTCCATCGCAAAGACCACCGACACCCATGTCAGCAAGACGATGGGAACGGCGACAACAAGTATTGCGATTCGAAGGTTTCGAGACATCAAACTCAGTGGGGCGGGATGCGAGATTGTACCTGGGACCGCGGAATGTGGACTCAATTGGCGGGTCGTCCCTACCATCGTCGCAATGTCGCTCGATCCTCCATTTCAGTTTCCGGAGGTTGCTCCGGGCGAGGACCTGGTGCTCTCGGCTTCGACCTTTGTGACGTTTGAGCAGTGCCCTGAGCAAGCCGCCGGTCGGATGCGCGGAAGCTACGGACCGGAATCTCGCAGTTCGTTCGTCGGTGGCTTAGCTCACCGTATTTTTGCTCGGCATCTGACGTCAGGGCCTATTGCTGATTTCGGTGCCGCCTGTCGCGAGGAGATCGGGGGGAGCATGAACCCCAAATTGGCTGCTCTTGGTCTTAAGCCGAGCCAACTGGCCGGTGTAATCGAAGATGTCTCCGGGTTGTACGACAGGTTCAAGACTCTGCAGGCAGATGGATTTGTCGGAGCCGAGGTTGCACTGGAGTCAGACCCGGCGCCCGGAGTCGTTCTGCGGGGTTCGGTGGACGCGGTATTCGATGACGAGGGTGGCGTCCGGTTGGTCGATTGGAAGACCGGAAATCTGGGCGACCCCGAATCGCAGTTGGCCTTCTACGCATTGCTATGGGCCATGGAGAAGGGCGAGATCCCGGCTTTGCTCGAGGCGGTTTCGATCAAGACGGGTGAGCGGAGCGAGTCAGTTCCCTCTCGGGAGCTCGTCGACGACACCGCCACCCGAGCGGCTCAAGCTATCGATGCACTCCGCATCTCGTGGGGTTCGGCCGATTCGTTGGAACGGGTGGCCGGACCATGGTGTCGATGGTGCCCGCTGCTCGACGAGTGCTCCGAGGGTCGAGCAGCTGTTGCGCTGCTCGAAGGTTGATCAGGCTATTGCCGCAAATGGATCGCCCGACGGTGCGGCTCGAATCAGCTCCGGGGTCGAGATGTCGATGGCCGAATCGTCTTCGAATCCGATAGCGAGGAGACTGGCCAGAGCTGCGGCGGCGTCTGGATCGAATTGGGTGCCGGCGCAGCGACGGATCTCGGCAATTGCCAATTCAGACGCGAGAGCCCGATCGTATGGCCGATCCGAGGTCATCGCGTCGTAGGCGTCGGCGACTTGGACGATGCGCACGGTGATGGGGAGGGTCCTGGCGGCGATTCCGTGTGGATACCCCGAGCCATCTAGTCGCTCATGATGCGAGAGAACTGCAGCAGCCACGTCGCGGTGAACGAGGCCGGCAACCAATCGGTGCCCTTTTTCGGGATGGGTGCGAATCTGGGTCCATTCGCCGCGGTTCAGACCTGCTGGTTTCCAGAGGACCGCTTCGGCCACGCCGAGCTTGCCTATGTCGTGGAGTTGAGCCCCCAAGTAGGTCCGATCGATCGTTGCGGTGTCGAGACCCAATTCCATGGCGATGGCCGCTGCAACGTGGGCCGCGCGCTGGCCGTGACCTGCCAGATCCGAGTCGCGCAATCGGACCACATCAATAAGTCGGGCCACCAGCAGTGATGCGGCATCGCCAGCCAGAACATCCCCGCTGGCGGGGCCAGCCGCGCGGGTGGAGGGGTCGGAGAGGGGAGTGGGTCTATCCATAAGCGGATGCCTGGCGGCATCCGCAGCCAGGTTACGAGCGGACGCCCTCCGAGCCGCGGCTTTCCGTCTCGCCCGCGACGCTCCGACACAGCAGACGGTCCAGGTCATCGACCTGACCGAGGACATCGGAGCGGAGGACGCCCAGATTCTCGTGCAGCTTGTCGAGTGATGTCTTTATGCCGGTGACGGTACGGCGGGCGCCACTGAGCGTCTCGGCTCCATGGCGGATGCGATCGATTCGGTCGGTTACTGCCGCCGTGTCGAACGCGGCGGTTCCGGCAGCCGAGACAGCGACCGAAGCTGCCGCCCATTGCATCGCTATGGCCGTCATTGCTCCGTCATCCTCGTCGACAACAAGGACCCGGTCGCCGTAGACATTGAAGTGACCCACCTCGGTTGGGAATGCGTCGCGTCCGGCGATGCACACCGCTGCGTCTGCCGCTCGATTGGTCATGGCATTGTCGAGTTCGTGGAGTATTCCGCCGCTTCCTGCCAGTGAGATGGTGGCGTGTCTTTTGGCCTCGACGACGATCCGGCGCCCGTCGCTGAGGGTGACGACGAAGTCGCCGACCTTCGAGGCGGCGGCGAGGTTGCCGGTGGTATTGGTGGTCCGCTCGACGATGCACCCTTTGATGGAGGCTGCCCAACGTCTGAGGTTTGCCTCGACGACGTCTTCAAACTCTGTGCCGTGGGCGGTGCCGCGTTCTGCTTCGGCGATCCGTGCGGCGTCGGCGGCGCGCTCGCCGGTGATGTCGCGGCGCAGTACTTCGAATTGCTCGTCGATCGATCGGCTCAGCTTGGCGAATGCAGAATCTCCTGCGTCGATGTCGAGCGCTTCGGAGAGACGCGTTTCAAGTGCCCCTTCTGGTCCTACCAATTCCTGGAGGCGTTGGACCAGGAGCGTCGCGGTGCTTCCCTCGACTCCAGGATCGAGACGAGCCAGAAAATCTTCGCGCCAGTTGGTGAACTCTGTGAGTGTTCGAGCCATGATCGATGAGCGCTGTTCAGGATCGAATTGCCTTCCGAGGCTCGACCGGCTGTCGTCGATAATCGAGCGGACGCTCGTCTCGGCTTCGCTGGTGACCGACTCGAGGAGGCTGCGAACCCTGGCGTCCACCGCAGTGAGGTCGAGTCCTACCCCCATGGAAACCACGCCTTGCGCTCCGACGCTCAGCATCCGCAACAACAGGTCGATCCGGTCGGCATCCGCGGCCGTCGACAGCATTCCGACAACGGCGGGGTCGGTGACCACGAGACCCTCGATGACGACTCGATCGCCATCGAGGTTGACCGCACCGGGGTACTCGATTCGATGTTCGTGCTTCTGCCCGTTCTGCTCCTGGGTCTGTTGCCCATTCTGCTGCTTGGTCTGTTGCCCATTCTGCTGCTTGGTCGGGGCTCGCATGACATGGATTCCGCTGGTCATGTCTGCAACCTACGGTGGGGGTGTGACAGATCTGCACGCCGGCATAGCCCGAATCGGCGTGACCGCGGGGTGCGTGGCACAATCGGGGCAATGATCGACCACGCTCCGTCACCAGATCGGTTGCAGCAGCTTGCTTTGACCTTGGATCGGATCGATCTCAAGACTGCTGGGGCGCTGGCAGAGGTTCGTCGGCGCCGAGCTGCAGTTGCCGCCGGGCAGTATCTGGCCCCGCGTCTCTCCGAGCCGTCCGACACCATCGTTGTTGCCGTTGTTGGCCCCAGCGGTGGGGGAAAGTCGACGATCGTCAATTCGATAGCCCGACGTCACATCAGCGATGTGGGCTCGCTGCGACCCACGACCACCGAACCGGTGGCCTGGACGGACGGAGCAGTCCCGCTGACGCTCGACGCACTTCGCTCGAGGATCCCGGGTGGCCTGATCGACTCGTTGCGTCCGCCTCCCGAGGGCGTAGTGGTGGTGGACACGCCTCCTCCCGACGTCGTGGATGCCGCTGGTGATTCGATCGTCAACCAGATTCTCGAGGTCGCCGACGCCGTGATATTCGTGGCCGGTGTTACCCGATATGCCGACTCAGACGCCTTTGCCCTTCTCGAACTGGCGGCAGCCCGTCGGCTTCCGACGGTCATGGTGCTCAATCGACTGACCGGCTCACCGGAGCAGCATCAGGTAATAGCAACCGACTTTGTGGCGAAGCTGGCGGCGCGCCGCTTGGTTCCTCGTGCTGATCCAGAACTTGTCGCGACCATTGCCGAGGGGAGCATCTCTCCCGGGGGTGGGCTGACGACCGAGGCTGTAGCCAGGGTCACGAAGGATCTCGAAGCCTTGGCCGATCCGCAATCGCGTCCCGACATCATTGACACGGTCGTGCAGGGCTCGCTGGTTCGACTTCGGGACGATCTCGCTGCGATCCGGGGGTACGTGATCGACTCGGCAGTTCGTCGGGTGGAGCTGCTCGATCCGATGCGTTCTATCTACCGGGGCGAAGCTCGTCGGCTGATAGCGGAGGTGCGAAGCGGCAAGTTCTCGACTTTGCCGGCAGACGACCTGGTCGATGTGCTCGCCTCCGCGGCGACTCGCAGGGCCGGTCTGGCTGCTCGGGCATGCGCCGAGATGTGGCATGAGTCTGCCCCCGAGATGGTCGAGGGGTCTCCCGACCTGTTTGGGCATGGCGTCGACACGCTCGAAGCAGCTCGTGAGAGGCTCGCCTTCTGGCTGGCCGAGATCGACGATTTGCCGGGACGGATGTCCGGCAAGCGCTGGGGGCGCCGCAAGCGTCGCCGTCTTGCGCAGGCGCTGCGGATCTCATCGATTGACCCCCGTTACGTTCCGAAGCGGAAGGTGGCGCGTCGGATCGAGAAGATTCCGGGAATTGTGGACTCGGCGAGGGAGCGATTGGCAGACGAGCTTCGGGGGATACTGGCCACCGACGAGCTGCGGTTCGCCGAAAGGCTCGGACCGGCTGTCACCGGAACAACCCTCAGCGATCTTTCGACAGGGGCCTTGACATGAGCGACATCATCACCGTCGTTGAGGGACTCGACTTTGTTGTCAGCCTCGCCGAAGGCCACGTTCATCCTGAGGATCTCGATAGCGCTCGATCCGCCGCGAGTGCAGCCCGCTCAAGGGCTGGCCATCTCGGCTCGACCATGGTGCTGGCGTTGGTAGGTGGTACCGGGTCGGGAAAGTCCAGCCTGCTCAACGCTTTTGCCGGAGAGCAGATAGCGTCCACCAGTCCCATCCGTCCGCATACATCTGAACCGCTGGCTTGGGTCCCCGCCGCTGCCGAGCCATCACTTCGGGTGCTGCTTGATCGGTTGGGCGTCGAGGAACGGGTTTCTCATGAGCTATTTGCCGAGCTTGCGATCCTCGACATGACCGATATCGACAGCATCGCCACAGAGCATCGCGAACGGGTAGAGCGGCTGATGCCTGAGGTGGACGTTGTGGTGTGGGTGCTGGACCCCGTCAAGTACTCGGATCCATCCTTGCATCGAGCGCTTATCGCACCGCTTGCTGGTTCGTCGGACCGGGTCATCTTTGTGCTGAACAAGGTCGACAGTCTGGATGAGGAGAGCCTCGATGTCGTCGTCGATCACCTCGGTCGACTTCTCGCTGAAGACGGTTTCTCGCATCCGGTCATCTTTGAGGTCGCTGCGGATCCGCCCGATTCCGAACCGCGCGGCATGGATGCGTTGACAGCTCACCTGAGTGCTCGCCTCGATGAGAAGCAGGTGCACGTCGGCAAGATCATCGACGACGCCCGACGTGCTGCTCGGGCTGTGGCCGGAGCAGCCGGCGTAAGCAGATCAGGTTCCCTTGACTTCGAGGAGCGATGGCTTTCAGTCCGGGAGGCGATCGTCACCGACTTGGTTGCAAGAGGGGGCCCGGCCACGTTCGAGGAAGCGCTGCGCCTCCTCGGTTTGTTCATCCTGGGCCTATCGACCGACGCTGGTGGCGTGTTCGGGCAGCGAATCCGCCAGACCTTCCGAGAGGAATTGATCGAGGCAGAGTTGGCGAGTGCGATGCGAGGGGCCGAGACGAGTCCCGTTCCCGGATCGGCAATGGATGAAGGTTTGCAGGAGCGATTTGGGGTGCCCCTGCGCAAGCTGCTGTGGGAGCGGGCTTCGCTTGCTGCCGTTATCGCCGGCCTGGCTGTCGATGCGATGATGGTCGATGAGAGTCTTGGCCGAACATCTCGATGACGAGTTGGGCGGACTGGCCGACCCGGCGACGGGTCACCTCGCAGAACGACGTGAGGTGGCGCCACAGTTGGCGTAGTCGGTTCTAGACCGCCACCACCAGAAGTTCCCGGTCTTCGGCCCCAAAGGTGATCTCGGAGGCCCTGGCCAGGAGTTCACCATCGGCCTCCACCCACGATGGCGGATCCGAGCTGATTTCGATCCTGTCGAAGCCCTCCCAGATCTCGACTCCCGGCACCCGTGCCATGTCGCGCCGGATCGCACTCCGAGTGAACAAACTGAGCAGTCGAGGTGTCGTCACCCGAGAAATGACGGCTGCGACCGGCTTTGGACCGGACGCCAGACTCAGCGGTATACGACCTAGATAGGTGAATTGGTCGTGAATCTGAAGCTGGACGGCGACCGCATCTGCGGTGCGGGTGCCGTCACTGACACGAAGTGTCGGTATGCGGTCACGGAACGCCCTTGCGACTCTGGTGGTGCTGCGGGCGTAGTGCAGCGCTCCGAAGCCGACTTTTCCGAGAGGGCGACGTTCGGATTCCTTGATGACTTCGGCGTCAAACCCCACTCCAGCAGCAAAAGTGGCGATGTGGTCCCGGCTGGGGGAGCCTCCCCGCCCTTCCCGGATCGCGAGTGCGGGCATGGCCTTGGCGTCCGTGGTCGCAGCGATAGCCTCCGCAGCTTGGCGCGGCTTTCGTGGGAAGCCGGCGATTCGGCCAAAGACGTTCGTGGTTCCGGCCGGGATCACCCCGAGGGCGGCATTGGTGCCGATGATGGCATTGGCGACCTCGTGGACCACTCCATCGCCACCCATCGCAACCACGACATCGAACCCTTCGGCGGCGGCGGCGGCTGATTCGGTACGCGCTTGTGCCGGCCCATTCGGCCAGATGGCGGTCACGTGGAAGCCCGCTTCGAGTATCTCGGCCACATCTCGATGTAGTGACGCGGTGAATCCAGATGCCGCAGGGTTGGCAACAAGGAGGAGTCGGCGCATCGACCGAGCGTACCGATGGTCAGGAGGCTTTGGGCCGCCGATAATCTTGTGCCATGAGCAGGTACCGCGATCGTGTCGACGCCGGACGCTCGTTGGGAGGATTGCTTGCTCATCTACATGACTCCGACCCGCTGGTTCTCGGAATCCCTCGCGGTGGAGTCGTTGTCGCTTCCGAGGTGGCCGCAGTACTCGACGGAGAGATCGGATTCGTGCTGGCGGCGAAGGTCGGTGCCCCTTGGAGTCGCGAGTTGGCGATCGGAGCGGTTGCCCCCGATGGAGTCGCCATGCTCGACGAGGACTCGATCGGCAGGATGCGTCTCGACCCGGCAGACGTAGACGCTGAGGTGGCCCGATCGCTAGAGGAGCTTGGCCGTCGCCGGGAAGTGTTCGGATCTGCACCCCCGGCGGTACGGGATCGGGTTGTGGTCGTGGTCGACGACGGAGTGGCAACGGGCGCCACGTTGCGTGCCGCTCTCGGGTATGTGCGTCGTCTCGGGCCGAGGCGGCTGGTGTGCGCCATTCCGGTGGGCCCTCCGGCGACTATCGACCTGATCGCGTACGAGGTCGATGACATGGTTTGTCCGATGCAACCAGATCGACTTCGGGCCGTGGGGGAGTGGTATGACAACTTCACTCAGACGACCGACGCCGAAGTAATTCGCTTGCTCGGCCTCTGATCGAGCGTTTCTGTCACACCCCCGTCGTACGGTTCGAGGCATGAAGAGAATCTCAGTTGATCCCCGGATTAGTGCCCCGATTGGCGCAATGAACAAGGCTCTGGCCGTGCTGGAGACCCTCGACAGCGTCGTCGTCGAACGCTGCGCCGAACAGAGCTGTGAGGTGTGCGCTCAGGAGCTCGAAGTCGCCGCCTGAGACACCGTTGTGCAGTTCTGACCGCTGGTAGCGTCGCCCAAGTGATTCGACCGTGACCCCGACCGTGACTTCGACCTGGCGACCGACTCGGCTCTCGATCGCGTCGTGGGCGATCTACGACCTGGCAAACACCATCTTTGCGCTCGGCGTCGGATCCCTCTACTTCGCCGAGTGGCTCACCGACAACGTCGACGGACTTCCGTCATTCCTGCAGCGATTCGATGAACCGGCCGACTTGGCGCTGGCGTTGGCGCTGGACACCGCGATGGTGGTTGTAATCGTGCTCGGGCCGTGGATCGGCGCTCGAAGCGACCACCGTGGCAAGCGCGTCCCCTACCTACTCCCGACCACGTTGTTGGCGGTCATTCCGACGTTCTTCATTGCCACCGTGGGTGTGACACCGTCGATCGGGCTGTTCATCATCGCCCTCATCGGGTTCAATCTCGGTTCGGTGGTGTATGACGCGATCCTCCCCGACGTGTCGACCCCCGAAAACGTCGGCGTCGTGTCGGGGATCGGAATCGGTGTCGGCTACATCGGCTCGTTCATCGCGGTTCTGCTGGGCATCTTCCTGCTCGATGAATACGGCGAGCCGGCGGTGTTCAAGGCGATTGCAGTGCTGTTCCTCCTGTTTGCTATTCCCACGTTCCTGTTCGTAAAGGAGAGACCTCGTCAACGCGAGGACGGCCCTTCGCCTTCGCTTCGAGCCAGCTTGCGCAGCCTCGCTGAGGCTTGGAGAAAGGCGCGTGGCTACGAAGGCGTCGCCCGGTTCCTGGTGGGGCGGTTCCTGTATACCGACGCGGTAAACACCCTCATCGGGGGTTTTCTCACCATCTATGTCATCGAGGAGCTCGGGTTCAGCGACTCCCAGGTTCAGGGGCTATTGGGAGTGGCGATCGTTGGAGCCATCATCGGGGGTATCGGTGGCGGTCGGTTGGTGGACCGCAAGGGACCGCGCTGGACCCTGCACCGGGTCTTGTGGGCGTGGATGCTCGCGATGGGACTCGGCATCGCAGCCGGGGTGGCCGAATTGAGTTGGCTCGCCTGGGTGCTCGGAGTGTTGGGCGGCCTGGCATTGGGCGCTACCTGGGCGGCGGACCGGGTCTATATGCAACGGATTTCGCCGCCGAGATACCTTGGTGAGTTCTACGGGCTGTACGCCACGGTGGGGCGATTCGCGACCATTCTCGGCCCGCTGATGTGGGGAGTGATCGTGACCATCATCGGCCTGCCACGCGAGGTGGCGATGGGGGCCCTGCTCGGGTTCATCGTGCTCTCTCGGTACGTGCTCGAAGGGGTCGATGACCGCCCCCGCGACTGGAGCCACGCCGACCTGAGTCGTTAGAGGCCCCTGTCAGGTCTCGCACCTTGGTTCCGTCGGGATTCGTCGACCGTCGATTAGCGTGCGTGGTACCTCGTTGAGGAGAGGTGACGATGAGACAAATCATCGGGCGGCAGGCAGTGTCTGCTGTATCGCTCGCCGTGCTGCTTGCCGCTTGCGGAGGCGTCGCAGCTCCCGTAACGACGGCTTTAGACCCTGATGTGACGACCGTGTCGACCGAGGCCGTGGTCGACGAGACCACGTCCTCGACCTCGACCTCGACCTCCACCTCCACGACCCTGCCGCCGGTTGGCCCTCCGCTTGCGGTCCAGGGCGATACCAACGAGACGGTCGAGGCTTTCCAGTATCTGCTCAACTGCAACGGCCACGGAGACCTCACCGTGGATGGGGCTTTTGGTCCGGCGACTCTCGCTGCCGTCGAAGCCGCTCAAACGAGTCTGGGGCGAACGGTCAACGGAGCACCCGATGCCGAACTGATGGCGGACCTGTCGCGTTCCTGTTCAGTAAACCGCCGCCTGTCGGGCGACGGTGATGGTGTGATCACCGTCGTAGGCAATGCCGCACCGGACGACCCCGAGGTGTTCTCGGTGGCCCTGCTGGCGGACAGCACGCTGGGTGTGACGGTGACTCTTGGGTTGGGCCATCTGGTGACGATCCGTGGTGCGGATGGCTCCGTGATCCCACCGACCAGCGAGACGATCTGGGAAGTCGCCAGCACCCAGGACTACCTCATCGAGGTCACTTCGCCCTCCGGGCCAGTGATGTTTGCGCTCGCCGTCGACGTGACCGCGGGCGTCCAACAGACCGGCGACTGGATACTTGCCACCGACAGCATCACATACCGGGGCACCAAGTTGTCGCTGGGAGACGACGCCCAGACCGTGATCGATGCGGTTATTGGGTTCTTGGGCCACGGCATTAGAGGCTCGTACCTGGAGTTCGATACCGATTGGTACTCGATCACCGATCCGCAAGATTTGGGACTCCGCGGGGTCTTTATCGAGGGATTTGCGCTGCTCTTCTTCGGTCCCGATCCCGTTCACCCTGCCGAGCCCGAGACGTTCGAACGGTGGCGGTTCGAGGGTCCGTCCGATGATGGTGCCGGGGTGGCTCGACCCGATGACTACGCGACGACGAGCGAAGGCATCACCGTCGGGGACACCCTGGTGGACTTGATGGCTGCCTATGGAAGCGACGTAGACGCGGGCAGCAACAGCGATGAGCATTACTACCGGTTCTCCAACTCGGGCGGGGAGATGTGCTTCTACTTCGGCGCATCTGCACCATCGAACTCGTCAGCCATCATCGAGATCGCGTCCGAGTGCCGCCCATGACCGACGCTCGACGGCGCCCTACTTCCTGACGAACTGAGCCACGGTCTCGATGTGGAAGGTCTGGGGGAACAGATCCACCGGCGTGGCTAGTTCGAGTTGGTACCCGGCGTCGTCCAAGTGGCGCGCATCCCTCGCCAGAGACGCGGGATCACAAGACACGTAGGCGATCGAGCGGGGTTTTCCCGCGGTTACTGCCGCCACTCCGGCGGCGCGTAGTCCCTCGCGAGGAGGGTCTACAACGGCGGTATCCCAGCGTTCGCCGATGGCTGCATCCTCGACCGCACCCTTTACCAACCGGTGGTCGATGTCGGCTTGCGCCAGGTTGTGGCGCAGATCGAAGACAGCGAGCCCGTTCGACTCCACGGCGATCACCGCGGATGCTCTTCTTCCAACCGTTACGGAGAAGAGCCCTCCGCCCGCATAGGCATCGAGCAGCGTCTCGCCCGACTGCGGCTCTAGGGCCGCGGCGACGAGAGCCACGAGAGTCTCTGCTCCTGCGATGTTGCTCTGGAAGAAGGCGTCGCCGGTGATCCGCAGCTCGGCGCCGGCGACCGTCTCGCTGATATCTCCGCTGCCGATCGCGGCATGGACCCCGCTGCGATCCCGTCGGGAGACTCCGCAACCCCAGGCCTCGGCACCATCAGGGACGGGGCCTCTGATGACTGCTAGTACCGAGCCGGTCGTCGTCGACATACGCAGAGTGACGGCACGTGCTTCGCCCAGATCGGTGAGGCTGTCGTACACACGAGCCAAAACGGGATCGAGCAGCAGACACTCGGAGATGGGCACGAGGGTGTGGCTTCGACGCTCCGTAAGCGCCGGGGCTCCATCGAGCACCGAGAAGTCCATTCGGTTCCGGTAGCCATATTCGGGCCCAGGTGCGACGGCGGGCGCTATCGGCGGGTCGTCGAGTCCACCGAGATGGGCGAGTTGGCTGGCCACGATCGACTGCTTCCATTCCAGTTGAGTGGGGTAATCGGCAAACTGCCATTGACAGCCGCCGCACCGGGCAAAATGGGGGCACGGGGGAGCGACCCGAAGAGGCGAAGGCTGAAGCACTTCCTGCAGCGTCACCCGGGCCCATGCTCCCTTGTCCTGCACCACATCGCCGCGCACGAGTTCTCCCGGCATCGCCCCATCGACGAAGTGGGCTTTGCCGTCGATGCGTCCGATGGCGGCGCCACCGTGGGCCATGTCGGAGGGAGTGAATTCGATCATCAGACCAGCGTATGCGGCCCACCCATTTCTGTCGCATCGGCGATCAGCGGTTTCGTATCTGTACACCATGTCGCACGGGCATTGCACGAACGGGCCGTGTGGTGGTTCGAATCATTGACGGGCGACCCAATGCGGTACCTGCCGGGACGAACAGAGATGGGTGACAGGGTTAGCCGATCACATATGCCAACCCGGGGCCCGGCTATTGGTGTTCTTCAATCACCTCGAGAAAAGCCTTCCCATACCTCTCCAGCTTTACCGGTCCCACACCCGGCACCGCCAGCAGTCCCGCCGCGGTGGTCGGGCGGAGTTCTGTCATCGCCAGCAGCGTGGCGTCGCTGAACACGACGTATGCGGGTACCGAACGTTCGTCGGCGATGCCGCGACGAAGCGCCTTAAGAGTTTCGAACAGTGGCGTGTCCCGCAGATCGTCACCCGAGTCGGATGCTGATTGACCGCTCCGCCGCCCCGGACTCCCAACCTGGCTGACTGTTCCGGCAAGGATGTCTTCGCCGGTGCATATGTGGCACGATTCGCCGCAGTCGTCGATTTTCTCGCCGAAATATGCGGCCACGGTGCGGTGTCGACACGCTGAGCGATCGGCCCAATCAAACATCACTCTCGTTTGATGACGATGCCGAGCCTCGGTCTCTTCGCGGGCCGTCATCCGCTCCATGCTGATCACGTCGGCCCAGGAGTAGAACAACACGCAGTCGCTTGTGACCCCGTCCCGGCCGGCGCGACCGATCTCCTGGTAGTAGCCCTCTACAGACTTGGGCATGTCGCGATGGATGACGTATCGGACGTTTGACTTGTCGATCCCCATCCCAAAGGCCACGGTGGCGCAGATCACGTCTACGTCGTCACGGATGAAGGCGTCCTGCACCGCAGTGCGTTCTTCTGCCTGCATACCCGCGTGGTACGCCATCGCCCTGATTCCCAGGTCGCGTAGGTACTTCGCAGTCGATTCGGCTGATGCCCGTGACAGCGTGTAGACGATTCCGCTCTCACCTTGTCGCGCCAGGCAAAGGCGTCCGATCGACTCCCGCACCTGAATCCGACGCCCGTTGTGCTCGCCCTTCTTGAGGACGTGAATCTTGAGGTTGGGCCGGAAGAACGAACCCCGGAACCGAACTGCGTCCGATAGACCCAGTTGGGCTTCGATGTCATCGGTCACTTCCGCTGTAGCGGTGGCCGTGAGCGCCAGCACCGGTACCCCGAAGCGAGCCTTCAGGCCACGAAGATTGCGGTACGCGGGACGAAAGTCGTGGCCCCATTGGCTGATGCAGTGCGCTTCGTCGACGGCGATCAAGCGAAGGTCAACGCCTTCGAGCGCCGACCCGACGCTGGCCTCCAGCCCTTCGGGCGCGGCGTAAACGAGTTCGTACCCACCCTGTCGCATCCGGGTGATCCGCTCATTGCGTTCTGTGGGGTCCAGACTCGAATTGAGAAACGTTGCTCGCATTCCGATCTCGCTCAGGCCGTCCACCTGATCTTTCATAAGCGCGATGAGCGGTGACACGACGAGCGTCGTACCTCCCAGAATCTTGGCTGTCAGTTGGTAGGTGAGCGATTTGCCAGCACCGGTGGGCATGATTCCTACGCAGTCCTGACCCGAGACGATCGCATCGATGATCTCGCGTTGCCCCGGCCGGAACGATGGGAACCCGAATACTCCTTGGAGAACTCCATCGACTGCTTCGAGCCGGGCGGCGACTATCTCGACGGCGAGCTCACGCAGTGCCGCCACGTCGGAGCCGACAAACCGTTCTGGTTCGCGGCGCCATGCGCGGCGCAGACCGTCGAGCATGCCACCGGCCAGGGCTGTATCGCCGGCGGCGATAAGGGACCGAAGCTGCTCGATCCCACTCGACACGGCGATCTCGGGCATGCCGGGACGGTAGTGGGGCAGTCCGACAGTATTCGGGCATCGTCAAGGGTGTGTGCCTGGAGACCACTACCGAAGGCACCCGGCGGGGTGATCAGGCAGGACGCCGACCTCAGACGTAGGAGAGGGTCGTCTCGATTTCTATCTGTGGCGAGATGCTCCTCGCCACCGGACACCACTCGGCGTGACGCGAGTGAACTCGCTCGACCGTTTCCTTCTGATCCTCTTCTACTCCCGAGAGGCGATAGGCCACCGAGATCTTGCGGACGATGAGCACTTTGCCGTCGAGATGGACTTCACCGACCGTCTCCGAGACGAGTGGCCCGTCCGTTGCATTGATACCGCGCGCCTCCAGCGCGCCCCGAAGGGTCCCGGTCAGTCACCCGGCCGCCGCCGCGATCAAATAGTCGATCGTGGTCGTGGTCGGGGGATAGGCGTCTTCATCGATCCCGTAGTGCTCGGCGATCTCGGCGTGGACTCCGAATGTGATCGGACCCTCGTGGCCCGGTAGGTAAGCCCGACGCATCGGACCGCCATACGGTTCGACTCTCACATGGGACAAGTAGACAGGCTCGCTCATGGCACCTCCTACCGCCGCAGGCTATCGAGGGCTCGGGAGCAATGTAGAGACGCGATACTGGCCGTAGCATCACGACTAGGAGCCCCATGTTCGAGCCCTATCGCCCCGAGCCGTATTCGGACTTCGCCGTCCCCGCCAACAAGGCCGCCTACGAATTGGCCCTTGCGGGGGTCTCCGAGCGCTTTGGCGCCTCCTACCCGCTGACCATCAATGGCGAGACGGTCGAGACTGGCAACTCCATCGAGAGCCTCAATCCATCGAAGCCGGATGAGGTGATCGGAGTATCGGCTTCGGCCGGAATCGAGGAGGCAGAAAAGGCGCTGGAGGCGGCGTGGGGAGCGTTCGGGGGTTGGTCGGCACAAACGGCTGAGTTCCGTGCCCGGATCGGGATGCGTCTCGCAGCCATCATGCGATCCCAGAAGTACGAGCTCGCTGCAATCCAAACGTTCGAAGCGGGCAAGAACTGGACAGAGGCCGAAGCCGACGTTGCCGAAGCGATCGACTTCGTCGATTACTACGCCCGTCAGGCGATCCGTCTCGCTCAACCTGTCGAGGTGACGTACTGGCCGGGCGAGGAGAACGAGTCGCTTCTTGTCCCGATCGGTGCGGGTGTGGCGATCCCCCCATGGAATTTCCCACTGGCGATCCTCGTCGGTATGGCGATCGGACCCGTGCTTGCCGGAAACACAGTGGTTCTGAAGCCGGCCTCCAACACTCCAGTGATCGGAGCGCGCTGGATGGAAATGGTTGCAGAAGCCGGGATGCCTGCCGGAGTCATCAACTATCTACCCGGACCGGGCTCTGAAATAGGCGACTACCTGGTGGATCATCCCCGAACCCGATTTGTGAACTTCACCGGCTCCAAGGAGGTGGGGCTACGCATCGCCGAGCGTTCCGCCGTGGTCCATGACGGACAGAAGTGGATGAAGAGGGCGTTCATGGAGATGGGCGGCAAGGACGCGTTGATCATCGACGAGACCGCCGATCTGGATAGCGCGGTGGCAGACGCCGTCGGAAGCGCCTTCGGGTTCCAGGGCCAAAAATGCTCGGCCATGTCGCGGCTGATCCTCGTGGATGATGTCTACGACAGGGTTCTCGACGGTGTGGTCGCGGGAGCTGCGGCGTTAAAGGTGGGACCCGCGGTCGAGAACCATCCGGTGGGGCCGGTCATTTCGGCGGCGCAGCATCGGTCGATCATGGATGAAATCGCCAAGGGCCGCGAAGAAGCCGACCTGGTGGTCGGTGGAGAGGCCATCGATGGCGGGTATTACATCCAGCCGACGGTCTTCGCCGGCGTAGCTCGTGATGCTCGGTTGGCCCAGCACGAGATATTCGGACCGGTGCTGTCGGTCATAAAAGCGACGGACTTCGACGATGCCCTCGAAATTGCCAATGGAACTGAATTTGGCCTCACCGGTGGCGTGTACTCGACGGATCGCAGCCGTATCGAGCGGGCCCGGCGTGAGTTCCACGTTGGCAATCTCTACATCAATCGCAAGATCACCGGCGCTCTTGTCGGTATTCAGCCCTTTGGTGGATTCAATATGTCGGGCTCCAACGCAAAAGCCGGTGGGCCCGACTATCTGCGCTTGTTCATGGAGATGAAGACGGTTGCGGAGCGGCTGCCGAGCTGAGTCGGCCAACAGCAAGATGATGCTGCTGTTGGGGCTGAATCCGCGCATTCGCCCAGCTAGGCGCGATGAGACTGCTAGAGTTCTTCTCGTATCAACTCGTGGGGTTTCCCCGTCTTCTTATTTGGAAACGGCGCTTCACGGTGAGATGTAGACAGTTACGATTGGAAAAGGTGAGATGAATCTTTACGTGGGGAACCTTCCCTTCAGCACGAACTCCGGCGACCTGGAGCAGTTGTTTGGCGAGCATGGCTCGGTGACCTCGGCACAGGTGATCATGGATCGAGAGACCGGCCGTTCCCGCGGCTTCGGGTTCGTAGAAATGGGCAGCGACGACGAGGGTCGCGCCGCCATTCAGGCGCTTGATGGCACCGACAACGGTGGCCGCAACCTGAAGGTCAACGAGGCCAAGCCCCGCAACTAGCGGGTCTTACTAGTAGTTGTGAAGGCGCCCTTCGGGGCGCCTTCACTGCGTTCGGATGTACTTCCGAGGTTGGGTGCTAAATACCGAACCTGAGGACGTAGCCGGAAATGGCTGCGAAATGGAGGCTTGCTGCGGCCACCACCAGGATGTGGAACACCTCGTGATACGAGAACGTCCGTGGCCATAGCCGAGGACGGTTGGTGACGAGAAGCACCATCCCAACCGTATAGAACAATCCGCCCAAGCCGATGAGGAGCAGTGCCGTCCACGGAAGGCGGTTGCTCAGTGGCCACAACAGCAGCATTGCCAGCCAACCTTGCGTTGTTTGTAGTGCAATCGACAGATTTGGGGACGGAGTGCGGCGCACCGTCTTCTCGAGTGCACCGATTGCCACGATGCCCCACTGGATCACCAGGGTGGCGACTCGAATCCAGCCGTCGAGGACAATTGCGGCCAGAGGCGTAAAGGTGCCAGCGATAAGAACGTAGATCATGACGTGATCGAGGCGCTGCATCCGACGCTTGTGCGCCTCCCGCCACGGGACCGAGTGGTACAACGACGACACCGTAAAGAGACCCACCAGGCTCAGTCCGAACACCACGAATGAGAGCCGGCGCCAACCACCCCCGGGTGCGATAGCAAACAGAATGACGGCGCCGATCAGGGCGGCGACCGCAGCGGAGCCGTGAAGAAGTCCGCGAACCGGATTTGTCATCTTTCCCAAGCGGACACGTTCGTGTGGTTCCACCGGGGCACCGTACCCGCTTCGGCCCGATATCAGCCGCCGATATATGACATCTCGATGCGTTCCCAGCCATCGGTGCCGTCGGAGCGAATTTCGGAGTAGCGATCCGTCCGCTTCTCCCAGACAGATCGGAGTGCCGCTGCAACGGCCGCATCATCGGCTCCGCTGCGGATGAGGTTCCGTAGGTCGGTACCTCCGGATGCGAACAGGCAGGTGTAGATCGATCCTTCGGCAGACAAGCGCAATCGGGTGCAATCGCCGCAAAACGGAGCGGTTACTGACGAGATGATGCCGATCTCACCGGTTCCGTCCGTGTACCGGTAGCGGGTGGCCACCTCGCCCGGATACGTCCGCTCCAACGGCTCCAGGGGGAACTGGGCATTGATGAGTTCGAGGATCTCATGACCCGGCACGACATCGTCGAGTCGCCACCCATTGGTGGTGCCGACATCCATGAATTCGATAAAGCGCACGATGTGGCCGGTACCCCTGAAGTAACGAGCCATTTCGAGGACGGCGTGATCGTTGACTCCGCGCCTGACGACGGTGTTGATCTTTATCGGGCCGAGCCCGGCGTCGGCAGCCGCTTCGATCCCTTCCAACACCCCCATGACACTGAATTCGACGTCGTTCATAGCGCGGAAAGTGGCATCGTCGGTGGCGTCCAGGCTCACCGAGACGCGATCCAAGCCGGCCTCCGCTAGGGCGTCGGCGCGACGCGCCAACAGCGACCCGTTGGTGGTCATGGTCAGATCGCCGATGCCGGGAATCGCCCGCAGCATCTCGACGAGGGTGGGTAACCCTGCTCGCATCAGCGGTTCACCGCCGGTGAGCCGCACCTTGGTGACTCCCATCGACGTCGCCAACTCTGTGAGGCGCGCTATCTCTTCAAACGTCAACAGCTGGTCTCGGGCCAAGAACTCGTAGTCCCTTCCGAAGACCTCTTTGGGCATGCAGTAGGTGCAGCGGAAGTTGCAGCGGTCGGTTACCGAGATGCGCAGGTCGCGCATCGGTCGTTGCAGGGTATCGAGCGGCTCTTTTGGCACCGTGCAAGGCTACCGGCCCGGCAACCATCAGAGCCATTCGGCCGTCCCCCGGCGGATAGACCGCCGCGGCTGCTTGCGCTTCGCCGCTCCCGTCACCGGCGCTTGGGACCTTCGACCCTGTCGGCTTGGGGCGTCGCTTGTGAGATTGGTCATGAGCCGGGAGGGATCGCTGATCGTCGAATGCCGATCCGGAACCCAATGAAGATGCAGGCCGGTGGTCGGGTGTCGACTACTTGGAGAGTCTGAGGTGAAGGCACGTCTTCTGGCCGTGGCGATCGTTGCATCGTTCTTTGCGGCTTGCGGCGGTTCTACCACCGCCCAACCACCGTTTATCGATCTTGGCGATCGGGTTCGCCTGCCGACCGAGGGAATCGACGAGGTGGCCCCGCTTCGCATAGCGGTGGCAGCAATTCTTTCGCCGGAGGGCAACATCGAAAGCTATGGAGCTCTGTCGGACTACATCGGTATCAAGTTGAATCGCCCGGTCGAGATCGTGCAGCGTCGCACCTACCAGGAGATCAACGATCTGTTGGAGGCAGGTCATGTCGACGTCGGTTTCGTGTGTACAAGTGCCTATGTCCTGGGACACGATGAGTTCGGACTCCGTCTTCTCGCCGCGCCGCAGATAGCAGGCGAGACGGTCTACTACTCCAAGTTGATTGTCGCTGCCGACAGTGAGGCCGAGAGCATGGCCGACCTGAGGGGCGCAACCTTTGCTTTCAGCGACCCCATCAGTACGAGTGGACTGGCCTATCCGACACTTCTGGTCGAGGAACTTGGTGAGACCCCTGAGACATTCTTCGGCCGGACCTTCTTCACATATAGCCACGAGGGGGCCATCGACGCGGTGGTCGGTGAACTCGCCGACGCCGCCAACGTCGACAGCCTGGTGCTCGACTTCGTGCTGGCTCGAAACCCCGATCTTCCCATCAAGGTGATCGACCGTTCGCCTGCCTTCAAGATCCCGCCTGCGGTGGCGTCTCCGAGCCTGTCGCCTCGTCAAGCAGCAGAGATACAGGGTCTCCTCTTGTCGATCGTGGCGGACCCGGAGGCTGCTTCGGTACTTGCGGCGCTCGGCATTGATCGGTTCGTCGCAGTGGAAGACACCGAATACGACGGTGTCCGCGATCTGATCTACCGCGATGGTGCCACGCCATGAACGAAGGCCCTCCCAGTCGTTTCGACTGGCTTTCCGATCGCACCAGACAGATCCTCGGTGCCGTCAGCGTGCGGACCAAGATCCTCGGCATCGTTCTTGCCCTCACGTTGGCGCTGGGGCTCGGTGTGACCTGGCAGGTGAGGACATCAACTCACGGAGTACTCCTCGAAGAACTCGATCTTCGTGGAATCGCCGTCGCCAGCGATCTGGCGGCGAGCAGCGTCGACCCGATTCTGCTGGATGACACGTTTGCGCTCCATCAGTTGCTGACTCAGACCGTGAAGAATCACCCGGATGTCGTGTATGCATTCGTGACCGACCTCGAGGGTGATGTGGTGGCCCACACCTTCGGGTTGGATGGCTTTCCGGCCCAGCTCGTCGACATCGAAACCATCGGTGAGCCCTTCGTCTACGACAGCGATGTCGGTCGGATCCGCGACTTTGCGGAGCCGGTATTGGCAGGCCGGGTCGGGACGGCTCGTGTCGGTCTGTCTGAAGTAAGGCTCAGCACGTTGGTGGCGGGAATCACCACTCAAATGCTGCTCACGACCCTTGCCGTGGCGGTTGCCGGTATCGCCTCCGCGGTGTTTCTCACATGGCTCCTCACGCGGCCGATTCTGGATCTCGTTGAGACCACGCGCCGGGTCGGAGCCGGAGATTTAGGGGCAAGAGCCCGCCCTTGGGCACGGGATGAGATAGGCGTTTTGGCCGAAGCTTTCAATGACATGGTCGAAGATCTCGACGAGAGTCGAGCAACCATCGAAACCAAGGAAGCTGCCAGGACGCGCCTGTTGGAACAGCTCATCACCGTCCAGGAGGAGGAGCGCAAGCGGATAGCCCGCCAGCTTCACGATGGCGTCGGCCAGTCCCTCAACTCGTTGGTTCTGGGGCTTTCGACCTTGATGCAGGGCGATGATTCGGTCAACGCGTCGGCCGAGGCGACGCAGCTTCGGGATGTCACGCTCGAGACCCTCGATGGAGTGCGGCAACTCAGTCGGGAGCTGCGTCCCAGCGTCCTCGACGATCTGGGACTGGCTGAGGCGCTCGAGCACTACGCGGTGGAGGTTGCCGGCCTCTATCCGGACCTGCTGGTGGATACCCAGTTGGACCTGGACACTCGGCTTTCTCCCGCGGTAGAGATCGCGGTCTACCGCATGGTTCAGGAGAGCATGACGAATGCGGCCAGGCATAGCGGTGCGCAGACGCTGAGTGTCGTCGTGGCGCAGCGCGCCGGCAGAACGCAAGCAATTATCGAAGACAACGGTATCGGCTTCGATGTCGAGGCCATGCGACGAAGCGGCAAGAGCGTCGGCATCCATGGGATAACGGAACGCGCCGACCTGGTGGGTGGGGATGTGCGCTTTGAGAGCGGTGCAGGCGGAACAACAGTGTTTATCGAGGTTCCAGAATGAAAAACCCTATTCGCATAGTTCTTGCTGATGACCACACCGTGTTGCGTGCCGGTCTGAAGTCGCTACTCAGCGCCGAGAGCGATTTGGAGGTGGTTGGTGAGGCGGGTGACGGCATCGATTGCGTCGCACTAGCCGCCGAACTGCAACCGGACGTAATCGTGCTCGACATCAACATGCCTACCTGTGGCGGGTTGGAGGCACTGCCGGCGATCCGCGAACGCGCACCTGAATGCCGGGTGCTGGTGCTCACGATGCACGACGACCCCGGATATCTGCGTACCGTTCTGCGGTCCGGTGGCTCAGGCTTCTTGCTCAAGCAATCTGCCGCCGATGAACTCCTATCCGCCATTCGCTCGGTGGCCGAAGGCGGCCTTTACGTAAGTCCTCGCCACGCCCGGGTGCTGCTGGACCAGGCCGCCGCCGACACCGCGCGACGGAGGCCAGACGATGAAAACCATGTGCGCTATCGGTCTCTGAGCGACCGTGAGACCGAGATTTTCAAACTCACTGCGCTTGGCCACTCGAATGCGGAGATGGCAGAGATTCTCGCCCTGAGCGTCAAGACCGTGGAGACCTACAAGTCCAGGATGATGAAGAAGCTCAACCTGGACGGCCGGGCATCGTTGGTCCGGTTGGCGCTCGAGCTGGACGTGTTGCACTAGCTCGCGCCGTGTAGGGGGAAACCCCGACACTCCTCTCCGGACGGCACCAGGGAACTCACCTACATGAACGGGACCTTCATCTCTGCGCGGTAATCCCATAGTTTGTGATTCTTCTCACAAGCATGAATGAATCGCCGCTGTCGGATATCAGGACCTGGGTCACCCTCGGGGACCCAGGTTGCGACCCGTCGGCGATTACTTGCGTTGGGGGTGCGGCGCCTGCTCGGAGCGCAGCACCCCTATTTCTTCTGAAACCCCGATCGAGTCCCAGTACCAGGAGGTCGTACACGTGAAGGTTACGAGGCGTCGTTTTGTCCAGGGATCGGCTGCGGCTGGTGCCGCGGTTGCTGGCCGCAAGTTCCTTTTTGGTGATCTCGAATCGGTCGTTTCGAGAGCCGCACCCGGGAGCACCACCCAGCTTCCGCTCGTGGAGGACTTCGTTCCTACGACCTGCTGGGTAGGCAAACAGGATTGCGGAATGATGGCGCGCCGTATCGATGGGCGGGTCGTCAGCTTTGCGGGTCATCCTGATAACCCCCGCAACAACGGGGCGCTGTGTCCCAAGGGCCACGGTCAGATCACTGCTATCTACGATCCCAACCGGGTCAAGACTCCGCTGATCCGAACCAATGGCAAGGGAACCACTGGTGAGTGGCGCGAGGCTTCCTGGGACGAGGCGCTGGCGTTGACTGCGGAGAAAGTAAACGAGGTCCGGGCCCGCAATCCCAAGATGGTGTTGTGGCAGAAGGGCCGCAGCAAAGCCAAGAAGTTTTACGACGACGCATTCGTAAAGGCGATCGGCTCCTCAAAGCTGGGTCACGGGGCCTACTGCTCCGACACCGGGTACCGAGCCATGGAGTACACGCTCGGTCTGCACGGTGTGCAGCACCCGGATATGCGCTCGACCAACTATCTGCTGGCGTGGGGGTGGAACATCACCAATGCCGGCGGCAACAAGTTCTGCTGGCTGACGTGGCCGCAGCAGTTGGTGGAGGCACGCGAACGCGGGATGAAGGTCGCTCACATCGACCCGCGTCTTCGCTCTGCCGGACCATTTGCCGATGATTGGCTACCCATCAAGCCGGGGACCGACCTGGCGATGGCTCTGGCGCTGTGTCAGCAGCTGATCGAGCTGGGATACCTGGATGTGCCTTATCTGAGCAAGTACACCAACTCGCCGTACCTGGTCGGCGACGATGGCACGTTCTTGCGTCTCCCGGGTGGGGTTGACGCAGAAGGCAACGAACTCGAGGTCGAAGCGGTTTGGGACCCGGCCACCGAAGTGCCGGTTGCGGCCGGATCCATCGATGCACCGGCTCTCGAAGGAACCTTTGAGCACGAGGGTGCCTCCTACACGACGGCGTTCGATCTGTTCAAAGCCCACGTGGCGGATTCGACACCTGAGTGGGCGGCAGATATAACCGGTCTGCCCGCCGCCGACATCCGCAAGATCGCCTCCGACTTCGGCGACAACGCAATGATCGGGTCCACCACCGTGGTCGACGGCATCGAGATCCCATACCGCCCGGTGGCGATCATGTCGTATCACATGGCGCAGCAGGAGCTGGGGTTCCAGGCCATTCGTGCCATGACGATGGTGGCGATGATGGTCGGAGCCGTCGGTGCGGTGGGTGGACTGATGTCGGACTTCTCGTGGAAGATCTACAAGAACTACGAGCCGTTCGGGAACCTCCAGGTCAACGATCCGCCATACGACTTCACACTCAAGAACAGCAAGTACTTCCCGATCAACACCGGCCACCCGGGGATGGTGGCCAAGGTGATGGCCGATCCCGACAAGTACGGGGTGGAGGAGATCCCGGAGGTCGCCATCTTGCACATGGTCAACCCGCTCGGTGCCTTCCCCGACCGCAAGGCGATCATGGCGGGCTACGACAAGTTCAAGTTCGTGGCCGTCATCAGCCCGTGGCTTTCGGAGACGGCGGATTACTACGCCGATGTGGTGCTGCCTGCGGCGACGATCGAAAAGTACGAGGGTCCGATCAGTGCCAGTGACGGTTACACCGACGCCGAGACGCTGCGGATCCCACCGATGGAACCGATGTTCGAGTCGAAGGGCGAGATCGACATCTATATGGATCTCACCGAGGCGATCGGCGTGCTTTAC
>CAXMOL010000068.1:0-5372 GCA_964194935.1 uncultured Kiloniellaceae bacterium
GTCGCGGGAACGGACTTCTCGAACCTTGTAGACCAGGCTGTGGAAGTCCTCGGGTTCGGGGATGTCGGCAAAGGTGGATTGCCCCTTCTCTCCGGCCGATTCGACGACCACATCTCCACTGCGTAGCACCCGCTCGAAGACAGATTGAGTAAAACGCACGTCGTTGATGCTCTCCAGTGGGATCTCCAGTCCGGCGCGCGACAGGACCCCACTGCGGCGAATCAACCGCTCGTTGGTGAGTACGTACGACGTAAACCACCACGAGATGAACGGGTAGAAAGCCAGTCGAAGCGCCGCAACGACCACAGCACCGGTCACTATCCAGTCAAATGCGCCGTTTTCCGGTGCGTTATTCCAGGTGACGACGACCACGGCGAGGCCGAGCAAGACCCAAAGCACCGGTATAACCAGCAGCCTCCAGTGCGGTCGGAATTCGCGCACCACCTCTTCGCCGTCGGTGAGCAATCTGCGGGGGTAGGCCATCAGCGAAGATTAGGCCGGTCAGTCAGGAGTCAGAGCCGGGGTGGAGAAACGAAGAAACCCCGATTGAGCTTTGGCCGGAGCCTCCGCCCTTTCGGGGTTTCCTCTTCGAAGCTGCTTCGCAACTGCTCCGATTCCTGAACCTCGGACAAGCCCGAACTTCTGGTCTGGGTCCGGCGACCGCCTTTCACCTTTCGGCTTGGGCGCCCCTCCCGAGGGAGCTAGGTCGAATCCCGCCTCCGAAACCGTTGCCGGTTCCTTCGGTCTCCACCGAATCGCTTCGATGACAAATGCAATGTACGCCACCCCCGCCCCGCGATGCAAGCCCAGGGGCTAGTTAGATTTCGCGTCCCAGAACGAGTTTTCGCGAGCGCGATTTAGCCGGCGCCGCATCCCGGTGAGCGTCGCAGACCTCTAACGCGACCAGGCCAATCGGTGAAAGCCATCCGCATGGCATTTCGAGCCGTCTGATCTCATAGAGTGGGCCCTCCCGAAGAGGACGTATCACATGACCCGCGTCGCCATTTCAGGCATTCCCGGCCGGCTCGCCAGCGCCGTTGCCGCAGGCGTCACTTCCGCCGATGATCTCGAGCTGTCGGGATTGTTCAACCCCAATCGAGACGGCGAACTTCTTGATGGCTCCGCGATCTCGGGTGACCACAGCGCAATCGACTGTGATGTCGTATTCGAGGCGACTGAACCGACGGTCGTAATGGCCAACTTGCGAGCCTGGCGCAAAGCAGGACTTCACGTGGTCGTGGGTACGTCGGGGTTCACCGAGGAGAGGCTCGATGAACTCCGCAGCTTCTGGGGTAACGACGGTCCCGGGTGTCTCATCGCTCCCAATTTCTCGATCGGTGCCGTGCTCATGATGCGATTCGCCGAGATGGCTGCTCCTCATTTCAGCGGCATCGAGATCATCGAGCGCCACCACCACGACAAGCCCGACGCCCCATCGGGCACATCGATCGCAACCGCGGCCCGGATCTCAGCGGCCGGCGGAGCATCAATAGAAGAATCGAGCGAGTTGGTGACGGGGGCACGCGGGGCGACGGTCGAGGGAGTTCGAATCCACTCGCTGCGAATGCAGGCAACCCTCTCTGATCAAGAAGTAGCGATGAGCAAGAGCGGAGAGCTGCTCTCGATTCGCCACAACGGCACGGAATACGGATCGTTCGTCGACGGCGCGCTGTTGGCGATTCGATATATCTCCTCGACCAGCGGAGTGACAGTAGGACTCGACGCCGCCATTGAGTCAGCAGGCGGTTAACTCAAGGCGTTGAGCGTGGCTTGATCAATTACCCCGTCGGAGGGCAAGCCCGAGTCGGTTTGGAATGATCTGACGGCAGCCTGGGTCATCGATCCGAAGATTCCATCGATCGCGCCCGGCGAATGACCCGCCTCTGCCAGCAGACTCTGTGCCTCCAGCACCACAACGCCTCGATCGCCAACTCGGGCAATGATCACCCGTTGCGCGTCGCCGGTAAGAGCCGCAAAGGTGGCGTCTCCCACCACTCCATCAACTGACAGGCCCCTGGATGATTGGAAGGACCGGACTGCGTTCTCGGTGAACGCACCGAAGATTCCGTCGACAGTCCCCGGAGAAAACCCGGCATCGGCAAGCATGTGTTGCACCTCGATCACCAGGATGCCCCGATCTCCCCGCCGGACGAGGACCGAAGGCGTGGATTGATCTTGGAGGGCGGCGAGTGTGGGCGAGTCCACCAACCCGTCGACCGGCAGCCCGGCATCTGATTGGAACAATCGAACAGCGGTTTCGGTGAGCGATCCGAATATCCCATCGGCGGGGCCAGGCGAGAAGCCGTTCTGCGTCAAAAGTCCTTGAACCTCGATGACGACCGGACCCCGATCGCCGAGGCGGGCGATGACATCGGGTTGCAGATCGATTCCCTCGTCGACGACGCGATTCAGCTCATCCCACGTTTCACGATCGATCAGGCCGTCGACGTCGAGACCGGCGGCAGCCTGGAATTCCCTCACAGATGCGTCGGTCTGTGATCCAAAGGCACCATCGATCGTGCCCGGGGAGAATCCCGCCTGCTCCAGCAAAGTCTGCAAAGTCCACACCTGCGGGTCCCGAGAGTTCCACGCCATGATCACGAACGGAGAACACTCCTCGGCGGACCCCTCTGGGCAGATCGGATCCGACACGTCAGCCGCATTCAGGTAGTCATAGGGATCCACCGGATTGCCGGCGGGATCATGCAGTTCGAAGTGGAGGTGCGGGGCCGTCCCTTCGGCATTCGACGAATCCCCGATGAACCCGATCACCTGCCCAGCGCTCACCCTGGTTCCGCGCTCGATGCCCGGCATCAAACCCCACCCGGCACCGTCATCGGTACCGGGCGTGTCGTTGTTGAGATGCAGCGACCACGACTCCCAACCGGAATCATGGATCAGGGCGATCGCACAGCACGAAATCGGACTGTCCCGATGCGGATCGTATTCCCAGTTCACGTCGGCGACTACTCCGTCGGCCACTGCGAGGATGGGAACCATCCGCGAGGCAAAGATGTCGACTCCCTCATGGATCGCCGGGTTGTGGGTGGTAAGCCATTCGCGCTTGTAGTAATTGGTGCCGGCCACAGGGAAAACGAGTTGAGGTGACACTTCGGTCGATCCGGAGGCACCGCAACCGATGGGAATATGGCGATGTGTCTCGTAGACGGCATCGGCCGATCCGACGTTCACGACGAGCGTCATCCAGTCGTAGCCAGAGACGACATCGGCCACCACCACCCTGAAATCGAGCGGCACGAGCACTGACTGCCCTGGTGTCATGTCGGGCAGCAGCGACGTCGATGCACCGACGAGTGAGGCCTCGAATCCAAGTACCCCAATCACCACCTGCGCATCGCTCACCGTCTCGGTCACCGAGGACACTGTGAGGCCAAGCACGACGGTCTCGCCGCATTCGGCAAAGCCGTCGCCGTCGCCTCCCGACCCGTCGTCGATGGTGACCTCGGCAACCCGCAGCCGCCGCGACTCCTCTATGAACTCGCCGTCCGACCAACAGCTGGGATACGTCGCGCCACCGAGGCCCGCAGAGAGCAAATCAGCCGATAGCCATCCAAGTGCGGTCTCGAGTACCGAAGCAGCCACCGTCACGTCGCCAGCATCACCGCCAAAAACCAACTCCGATATGAACCCGGACTCGGTACAGGAGTCGACACTCACCGAGTCGAGCGTGCCTGCAGCCCCGATCGCGGGAACTCCCGATACCAACTCGGAAGCCGACACCGTTTCGGTCCAAGGATTCGAACCGGCCCACCCTTCGAATACGAGATCCGTTCCTGCAGCGCCGCTGGCCGGAGCGACGGACCCGATCGCGACGAGCGCGAGGAGCTGGACGACAAGAAAGCGGGGAAGGGCTCGCACGAACTCCGAGCGTATACCGGAACGCTCCATATTCGAACGATCATCGAGTCTTGTCTGTAAGGCGCCCCCGGACTCGTCTGAGCGCGGAAATGGCCACCAAACGCTGCCTACAGATATATGGAGCCCTTCGGACTACTCCTGAAGGTCGACAGAAACCGAACCGATAGACACCAAATGAAGTTCCGTTTGGGCCGAAGCCCTTCGGCGGCGCCCGTTCCGTTGACTCGGCGGGCCCTCGTCGACCTGCTTGTGGTGACCGCGTTCGTGTGGATGGCGGTCCTAGCAATCGTCCAGCTCGATCTTCCTGCCGGTCTGGCCGAATGGAATGCATCCCACAAGGACTGGGCGATCGACGAGTTCACGCTGGTGTCGTTGGTTGTCGCCGTTTCTCTCGGGATCTTCTCATGGAGGCGTTGGCAGGAATCCGCCAAAACGATCGCTCGCCACCAAGCGACGCTCGAGAAGCTACACACGACCGAGAGCATGATCGCATCGCGCGACGACTTGATTCGATCCGTTTCCCACGAACTGCGGACGCCGCTCACAGCCGTCCTCGGGTACGCGGAGTTGCTCGGAAGCACCGGCCTCGACGCGCCGGAACGCACCGACATCGTCGACACCATCATCCGGGAAGGTCGGGACCTCTCCAACATCGTCGAGGACCTGATCACTCGGGCCCGATCTGAGGCAGAAACGCTCGAAGTGGCAATGGTGCGAGTGAGCATGGCCGGTCAGGCCGCCCAAGTCCTCGAGAGTCGCTCGCCGGAAGATCGCGAACGCATTGCTCGGCGGTTGGACTCCGTGGCATTTGCGACCGGTGATCCCTCTCGGGTCCGGCAGATTATTCGCAATCTTCTGTCCAACGCCCTCAAGTATGGAGAAGGGGAAATCGAGATTTCGGCGATCGACGACGGTGACACCGTCGGTCTCACCGTCTCCAATCGAGGCCAGCAGATTCCCGAGCCCGATCGGGAAAAGATCTTCGACCCTTATCACCGGGTCGAAAAGGAGGGCCCGAAACCGGGTGGCCTAGGGCTGGGGTTGGCGATCTCGCGACAACTCGCCCGAATGATGGGCGGCGACCTCGCATACCGCTATGAGTCGGGGCGGTCGTTCTTCGATCTCTCCTTGACCCGATTCGAACAGATCCCAGACGAGCCCGAGACACCGGCCCCGGTGGAAGAGACACCGTCAATCCAGATCGAACAGATCCCCGACAAGCCCCAGACACCGGCCCCGATGGAAGCGACACCGGAAACACCGCCAATCCAAATCGAACAGATCACAGCCGTCCCAGAAATGCCGACGTTGATGGAAGACGCCCCGGATACGCCACAACCACCGGCCCGAGTCGAAGACACCCCGGATGCGCCACAACCACAGATTCGAATCCAAGAGATCCCAGACGTGTCGATCCAAACCGAAGACATCCCCGACCCGCCACAACCACCGGCCTTGGTTGAACAGACACCGGAGATGCCCAAGGAATCATT
>CAXMOL010000069.1:0-4978 GCA_964194935.1 uncultured Kiloniellaceae bacterium
CGGGATGGCGTCGATAAGGCCGTCGGCGAGCAGGAGGTCGGGTGAGATCAGCAGCGGGTTGCCGGCAAAGGCCGAAAACGCCTGATATGGAGAGGCGGCGAATCCCGGGGGATGGATGGGAAGCATTTGCCACCACGTCACCGCCGCATCTGCCATCCAGTCGATCCAGGCGTAGGCGCCGGGGCCGAGGTCTCCGACGGGATGAGGCCCCGGGAGAGAGGTGGGGTGGAGGAGGATGCCGGAGGATCGCTGCACCACGTGATTCTGCCTCCCAGGGTGTCGTCGTGCGATTCGGTGAGTTCTACTCTGTCGCTGGTGACGCCCCACCCCACCCTGGCTGATGTCCGTGCGGCTGCCGAGCGCATCGCAGAACTTGCAGCGGTGACCCCGGTGCGGCGCTCGGAGTGGCTGTCCGAAGCGGCCCGAGTCCCTATTTGGCTCAAACTGGAGTGTGAACAGCAGACCGGATCATTCAAGGTCAGGGGCGCGGCCAACACGATGCTGCAGCTGACCCCATCTGAGCTGGCTGCGGGCGTTGTTGCTGTCTCCAGCGGAAACCATGGGCGCGCCATTGCCTACGTCGCCCGCTCGCTTGGAGTTGCCGCAACGATCTGCATCAGTACACGAGTTCCGGAGGTAAAGGTCGATGCGATGCAGGCCCTTGGTGCCGCTGTGGTCGTGGCAGGCCCCGATCAGGATGACGCCGATGCCGCCGCTCGCCGACTGGTCGACGAGCAAGGACTGACCCTTGTCCATCCGTTTGATGACCCCCGGGTAATAGCCGGACAGGGCACGATCGGTCTCGAAATCATCGAACAGGTACCCGATCTGCGCGAGGTGCTGATCCCGCTATCCGGCGGTGGTCTGGCTGGCGGGATTGCTCTTGCTGCAAAGGGGATCGACCCGTCGTTGCGAGTGGTCGGCATCAGTCAGGACCGCGGCCCGGCCATGGTGCGGACCATCGAGGCCGGCCATCTGGTCGATGTCGTCGAGGAGGACACTTTGGCGGACGCTCTTGCCGGGGGCCTCGGCCCGGTAAACCACCATTCAGTTCATTTGTGCAGCTCGTTGCTCGACGCCACTCAACTCGTCAGTGAGGACGAGATGGCCGCGGCGATGGCTTATCTGCACCGCGAGGAGCAGCTGACCGTCGAGGGTGGGGGATCTGTCGGAGTGGCGGCACTGCTGTCCGGGAAGCTGGTCCCGGCTGGTCCTGCGGTTGTGATCATCAGCGGTGGGAATGTCGGCCAAGCCACCATCGATCAGGTTCTGGAGCGATGACTCGAATCTTTGAAGCGGCCGAGATAGAAGAGGCGGTTGATCCCGCAGCATTGGTCGATGCGGTGGCTGATGCTCTCGTGGCCTACTCGAGCGGTGCGGTAACGGTGCCGCCCGTCGGGTTGCTCCACTTCGACAATCCACCGGGCGACGTGCACATCAAGTACGGATACCTGCACTCCGGCGCCACCTACGTGGTGAAGATCGCCTCAGGCTTCTACGAGAACCCGGAACGGGGCCTGCCCACCAGCGACGGCATCATGCTCGTGTACGACCGCTCCACAGGGGCCCTGGAGGCCGTCCTGATGGATCGGGGCTACCTGACAGAGTTGAGGACCGGGGCAGCCGGAGCGGTCGCCGCTCGCCTTCTGGCACCTCCCCACGTGCAGAGGGTCGGGATGGTCGGCGCAGGTGTTCAGGGCAGGTTTCAGCTGCGGATGCTCCCACACGGTGTTCAGTTCGAGGAGACGCTGGTGTGGAGTCGCTCGCAAGAGCGACTGGATGGGTACCAGCGCGACATGGCTGCCGAGGGGATCGAAGTCGCAGTCACGACCGACATCGACAGGATTATCGATGAGTGTGATCTGATCGTGACCGCCACACCGGCGAACGATCCGATCTTGACCCGTGTCCGACCAGGTACGCATGTGACGGCACTCGGCTCCGACAACATCGGCAAGCAGGAGTTGAGCTCCCAGCTGCTGATCGATGCCGCCGTCGTGGCTGCCGACAGTCGCAGTCAGGCTCTTCACCATGGGGAGTGCGCCCACGCTGTCGCAGCCGGTATGTCGCCTGAAGCGATCGTCGAGCTCGGTGAGTTGGCCGCAGGTTCGGCGGTGGGCCGCACCCAAGAGGGCGACATCACGATCGCCGACCTCACCGGCGTTGCCGTAGAGGACATCGTGGTGGCTGAGCTGGCCCTGGCCGGTCTCAGCGGGGCGTGATGTCCAAGCACCACCGCTCGGCGCACCGCCCGGAACAAGAACAAGCAACAGTTCGAGTCGATGCGGGGTTCTTCTAGACAATGACTGAACCTCGTTTCTCGCAAGAGAAGCTCCTTGTCGTCGCGGCTCTCTTTGCGGTCTATGTGCTCTGGGGATCGACGTACCTGGGCCTCAAATTCGGCCTGGAGGGGTTTCCCCCGTTCCTGTTGAATGGGATCCGCCTCATCGTGGCCGGGGCCATTCTGTACTGGTGGGCATCTGCCAAGGGTGGGGCAACTCCCACTCGCCGCCAGTGGGGCCACTCCGCCCTGCTCGGCGGGCTGATGTTTATAGGTGGCCTTGGACTGGTGACGGTGGCCGAGGATCAGGGGGTTGGTTCGGGACTGGTCGCCTCTGGCGTGGCGGTGATGCCTCTGTGGGCGGCGCTGTGGTCGGGGTTGTTCGGATCATGGCCGACTCGACTCGAGTGGCTCGGTCTAGCAATCGGATTCTCCGGAGTGGCACTCCTTAGCCAAGAGGGGGACTTCCAAGCGTCCGGCTTGGGAACGGCCTTGATGATCATTGCGCCTATCTCATGGGCGTTTGGCTCTGTGGTGGCGGGCCGTCTCGACATCCCGAAGGGGAACATGGGCAGTGCGGCTCAGATGCTGGGTGGGGGAGTGCTGCTCATCGTCGCCGGCTTGGGACGTGGGGAGTGGATCGACGAGCCACCCTCTCTCGGAGCCTGGCTTGCCCTGGCCTACCTCATAACTGCTGGTTCCTTGATCGCTTACACGGCATACCTGTATTTGCTCGCACATACCCGGTCGGCGGTGGCCACCTCGTATGCCTACGTAAACCCCGCGGTAGCGATCGTGCTCGGGGTCACCCTCGGAGATGAGATTGTTGGACGGTGGACCTATGCAGGCCTTCCGGTGATCCTGGCGGGCGTCGCCATGGTTGGTTTCGCCCAGACGCGCAGGCAGGCAGCGACCTAGGCGGAAATAAGACCCTCGGCGCCCAGGGCGATTCGTAGGTCGGCCGCCCCAGCGAAATGCAGGGTCTGCATGCCTTCGAGCGTGGCGCACTCGAGGTTGAGATCCCGATCGTCGATGAACAGGCACTCCTCCGGTGCATGCTGGGTCACGTCGATCGCGATTCGGTAGATCTCGGGCTCGGGCTTGCTGACGCCCAAATAGCATGACGAAAGAAACATCGAGAAGTACTCGCCGAGGCCGAGATGCTCTATTCGGTGTTCGTTCAATTCCCGCGACTCGTTGTTCAGGGTCGCCAGCAGGAAGCGTTCCGACGCCGCCAGTTCGGCCACGATCGCAAGCGAATCCGGATACGGCTCAGACTGTGCCTTCATGAACACGACGAAGTCGTCCTTGGAGAACGGGCGGTCCCGGTAGAACAGGGTCCTGTCCAGGTAGCCATCGAGATCGAGTCGACCGGTTTCGAAGTCGTGCGCCAAGAATTCGTGGCGGTCGCCAAACTCCTCCCAGTCGAAATCGAAGGCGTCGGCGGCTCGACGGCGCGCGGCGCGATCCCAGCCGTTGGTGGCGAGCACGCCCCCAACGTCAAAGAGGATGACTCCCGGTGTCGTTTGCATCGATTCAGTGTTCCCGATCGCGGTCCAAGGCGTCAACCGATGTCGGCGAGATGCTGTTCCCGGTCGGCATCGCGACGAGGGGCGCTGGTCCTATGCAGAGGCAAGCGCGTCGGCAATGAGGCTGCGCACAGATTCGGCGTGAGCGTCGTCATCGTATGGCTGGCGTGGCCAGAAGAATCCGCGTAGCCCATCCCCGCGACGGCGCGGGACCACGTGAACGTGGAAGTGGGGCACGCTCTGGCTGATGACAGTGTTCGTTGCGATAAACGTGCCGGGAGCGTCCATGGCGCTGCGCACCGCGATCGACATTCGCTGCACGACCTCGAAGACGGCGATCAACTGTGGCGTCGGCAAGTCTTCGATCGTGTCATGGTGGATTCTGGGGATGACGAGTACATGACCGGGAAACAGTGGACGGTGATCCAGGAACGAGATCGTCGTTTCTGTCTCCTGGACGACAAGTGATGGGAGTTCCCCGGCCTCTATGGCGCAGAAGGCGCATTCGTTCACGATTCGAACCGTAATGCGCCGTTGTTGCGAATTGGATGCAGGAATCCCTGATCGCCATATCATTCCGGATCAATGGAGCCGAATCGTGTGCGCTCTCGGAGCGCCATAGGACTAGTGGTGGTGTTCGCCCTTGTGATCGGAGGGCTTGGCCGCGTCGCGCTCGCCCAGACCGTCTCGGCCGAGGACGTTGCCGCTGCTGAGGCCCAGGCCGCTGCTGCAGCTGAAAAGCTCGACCATGCCAGGGGTCAGCTCGCCGATGCGGAGGCGACCCGCGACAAGATGACCACGACGCTGGCGACCCTCGAGGCCCGGGAGGAGGACGTCGATGTCACTGCGGCTGCAGAGGTGGTTGCGGTCCGCGATCGCCTGACGAGGATGTACATGGTCGCCGGCAGGCCGGACGTGCTGCTGTCGGCCTTCGGCGAGATCGGAGCGTTCTTCACCCGTCTGGCGTATCTGGAATCGATCGCCAATCGTGACCGTGAGGCTGTCAATCGCTTCACGCTCCTTATCGATGATCTGGTGGGCCTCCAGGAACAGGCCGAAGTCAGGTTGCAGGATCTCGCAGGGTTGGTGGCGGCTCTCGAGCTCGCTATGGCTTCGCGCGAGGCGGCACTCGACGACGCGACGGTGAAGGTGAACAGCACTAGACAAC
>CAXMOL010000070.1:0-3288 GCA_964194935.1 uncultured Kiloniellaceae bacterium
CCGGTATGGGGCGTGTGGTGGACCTGGGACGCACGCCTTGTGCTCACTGCTGTGATGTTCTTCATCTACCTCGGATACCTGGCATTGCGCCGCAGCTTTGACGACCCGGAATTGAGGGCAAGCCGCTCTGCGGTCCTCGGCGTGATCGCGGTTCTGCAGATCCCGATCGTGCATTTCTCGGTGACCTGGTGGCGAGGCCTGCACCAACCGCCGACCGTGTTGCGCCCCGACAATCCACAAATCGATTCCCCACTGCTGTTCGCACTATTGATGAGCGTGGCGGCGTTTACGGTCCTCTTCGCAGCACTGGTCAGCCGCCGCAGCAATCTCGCCGCGATGCAGGACGCCGCAGGCGAGTCGGAATCCGCCGATCTGACGGCAGGTGCTGCCATCACACCACCAACTGTTGGAGGTGCCTCATGAGCGACTGGGGGTGGGTCACATTCGCCTACTCCACCGTGTATCTCACGCTGGGGATCTACACCATCTCGCTGATGCGTCGCCAGCGCAGCTTTGAGCAGAGCGACACCGAGCGATGAAGCGCTACCGGGCCTTTCTCATCCCGGCCGCTGGGCTGCTCGCCATTCTCATTGGCTTCCTCGTGTTCAACATCCGAGGCGACCTGGTCTATTACAAGGTGCCCGACGAGGTCATAGGCGATGCCACCATTCTGGATACCGATCGCTTCCGGCTTGGAGGCCAGGTCGTGCCCGGCTCGATATCAGGCGATGACACCGCCGTGACATTCTCGGTTACCGATGGCAAGCAGACGATCGTGGTCATCCACGAGGGGGCTCCACAACAGCTCTTTACCGAAGGGATCGGGGTGGTCGTCGAGGGCACCTGGAACGGCGACATCTTCTCCAGTGACTCGATGATCATCAAGCACGACGAGCAGTACCGGACCGAGGACGGCGGCGTCTACACGCCCGATCAGAGGTTCCCCGACGCGTGATCGCCTTCGTTGGTTACGCCGGCATCGTCCTAGCTCTGATCTCGACCATCGGCCTCGTCGTCCAGGGTGCACGAGCATTTTGGGGACGGGTGGCTGTAGACCAACTCCGAGTTCCGGCCTGGGGGCTACTACTGGGTGCCGCTGTAGCGATGGGCGCGCTGGAGTTGGCCCTGCTCTTCGACGACTTCTCGATCGAATACGTGGCCCGCAACCACAGCCGGGACACGCCTCTGCTGTTTACGATCGCCTCGGGTTGGGCTGCACTGGAGGGCTCGATCGTCTTGTGGGGATTGGTGTTGGCGGGATTCGCCTTTGCGGTGCTCCGCGGCCTGGCGACCGACGATCGGGTCGGTGCCGGAGCCATGGCCGTAATCGGTCTCGTCGCCTTGTTCTTCTTTGGCCTGATGGCGACCGCGGCCAACCCGTTCACAACGCTCGACGTCGTGCCACTCGATGGATCGGGTGCCAATCCGCTCCTGCAGAACCACATCCTGATGGCCATTCACCCTCCGATGCTCTATCTCGGCTACATCGGGTTTACCGTCCCGTTCGCCTTTGCGATCTCCGCTCTGGTGGCAGGCGATGGATCCAGTTCATGGTTGCAGCGCACTCGACGCTGGAGCTTGCTTGCCTGGACCTTCCTAACGCTGGGGATCGTCCTGGGCGCATGGTGGTCCTACGAGGTCCTCGGCTGGGGTGGCTACTGGGCATGGGATCCGGTCGAAAACGCTTCCTTCCTCCCCTGGCTGACGGCTACGGCCTTTATCCACTCCTCGGTGGTGCAACGCCGCCGCGGCATGCTCCAGGCGTGGAACGTCGCCCTGGTCATCTCAACGTTCGCACTCACCATCTTGGGGACGTTCCTCACTCGATCCGGGGTGATCGCCTCGGTGCATTCGTTTACCCAGTCAGCCGTCGGGCCCGCGCTGTTGACGTTCCTCGTAGTCGTGCTGATCGGATCCTTCGGGCTGTTCGCCCTCCGCGCCCACCTCGTCTCGTCGACCCCGCGACTGGACTCTTTGGCGAGCCGTGAAGGCGTGTTCCTGCTCAACAACCTGCTGCTGGCGGTCTTTGCTTTCGTCGTGCTGATCGGGACCATCTACCCGATGATCCTCGAAGCGTTCTCCGGTGATCGGGTCTCCGTCGGCGCCCCCTGGTTCGATCGAGCTGCCATCCCGATCTCCCTGGTGCTGCTGCTGGCCATGGGGTTGGGGCCACTAACCCCTTATCGCTTTGCTGCACCCGACCTGATGTGGAGACGTTTGCGTGGCCCGCTTCAGGCCGCATCCCTGGTCGCGGCGGCTGCGGTACTCGCTGGCGTCCGGCCGATCACGGTCGCCGTCACCATCTGGCTGGCAACGTTCATCGTTTCGGGAATCGTCGCGCTGGCTCATCAACGAGCCCGATCCGCCGCCAGTCCCTATCCCAAGGCGGTGGCCGGGCTGTTTCGGGCCGACCCCGGATTCTGGGGAGGCATGGTCGCCCACATCGGGTTCGCCCTCGCGGCCATAGGAATCGCATTCTCCGGGTCGTTTGCAGTCCGGGAAACCATCACCCTCGACCCCGGGGAGTCGGCTCCATTCGACGGGTACACGCTGACCTATGAAGGTCCGGTCCTTCGCGACGAACCAAATCGGAGCGTTATCGGGGCATCGTTCACGCTGTCACGCGGCACCAGCATCCTGGGCACGCTAGAACCCCGGCTCAACCAGTATCCCAATCAGGTGCAAGCGATCCCGACACCCTCCGTGCGAACCGGTCTGCGCGAGGACGTGTATCTGAGCTTGGTCCGCATCGAAGCCGACTCGGCTCGGGTCACGATCGACGCGTTTCGGTTCCCGCTGATGTGGGTCCTGTGGGCCGGGGCGCTACTGGTCGTCGCCGGTGGTGGCTGGTCCTTCGTTGGACTCAAGCGAAGACGTGACCTATCTGCTCTAAAGGCCGAAGTCAGTGTCTGAGCGCATCCGCACCGTCGCCGCCCTGGTCGTCATCGCGGCATCGCTCGCGCTGATGGTGGCGGTGCTCGCTACCGATTCGGCTGGAAGTTCGGATCGGGTTCACTCCCTTGCCGAGCGACTCAAGTGCCCCATCTGCACGTCTGAGTCCATCGCCGACTCGCCGTCGCAGGTGTCGCGGGACCTATATGACCTCATCACCGAGCAGGTGGCCGACGGATGGACCGACGACGAGGTCTTTGCCTTCTTTATCGCTACCTACGGCGAAGAAACGATGCTCGACCCCAAGACCGGTGGTGCCGGAGCATTCCTGTGGATCGCACCCATCGCGGCCGTCGCACTGGGAGCCGTCGTGATCGCCAAACGCCTTGCCGGTGA
>CAXMOL010000071.1:0-22238 GCA_964194935.1 uncultured Kiloniellaceae bacterium
GCCGTCAGAGAAGGACTGGAAGTCACTCCCCATGTGGAGTCGAACCGCCGACTCATTGGTGGATCCGAAGACCGGGGCAACGAGCAGCACCATCAGTACTGCCATCGTTGCCGCCAAGGTGAGCAGGACCGACCGCCCCCATCTAAATGACCTCATGAACGCCCCTTCATGTTCGCTTCGACCGCGCAGCCGTGCAACATTAGCCACGAATTCGAGGAGAGGTTGGCCCGCACCACCGGCGCCGCGTTCTCACTCCGATTCGTCTATCCACTCCCCTGAAACCGCCGGTGCGAGTACTCCTATTCTCCGGCAGTTTCCATTGGCGCGCCCTCGGCAAGAATCGAACTTGCGACACCCGGTTTAGGAATCCGTTTCGAGCGGAAGGGGAAAACAGAGATCCACTCGGAATCGCTGTCACTGCTTGGGATGTCAGCCGATTGGATAACCCGGGATATCCCGACGTTTCCCGGGACGCTGTGTGGCTGGCGTGTGGTTGGTAGGCCCGCGCCACCGGTCCACCACGCCACCGACCGACTTGGTGGCCGGTGCCTTTGTGTGAGGAACGCAACCCTCCCGCCCTGCCGGGGAGCCGATCTCACCGGCGTGGAGGGTCGCCGAGATTCTGCGAGCATGTCACGACCTGACCGAGGCAGACCGATGACTGATCGCACACCGACGATGACAGCCGAGCACATCCGGTTGGCGGAGCGCGACGCTGGCGAAGCCGACTGGGAACTGTGGGGGCCCTATCTGAGCGATCGGGCGTGGGGCACCGTCCGCGAGGACTACAGCGCCGACGGAACGGCCTGGGAATACTTCCCCCACGACCACGCCAGGAGTCGCGCGTACCGGTGGAACGAGGATGGGCTCGCCGGGGTCAGCGACCGGAGCCAGTATCTGAGCTTCGGTCTGGCGATGTGGAACGAACGCGATCCGATCCTAAAGGAGCGGCTCTTTGGCCTGTCCGGACCGGAGGGCAACCACGGCGAGGACGTAAAGGAAGCGTACTTCCACGTCGACGCGACGCCGTCACACAGCTACCTCGAGTTCCTCTACCGCTACCCGCAGGCCGAGTTCCCCTACGGCAGACTCCTCGAGGAGAACCGCTCCCGCGATGCCTCTGATCCGGAGTTCGAACTGGCCGACACGGGGGTGTTCGACGAGGACCGCTTCTTCGATGTTCGGATCGCCTATGCAAAGGCGGCATCCGACGATCTGGTGATCCAGATTCGGGTGGCCAATCGCGGACCGGAGGCGGCGGTCTGTCACTTGCTCCCCACCCTCTGGTTTCGCAACACCTGGTCGTGGGGGTACCCGAATGGCCCGATGGGCGACGTGCCGGGGCGCCCGGTCATGTCGAGTGAACCGAGCCCAGAGGCCGGGTGCGGGGTCGTGCGTGCCGAGCACCCTGCGCTGGGGACCTACCGACTCTTTGCCGAAGGCTGCGACCGGTTGTTGTTCACCGAGAACGAAACCAACCGGACGCGGTTGTGGGGTGAGGCAAACGCTGCGCCGCACGTCAAGGATGCATTCCACCGCTTCCTCGTCGACGGCGAGGCGGACGCGGTCAATCCTGATGAATCAGGCACCAAGGCGGCCGCGCTGTACCGCCTGGCCCTCGCACCGGGTGAGGAGGTCACGCTCCGGATGCGGCTGACCTCCGGCACACCCACAGGGCCCTTCGAGGAGTTCGACGCCACTCTCTCTGCCCGCCGGGCCGAGGCCGACGAGTTCTTCGAGACGGTCCATCTTCCCGGTCTGTCTGCCGAAGAGCGTCACGTCCAACGTGCCGCCCTCGCGGGGATGATCTGGTCGAAGCAGCTCTACTACTTCGATGTCGAGCAGTGGCTCGACGGCGACCCCGTCGGCCCGCGTCTCGCTGAGTCGCGAAAGATGGGTCGCAACCGTGAGTGGCGTCATCTCAACAACTTCGACATCGTCTCGATGCCCGACGCCTGGGAGTACCCCTGGTACGCCGCCTGGGATCTGGCCTTCCACTGCATCACGCTGGCCCGAATCGACCCCACCTTCGCCAAACGGCAGCTCGAGTTGCTCACCCGCGAGTGGTACATGCATCCCAACGGTCAGCTACCGGCCTACGAGTGGGAGTTCGGCGGGGTCAACCCGCCGGTGCATGCCTGGGCCGTCCGGCGGGTGTACGAGATCGACGCCGAGTCGCGGGGAGCCGGCGACACCGAATTCCTGCAACGCGTCTTCCACAAACTGCTGTTGAACTTCACCTGGTGGGTGAACCGTAAAGACGTCGACGGCAACAACGTCTTCCAGGGCGGGTTCCTCGGCCTGGACAACGTGAGTGTCTTCGATCGCAGCGCTCCGCTTCCCGGCGGCGGCCACCTCGACCAATCGGACGGCACCGCATGGATGGCGTTCTTCACCCTCGAGATGCTCGCCGTCGGCCTGGAGTTGGCGCGCACTGACGACGTCTATCAGGACCTGGCCACCAAGTTCTTTGAGCACTTCCTGTCGATCGCGACCGCGATGAGCGCTGAAGACCATCGCCTGTGGGATTCCGACGACGGGTTCTTCTACGACGTCCTGCGACTTCCAGACGGAACGTCCAATCCCATCGAGGTCCGTTCCATGGTCGGTCTGATCCCGCTGCTGGCGGTGACGGTGATCGATCAGGAGGCCATGGAAACGATGCCCGACTTCGCCAGGAGGATGCACTGGTTCCTCGACCGGCGCCCCCACCTCAGCGGCAACGTCGCCCGGATCGACGAACCGGGAAGCGAGCACCAGCATCTCGCATCGATCATCACCCCCGATCGGCTCCGGTCGGTGCTGCGCTACCTCCTCGACGAGAAGGAGTTCCTCTCGCCCTTCGGCATCCGATCGCTCTCTATGCATCATCGGGATCATCCGTTCGAACTCCGCGTCGACGAACAGACTTTCGGGGTCGGGTACGAGCCCGGCGAGTCAACCACCGGGTTGTTTGGAGGAAACTCGAACTGGAGGGGACCGGTGTGGTTCCCGCTCAACTACCTCATCATCGAAGCCCTGGAGCGATTCCACGATTACCTCGGCGACGACTTCACCGTCGAATGCCCCACCGGTTCGGGCGAGGAGATGACTCTCACACGAGTCGCCGCCGACCTACGAAGACGACTGGTCGGGATTTTCCTCCCCGACGCTGCCGGAGTTCGACCATTCCACGGAGCCGAATCACCAGCCGGCCGGGACCCGGCGTGGAAGGACCTCCTCCTGTTCCACGAGTACTTCCACGGCGATGACGGCCGAGGTCTGGGCGCGTCCCACCAGACCGGATGGACCGGACTCGTCGCCGACCTGATTGGGACCAAGTAGCAGCCCCTCAAGCGGGCCCCTTGGCGTCGAATAGTCGTGTGCCCGACAGGCCGGGTGTCATTTTCACCTCTGGGTGGGTTGCACCGGCCAAGATCGGTACGCAAGCGCACCAAGCGAAAAGGGAGGCCTCATGAAGGGCACACGAAACCCCCAACACTCCGTCCCTCCGGCGCCGAAGCAGCAAGCACGGCGAACCAAGCTCCGCCGACAAGCCACCGAACGAGACTTCCGGAATCTGCCGGAGACTGCCTCCGGACTAGTGATCGAGCCCCCCGAGGAAACGACCGGCGAGTACTACCTCGGCTGAGGGGGGCTCCGTGGACATCGAACTTCGAAGCGATCGGACTCCGACGGGGTGCAACTACACCCGGCAATCCGCGCCGAACACCCACCCACCGATGCTGGCAGTCCGCCTTTGGCGGGCGTAGGCCGTCAGAAATCCTCAGCGGCGGCGAGGGCGGCACCGACGATCCCGGCATCGTTGCCGAGGGATGCGGCACGTATCGGCGTGTCGACGTGGAGATCGGCGCAGAAGCGATCGAACTCGGCGCTGATCCCCCCGCCGATGATGAATAGGTCTGGCCAGATGAGACGCTCCAGCGTGATGAGGAACTCCTCGAGGTGTCTCGTCCAATGACGCCAGCCCATGTCCTCGGCATTCCTGGCGCGTCCGGAGGCCAGTCGTTCTGCTTCGACACCGGCGATCACCAGGTGGCCATATTCGGTGTTGGGAGCGAGTACGCCATTGTTGAAGACGGCGGTTCCAATGCCGGTGCCGAGGGTCACAGTCACTACAACGCCGAGAACGCCCTGTGCGGCTCCGAAGCGGACCTCAGCAAGACCGGCGGCGTCGGCATCGTTGATGGTGACGACCGGTCGCTTCGAGAGACTGCTCGAGAGGAGCGTTGCAGCATCCAGACCTATCCAGGAAGGCTCGAGGTTGGCGGCGGTTCCGACGTAACCGCGCCGCACGACCCCCGGGAATCCCACCCCGATCGGGCCAACGGAGTCGAATCCACCCGCCAGATCGGAGACGGCCAAAGCTACCGAGTCGGGTGTCGCCGGTCGCGGAGTGGCGAGCTTCCTTCTTGGCTCTGTGAGGGTGCCGGTGCCGACGTCGACGGGGGCTGCCTTGATACCGGAGCCACCGATGTCCACTCCCATCAGGATCGTCATGCTCGGTCCCGTGCAGCCGGTCCTACCAGGACCATCGCCAGCCCCCTGTGGGGCCGACGGTCACTTCCCCGGATCCTTCTCGGCATGGCCGCCGAATTGCTGTCGCATGGCGGAGAGCACCTGATTGGCGAAGTCGTCCCGGCCCCGACTGTCGTATCTCCCATAAAGCGCCGCAGACAGAACCGGTGCGGGCACCCCTTCCTCTACGGCACTGAGTACGGTCCACCTCCCCTCTCCCGAGTCCGACACCCGCCCGGCGAATCCGTCCAGGGACGGGTTCTCGACGAATGCGGTAGCGGTCAGGTCGAGTAGCCAGGAGGCAATGACGCTGCCGCGGCGCCAGACCTCGGCGACCTCCGGAACATCGAGGTCATACCGGTAGTTCTCAGGGTGGCGCAGCGGAGCGGTTTCCGCGTCGAACGCCCGGTCCTCGGCGCCGATGCCGGCGTGTTTGAGGATGTTGAGTCCCTCCGCATAGGCCGCCATGACGCCGTACTCGATGCCGTTGTGCACCATCTTGACGAAGTGGCCCGCCCCGGATGGCCCACAGTGGAGATAGCCGTTTTCGGACGGTCCCGGCGCACCGGTCCTCCCGGGTGTGCGTTCGGCCGTCTCGACTCCCGGTGCCAGCGATTGAAAGATCGGGTCGAGATGAGCCACAGCGTCGTCATCGCCACCGATCATGAGGCAGAAGCCGCGCTCCAGTCCGAACACGCCGCCACTGGTGCCTACATCGAGCAACCTGATCCCTCTGTCGGCGAGGACAGCTGAGCGTGCCAGATCGTCCTGGTAAAAGGAGTTGCCTCCGTCGATGATGACATCACCCGGGTCGAGGTGTGCTGCGACGTCATCGATCACCTTGCCGGTGATACTGGCGGGCACCATCACCCACACGGCCCGGGGGGCGGTGAGGGTATCCACCAATTCCTCGAGGGTCCCGGCGCCAACGACGCCGTCGCCGACGAGTTGGGCAACGGACTCGGGGTTCACGTCATAGACGACGGCCCGGTGGCCGTCACGGACAAGCCGGCGCACGAGATTCGATCCCATGCGGCCGAGGCCGATCATTCCCAATTCCATATCGCTGTTCTCCTGTCAGATCAGATCGGTCAGCTTGACGCGAACCGAGTCGAGTAGGTCGTTTCATGCCGCAGCAGCCCGCCAGTCTGCCGAGGTAGCAGGTGAACTGGACGGGATCCGCCTCATTCGGTGATGCTCCGGGAACCTCCAGGTGGGGTGCCAGATGGGGATAGTGCCGGAAGGAGGTGTTGGGGTGGGGCAGACTTGCACAGCACGCCGCTGGTGGCGCCCGTCGGCGGCGAGACAGCTATGCGACCGAAGCCTTATCCGCCCCGAGGCGGTCCCGCAAGGCCGCCAGATCCTGCTTTGTCGGCGGGTGCTCGGGATCAAGCCAATGCTCTAGGGCTTCCTTACAGCTGACGTCGATTCCCGGAGTGCGCAGGAGCGCCAAGCACACCGCGGCGATCTGGAGATCGGTCACATCGCCGTCCTTCCACACAGAATCGATCAGGGGAAGGAATGGGGCGAGACGCTCGTCGCCCAGCGTCCGGGTGAGTTCCAGTGTCGTCATGTTCAGTACCTCCGTCCTCTGCAACGGAAACCCGCGGTTCTTCCTCGCATAATTGTCAGGAGGGTGACAGTTTGCCCGGACCCTGCGAGGCCATCGGCAGAACCGTCGAGGCCGAACAGGGTTCGAAAGGTTCCAACCGTGCGCCACCCGCTGACCAACAGCGCCCTCGGCAAGAATCGAACTTGCGACACCCGGTTTAGGAAACCGGTGCTCTATCCACTGAGCTACGAGGGCTTGCCCGGATTGTAGAAGCCGCCCGGGTCACCGCCGGGACCCGCTGGTAGCCTCGAACTGCGACCCAGGGGAGGAAGCTTTAGTGCGCCGAATCACGATTGTGACCGTACTTCTTGTTGTGACGGGAGCCTGCGGAGGCTCGACCAGCACCGATCAGGATTCCGCAGCCGATCCAACCACAGCAAGCAGCGCCGCCCCTGCCGCGACCACTGCAGCCGCGGCTACGACGACGACAGAACCACCCGATACGAACATAACCAGCGAGGACGGCGATGTGACACTGCGCATCCCATTCGGCGCCGCTGCGGACACTTCGAATATCGCGATCCGTGTCCTACCAGTCGATGAGTACCCACCGGTCTTGGCGGGCGCCGCCCAGAACCCGGGCACCGTCCTATACGGGCTCGAGCCTGCCGGAACCACGTTCTCGGAACCGGTAAGGATCACACGGCGGATTCCCGTTGAGAACTTCGCCAACGTCCCGGCAAACGGTGTTCCGCTCATCGCACTTCTTGTCACCTCGGACAACGGTGAAAGCTTCGAGCAGCTGCCCGGCGCCCAGGTGATCCGAGATGGGGATGACTTTCTCGTCCGGGGCGAGATCTCGCACTTCTCGACCCTCGTCTCCATCTACGAACTCGAGTACGCGGTCATCGACACCTACCAGCTCGGCGACGATCTGAACACCGAGGTAGGCACCCCAATCATCACCGACGTCAGCTTCTTCGCCGACGACGGGACCCCGCTGATGAGACCGAAAGGGATCACTCCATCGGGCTGGACGAGGGCGGACGAAATCACCTTCGACATCAAGGGGTCGAGCCTCGGCGTTGTGTGCGGCGACCTCGGCACCTTCAAGGTGGGTCTTCGCTACGACGTGACGCTGCCCGTCGGTGACGATGCGGCGACGGGCGCTCCCGGATTCCGCACCAGTCCTGTGCTCACTGGAAGCAACGAACCGGTGGGGTTTCGCTACAAGATTTCTCTACCCGTCAACTGCTTCGACCCCGACACCGCCGTCACCGGAAGGTCGGCGAGCGGCACGGTGGGGACCGATCACCCTGGCGGGCAAGCAATTGTTCCCAACGGCGACTTCAAGGGTGGTGCATCGGCGAAGTGGGGATCCTTCACCCTCGCGCCGTGGGTTACCTGGGAACAGCCCAAAGTTGGGTTGATCAACGACTCCAACGGAAACGGAATGGTCGACGCCACGGACACACTCCATCCGGCGACCCTCGCCACGGAAGAAAACGGTGGATTCGGTTTTGTCGCACCGCTGTACAGCTACGGCGACTACTTCCTGTACATGTTCGACGGAGCGAGTTTCGACGGAACGACCACGGACGCAACGACGGTTCGTGAAGGGTTGCTCGGCTATCAGACCATGTTCAGTGGCTCCGGTCGCTTCGAAACCTCGATGGGGTTGCTCGGTATTGACGGCGTCCCGTTCGTGGACCGGGTCGGCTCGGGTGAGAGCTCACAGGACTTCGAGGGCGAACTCCTCATATTCATCTCACCAAGCATCCTGGACTTCTGAGACAACCAACGGCGGCGATCGAACACCCGGTCTGGGAACGGTGCGGTATCCGCTGAGCTAGAAGGCTCGCTGAGATTCAGCGTCGCCTCGCCACTCATCAAATTCTTACAAACGGTTTTCTTCAGCCTGATCTGCAGACCCGATGGTTGTGCATGTCCGACCGAAGGGAATCGAAATGAACTCGCTGATCGTCAGAGCCGACGTGAAGCGTCTGCTGGTCACATTGCTTGTCGCGTGCCTTGTGCTCACGGCATGTAGTGCACAACCCACGACCGAGCAGGCAGAAACCGACGCAACCGTGGCCGAAACCGAGGTCGCAGCAGATCTGAGCGAAGACCCGGACTCGATCACTACGACGACCGGCGTACCCGGCTCGACCACGAGCCAACCAGCGACACAGCAATCGACGTCGACCCCGACAACGACAACGACTGCGATCGCACCCCCTGATCTCGAAGAGGAACTGAGCGAGTTCGAAGATCTCGAAGCACTCCTCGAAGAGTTGGACGACCTGCTCGCCGACCTCTAGGCGACATCTACCAAGGAGAAGAGATGAACACCATGCGACGCATCACAATCGTGGCGCTCGTGATGGCGCTCGTAGCGATACCAACCGCTGCTTTCGCCCTCGACGATGCCGCCACCGACACCGAGCCGGTCGTCACCGACCGACCCGTTAGAGACGCGGTCAGAGACGCCGTCACCGACCATCGCGAGCGCGACCTCAGCGAAATCAAGGCACGGGCGCTGGAGACAATCAACAAACAGCTCGAAGCGCTCGGCAGACTGCGTGCCGCGATCGGCAACTCCCGCCACATCACCGGGGCTCATGCCGGCCAGTTGCTGGGCGACATCGGCAGGGCCACCGGAGGCCTCGAGTCGCTGGCGCGAAGGATCGAAGCCGCAAAGACTCCCGAAGAGTTGCGGGAGCTCATCGAGCAGATCGGTGACTTCAAGATCAAACAAGTGCTGGCACCAAAGACTCACCAAGTCATCGCCTCAGACAGCCTCGTGTATGCCACAGGCAAGCTGGAGAGGTTCTCAGAGAAGCTTGAGAGCGTCATTGCGCGCTTCGAGGAAGTCGGATTCAACGTCGATGAGGCCCGGCGCCTCCTCGAGGAGATGAAGGATCACACCAGCGAGGGTTACAGGCTGGCCGCGCCCGTCGCAGGCAACGTCATCGGTCTGCAGGCCTCGGATTGGCCCGACCCAGCAGAGGGCATTCTGGCTGCGGGACGAGCCGATCTCCGTGCAGCCGGTGGGAACATAAAGTCGGCGCACCAAAACGGTGTTGCCATCGTCAAGTTCCTCCGCTCACTCACCGACGGGACCGACGTTGATCTGGGCCGCTCCGACGTAGCCCCGACCGACAGCTAGACGACAGACGGCAAACCCCGTCTTTCATCACAAGGTGGTCCCCGGTGTAGTTGCACCGGGGACCACTCGCGTCCGGCATTGGTTAGAAACTCTCCAGGGCAGCGATCAATCGCTCAACCGCGTCTTCTTTCGTGTGTAGATGCGCCGACACCCTGAAGTAGATCTCATCGGTGCCCCGTCGCGCCGCGGCCCCAACGACGACTCCGTGCTCGTCGTTGAGACGACGGATAAAGCTGGCGGCAGCCTCACCGGGGCGACCGGGTGGCCGCCACCGCTGCGGGATGACAAATGAGGCCATCGATCCGGTCAGGTCCGGTGAACCCACCGCGACCAGATCAAGAGCCTCGACGAGGTGCTCCCTCATCTGCAAGGCCAGGCGTCGATTGTGCTCACGAACCGCCGGCCAGCCCCCATCCAGCATCCCTCCCACGACATCGATCGCAGTCGGGACGGTGAGGTAGGCGGTCGGATCGGCCGTCCCCGTCCAGTCGAACGTTGCCCGGAAACGCTCTCCGTCCGCACCCCGGTGACCGGCACCATGGCTTATGACAAGGGGACGGACGTCTTCGCGCCAATCCGCCGCAGCCCACAAGAACCCAGCCCCCTTGGGGGCGCAAGTCCACTTGTGCCAGTTGGCGGTGTAACCGAGCGCCCCAATCCGCTCGACATCGAGGTCCACCTGCCCCGGGGCATGCGCTCCGTCCACGATCGTCCTGACGCCTTGTCGGGAGAGATCAGACACGATTTCGGCCATCGGGAGAACCAGTGCGGTAGGGCTGGTGATGTGGTCAATCACCGCTACCCGGGTATTTGGGGTGACGGCGTCGAGTATTGCTGTTCGAATTTCAGCTGGATCACTCACCGGGACCGGGAGTCGGGCGAACACGACCGACGCTCCACGGCGGGCGGCAATGTGCTCGGCTGCGAGATTGCACGCCTCGTATCCGTGATCGGTGAGAAGAACCTCATCACCGGCCTGAAGCGGGAAGCTGCGCAGCAGGGTGTTGGTACCCATCGTTGCGTTGGTAACGAAGGCGACTCCATCTGGATCGGCGCCGACGAAGTCGGCCGACCGCATGCGGGCGGCGGTCATCAACTCCGGGAGTTCAAGGAACAGAAACTGAACCGGGTTTGCTTCCATCCGGTCCTGAAGCCGACGTTGTTCGGCAAGAACCTCCAACGGAGCGGCTCCATAGGACCCATGGTTCAAGAAGGCGATATCGGGGTCGAGGGCCCAAGCGGTCAGAGCCGTCACGGTGCCTCGGGTGACGCGACCAGGAGTCGTGACATGTCAGATTTGATGCTCATGCACATGGTCGACCTGAAGTCCCGGCTCGCTCGAGTGCCGAGTGTATCGGCGGGGATAGTTGGGCTTCTGTCGCTACGGCGGCGAGGTTGGGCACCGGACCGCCCGCCTCGTTCTAAAGACCCTTGCTCTTCCGATCAGCCTTGAGCCGAATGTCGACCACCGAGCGCATGTCACTCCACCCTCCGGTATCCGACTTGGAACTCTTGGCGGCAGCAATCACCAAGGCGATTCCAAGGAATCCGAATAGGGCCAGCATCAAGGTGCCGAGCCGGGTTACCTCGAAGCAGGAAGTGAAATCCTCACTCGAGGTGAAGTTCTTCTCGCAGGCGAGGGCATGGACCGCCCCTGCAACAGGGACGTAGAAACCGACCTCCGGGGTCAGACAGGCGGTTGATCCAGCCCCGGGCTGATAGCCGCCGGCAGGACAGCGCTGCTGGGCGATTGCGGCCGACCCGGCAACGAATCGGCCGGGCCAGGCATCATCACATTCAGCCATTCCGGAATCCGGTTGAAAGGTCCCTGGCGCACACGGGATGTCGGAAATGGATGTCGGATCGGGGACGAAATAGCCAGCACTCGCCGGCAGGCACGCAGCCTGTCCCACGTCCGACTGGTAGGAACCACTCTCACATTGGGATTGCAGGGGTGCCGCAACCGCACCGACGAAGTGCCCAGGATCGGCCAGCAGACATTCGATCGCAGCCGAACCCGGCTGATATTCACCAAGGCCACAGGCGCTTTCGAAAATCGAGCCCATCCCCGCCACGAAGTGCCCTGGCGAGGCAAACTCGCATTGTGTGGCGCCCGCGTCCAGCTGGAAGGACCCGGGGGCGCATTGGACCTGGCTGATGGCACCGCCGGAATCGACAAAGCTCCCACGATCGGCCCAGAGACACGCTTGCTGACCCGGCTCGGGCTGAAAGGTTCCAGGGGAACACTGCTGCTGCTCAGCACTTCCGGGCCCTGCGACAAACATCCCCGGATCCGCCTCAAGGCAACCCGTCTTGCCCCTCTCCGGCTGGAACGAACCGACCGGGCACGGTGTCTGTCGAGCGCTGGCGCTACCGGTCGAGAAGTGACCGATCGCAGTGAAGAAGCAGGTCTCCGCTCCGGCAGCCGGCTGGTAGGTCCCGGGACCGCACCCCCGCTGGGCGGTATTGGCTGCACCCCTGCTGAAGAACCCGGGATCGGCCAATCGGCACCCGCCAGCGCCGGCGGCCGGTTGATACGCCCCCGCAGCACACGGCTGCTGGGCGACATTGCCCAGACCCGCGGCCGAATGGCCCGGATCGGCCTGCAAACACGACGCCTGGGCTGCGGCGGGTTGATATTGCCCGGGCGGGCACGGAAGGCAGGTGCCTGCTCCATCGAAGAACTCCCCCGCGGCGCAATCCCCTATTACATCGGCAGCAGCGTGAGGCTGGCCGGTGATCGTGAAGAGCGCACCGACCATCAACCCAATTGCCAACATGTGGAGAAGGAACCGCCGTAGGTCGATGCGGTCCGGGAACAACATCAAGGTGTGCCGACGGTAGCAGTGGGGTCGCAAGGCTCAATGGATCGACCACACTGCCTCGATGGCCACCAGTGCGTTCCTGCTAGTTCTCGGTTCAGCGCTGCTCCACGCTTCGTGGAACCTTGCAATAAAGGTCAGCAAGGACAGACTGGTCACCGCCGGAGCACAGGTGACGCTGGGTGCCTTGGCGTTTTCCCCGCTGCTGCTCATCATCGAACTCCCCCAAGGAGTGTGGGGATGGGTGGCACTTTCGAGCGGCATTCACCTCCTCTACGGCCTCAGCCTCGTGGCCGCCTACGAGCGGGGCGATCTTTCGGCTATGTACCCCATCGCCAGGGGGACTGCCCCAGCTCTCGTCACCGTTGGTGCAGCCGTACTGCTCGGAGACGACATCGGGACGCCCGGCCTGGTTGCGATCGCGCTCATCGTCAGCGGGATCGTCGCCATCGGGTTGAACGGTCGGCCCCGGGGTGTTGGCTGGGCAATCACCACCGGGCTGTTCATCACGACCTACACGCTCATCGACGGTCATGCAGTGCGGCAGTTGGACAGTGCTCTGGCATACACCGTGTGCGTGTTCTTGGGCAACATGGTTCTCTACTGGCCGGTGGTCCTGTGGCGGCGCGGCGTGGCCGGCGTCGTCGCATCGGTGCGAGTCGATTGGTGGAAGCAACTCTTGGGAGGGAGTGCCTCTGCGCTCGCCTACATCCTCGTGCTGATTGCGGCACGGAACTCCCCTCTCGGACTGGTGTCGGCGGTGCGCGAAACGTCGGTCGTCTTTGGTGCGCTCGCCGGTTGGCTGCTGCTGCGGGAACGGCTGGGGGGCCAGCGCATGATTGCCGCCACCACGATCGCAATCGGACTCGCTGTGGTTGCCGCCGCCGGTTAGCTCCTCGAACACGGCTCCCCGTCCTTAGCGCTAATTCGCGTTGAGCAATCTTCGCTAGGATCACCCGGCCGCTGACCGGACCCTGCTCCGACATGCCAAACTGAGGGCTTCAATGACCAGCCACGACCCCTGGGAAGGCCAGACGGCGTTCCAACCCGAAGCAGGCGGTGGATCGATATTCGCCCGACCCAACCTCCCTTTTACGTTGGTGATCGTCGCCGCCATCGTCGGCCTGGTCAGCTTTCTGTTCCTGGTCGAGAACCCGTTTTCTGAAACGGTCGCAAGTGCAGCCACGACAACCACAGCCGCACCGGCAACGACACTTGCCACCGAAACGACCATCGCTACGGATACCAGCTCCACCACAGCAACGACCTCTGCTCCCGGCTCAACAACGGCCACCGGAGGCGACATCAACGCCCTTCAGATCCGCCTCGACGAGATCGCAAGCGGTATCCCATTTCCGGTCTTTGCCACCAGCATTCCCGGTGACGATCGAATCTTTGTCCTCGAGCGGCAGGGACGGGTAGTCGTCATCGACGAGACCGGGTTGCGGACCGATCCGTTCGTCGATCTGACCGACCGGGTCGGATCTGGCGGAATCGAGAACGGACTACTCGGCATGGCCTTCCACCCGGACTACTCCTCCAACGGGCGGTTGTTCCTGTATTACACCGACACCGACCTCGATTCTCGCCTCAGCGAATTCAGCACGACCGGCGCCGGCGCCGGAATAGTCGATCGGGAGACGGAATCGATCCTGTTCGAAGTCGACCAAGCGGGTATTCGCCATCGGGCGGGGATGCTCCAGTTCGGACCGGACGGCTACCTGTGGTCGGCGTTGGGCGACGGAGGTCTCGGTGACGACTCGAGCCAGGACCTGTCGAGCCTGCAAGGGAACATCCTGCGGCTCGATATCGACGGAGGGGATCCATACGCGATACCGGTGACGAACCCGTTCCCGGGCACCGATGACGGACGCGACGAGATCTGGGCATACGGGCTGCGCAATCCATGGAGGTATTCGATCGACTTCGAGACCCGCCTCATCTACATCGGCGATGTAGGCCAGGCCAGCTGGGAAGAAGTGAACGTCGCCTCGATCGACGACGCCGGACTCGATTTCGGATGGCCCAACTTCGAGGGCTCGGACTGTTACCAGCCTTCCGACGGATGCGGAATGACGGGTTGGGAAGAGCCGACACTCAAGTACGACCATCAGACGGGTTGCTCCATATCCGGCGGGTACGTGTACCGGGGAACGGCGATTCCCGAAATGGTCGGGCACTACTTCTACGCTGACTGGTGTAACGGGATGATCCGGTCATTCAAGTACGACAACGGCCAGGTCACCGATGAGCATGACTGGACCACAATGCTGGCGGGCGCCGGACAGGTCGCTTCATTTGGAATCGACGGGAGCGGAGAGATGCTCGTGGTCGATTCGAACGGAACGATCTACCGGATCGTAAAGGCCTGAGCCCGGGAGTCTTCAGTCAGAGGTACCCCCCACCAACGGCCTTCGGCCGTTGACTCCCCCCAAAGGGGAGAGTTGTTTCGTCAGTCGCCATTTGCTGAGAGAGGTACCCCCCACCAACGGCCTACGGCCGTTGACTCCCCCCAAAGGGTGTCGGGTTGCGCCATAGGACCGACAGTTCTGTTCTGAACACTCTCCCCTTTGGGGGGAGTCAGCGAGCGAAGCGAGCTGGTGGGGGGGATTGACTGACCCAGAACAAACCGCCAACCAGAAGACAAAAGACCCCCCACCAAACGCCTGCAGCGTTTGACTCCCCCCAGAGGGGAGAGTGTTCTTTTCTTACTGGCTACTCCTACTGGCTACTGGCTACAGCCCTAGCGCCCGGCTGATCACCATCCGCTGGACCTCGCTGGTCCCCTCGCCTATCTCGAGCACCTTTGCGTCGCGATAGAACCGCGACACGGGCGAATCGTCCATCATCCCGTAACCACCGAAAACCTGCGTGGCAGCACGGGCGGCATCTACCGCGGCTTCTGAGGCAAACAGTTTTGCGGTCGCCGCAGCCTGCCGGTATTCCTCGCCCTGGTCCCTGAGCCAGGCGGCCCGATAGGTCAGGAGCCGGGCTGCATCAACGGCTACCTGCATGTCGGTGACCTTGAAAGCGATGGCCTGGTTCGAACCAATCGGGCGACCGAACTGGGTGCGCTCCCTGGCATAGGCCAGGGAGAGGTCGAGACACCCCTGGGCAACGCCCACTGCCATCGCCGCCACCGCCACGCGACCATCATCAAGGATCTCGAGGAATTGGTGGAGGCCCCGACCTCGATCCCCGAGAAGGTTGGCTGCGGGAACCCGGCAGTCCTCAAAAACAAGGCCGTGGGTATCAGAGGCCCGCCAACCCATCTTGCGATAGGCCGGCTCGACGGAGAATCCCTCGGTTCCGGCGGGCACGACGATCGTGCTGATTTCCTCGGGACCGGTGCGGGCCGTTATCGAAACCAGCGAGGTGATATCGGTTCCCGAGTTCGTGATGAACGTCTTGGCACCGTTGATCACCCATTCCTCACCATCCAGCTGGGCCCGGGTTTCGGTCGCCCCCGCGTCGCTTCCCGCTCCGGGCTCAGTCAGGCCAAATCCGGCCAGGCGGCGTCCGGCCACCAGATCGGGCAGCCATTGGGCTTTCTGCTCTTCGGTACCGAACCTAAAGATCGGGTTCGCTCCGAGACCTACACCCGCCTCGAGTGTGATGGCCATCGACGAGTCCACCCTGGCGATTTCCTCAATCGCGATGCAGAGGGTGATGAAGTCGGCTCCGGCACCGCCGTACTCGTCGGGGAATACGAGTCCGAACAACCCCAATTCCCCCATGCGCTGCACGACATCAAGCGGAAACTCATGGGTGCGGTCCCACTCCTCGGCATGCGGAGCGATCTCGGCATCGGCAAATTCACGCACAACACCACGGAAGGCTTCTAGCTCGGCGGAAAGTGAGAAATCCAAGCTGCCTCCTCGACATCGGACGCCTCCAGATTATCGGGTCCCAGACGCTGACTCAGCCTCCGGGAGCAGCTGAGGCGATCGGTCCGGCAAGCACCGAGAGAGCACCAGCGGCCCCGGCCTCACGCAGCAACGTCGTCACCGGAGGTTGAGTATGAGTGGCTGGCATGGCTCCCGGAGTTCCTAACGTCTAGCGACCGTGATCCGCATTACCGCTCTCATTGGCATCGTGACCATCTCGTTCTCAGCGATTTTTGTTGGCCTGGCTGACGTCGCTCCCGCCACAGCCGGTCTGTTCCGGGCCACCTATGCCCTTCCGGTGCTGTTCTTGCTGAACCGAATCAGCGGGGATCAGCGATCGCGTCGTCTGCGTATGCTCGCCTTTGCTTCGGGTCTGTTACTTGCCGGGGACGTGGCGCTGTGGCACACCTCGATCAACCTGGTCGGCGCCGGTCTGTCGACCGTCGTTGCCAACACGCAGGTGCTGTGGGTCGGTTTGACCGCTTGGATAATGTTTGGGGAGCGACCGACCCGCACGGCGTTCATCGTCGTCCCGATCGTCCTGGTGGGCGTCGCCCTGATCGGGGGTGTGGGTTCCTCAAATGCCTACGGAGACAACCCGGCACTCGGGGCAGGCCTCGCACTGATAGCCAGCTTCTTCTACGCCAGCTTTCTGTTGCTGTTCCGCGCCGCCAACGTCGAGAAGGGCCAAACGGCGGGCCCGCTGCTGGACGTATCGATCGGACTCACTGTCGCCTTCCTGGCCGGTGGCTGGCTCGACCCAGGGTTCTCGCTTGTTCCGGAGTGGCCGGCGCACGGATGGCTCATCGCTTTGAGTCTGCTGGTGCATACCGGTGGCTGGTTACTGATCGCCGCAGCGCTGCCTCGACTTCCTGCTCTCGAGACGTCGGTGATGCTTTTGCTGCAACCTGCCGGAACGATCCTGTGGGCAGGAATCATCTTCAACGAACGTCTGGCAACGAATCAATGGATCGGAGTCGGGCTCGTGTTGGTCGGCATCCTGACCGCGGCGATCCTGGGCACCGTCAGACGAGCGGAGGCAGATACGCCGCCGGATCCCTGAGAAGCCGGGACCGAGGTTCGGCCATGGCTGCTCCAAGTGACTGTGCCCGTGACATTGCCAGATCATCCACATGGGGCCCATAGGCGATCACGCGCACGCCAAGCGCTACGAGTGTGCGAATCGCATCGTCGGCACCTTCTGTTTCGAGGTCGACGAAGGCGATCAGCGGTTCCAACCCGGCAAGAGCATCTGACTTGATCGCCTCGAATCGATAGCCGCTACGGGCGGCTGCAGATTCGAACGGACCGACATCCATCAGATTGCTGGTCACCACAACCAGCAGGGGGAGGTGCGTTCGATCATCCATGATCCGAGGGTATGCCGCATCCCGATGCGAAGACGAGTCGCCGACCAGTAGCATCCCCTGCTCAGTCACCAGAAAAGGACCCCATGCGCCGACTAATCGTCGTTGCCGCGTTGCTCGCTCTTGTAGCCACGGCATGCAAGCTCGAAACCAATTTCGGAGCCGTTATCAATGCTGATGGCTCCGGCACCATCATTGGAGAGATAGGACTCGACGACGAGGCTGCCGAACTCTTCCTCGAAGGTGCGGACCCGTTCGACGGCAACGAACTAGCCGATGCACCAGGTGCTCGCACGAGGCAAGAACGCCGCGGCGATCTCACTTACTACATCGTCGAGATCGATGTCGACGACATCACAGAGGCCGAACAGCAACTGATCGAAAACGAGAGCTCCCTGCTCTCCAACCTCGACATTTCGGTAACGGATGATCTAGTGACGGTAAGTGGCACCGCCTCCGCCGATGACACACTCGGCGGAGAATCCGAGGGGTTCGATCCGGCGGTATTCGAGGACTCGATCTCGGCAAGCGTGTACTTCACGATGCCGGGCTCAATCACCGAGCACAATGCCGACCGTCAGGACGGCAACACCCTGTACTGGGACATCCCGGTGCTCGGCGGCACGCTTGACATCCAGGCACAGTCGGATCCGAGAGGAACACCTGCGAGCGGTAGCAGCGACGGGTTCCCGGTTTGGGCCTACGGCATCATCGCCGCGGTACTCCTCGGAGCCGTCTACTACTTCATGCAGGGTCGCTCCGACGGTGACTCCTCCGCCACCGCAGACGACTCAGCTGATGACGGCGCCACCGACGATCCCCCACCGCCACCGCCCGCCACGGAATAGGAACGCTGAGCGAGCGGCAAATGTCGTTTCACCGACCACACATGCGGTTGGTTGTCATCGATCTGATTCCGGCCCTCCTTTCCTGGGAGGGCCGGAATCGTTCGACGAGCCTCGAGATGACACCCGATGGTCCCGACGCGATCGCCCACCTCTACTCCCACTACCGGTTGATCGGATTAGCGGACGCCGATGTGTCGAGCACGGCCATCCGTAAAGCACTGGAAGACAACCGAGCCACCGAGTTCTTCGACAGCGTCGGCACCAGCGGCGGCTTCGGCCCGGCCATCAACCCGAGGGTGATTCGTCGCATTACTCGAATGAGCCGAACGCATGAGCCGGTCGTCTTCGTCACCGGGAGAGAGTCCCTCGGCCGGTTGATGAGTCGATCGAGAGTCGGCGTCGTGCTCACCACCCGCGAGGAGTTCGGAGCGGTGCCCGATGCCGTCGCCTCGCTTATCTCGGGCCGGGTCAGCCCTTGAACACCTGCACAGTCATGAGCCCTAGCGGCCCGCTCACGACGGCAATCCCGATCCACTGATAGAAATGGGCTTCGATGTTGGCCCGGTGGCCGGGACTTTCCATCAGTCCTTCGTGAACCTCGGTGACGGTTGCTGCCAACGCAAGGTTCTCACCTCCGACCTGGAAGCTGATTCCAGCGTCATTGAGGCGGTCACCGACATCGCCTGTAACCGGTGAAGTGTGGGAGAAGTAGCCACCCAAGTACATCTCGACTGCGTGCCCGAGACCGACTTCGGCAAGTGCGTCATCCCACACCAGCGGATCCAGACCTGCGTCCACCCGGGCGACGTTTACGCGACCAAAGATGTCCACAGCCGCCTCGAAATCTCTGGCGATGTCTTCTGCATCCGACGGCCCGATATCGATCGTCGCATCCGGATCCACGATGACCCGGCGAATTCCGACGGCTTCGCGGAGATTGAGCATCGTCTCGACGAGGCGATCACCCGAAAGCCCGATGAACAGCTCTTGAGCCACCCCGTGGGGATTCGTCAAGGTGCGAGCCACTGCCGAGTCATCAATGGAGTTGGCAACGGCCGGCGGCATCGGGAGCACCACTCCCATAGTCAGCACCAGGGTTGCGAGGAACACTCCCCACGCCGCAGCCAGACCCGCTCCGCCGGCTCGATTCATCATGTTGAGTCCGGGAAGTCGCGCCACCCGCTCGATCTTGCGGGTGGCAACCGCTGCACCGATCCCAACCGCAAGGAAGATGAGAAAGCCCCCGATGAAGCGGGCCATCTCGTCGGAAAGGCTCGACATCGAACCCACGATTGCCCCCACCGCTGGCGCCAAGCGGAAAGCGATAACGGTCCCGATCACGAGGCCGGCCAGATCCATCGCCTCGCGCACGAAGCCCCGCGTCCAACCGCGGAACAGCAAGAGCCCCAGGAAGATGAGGATCGCGAAATCGATCACGGCAGCGATGCCTGCATTCGGTACCGAGTCGTTCCTGATGCCGAGAGCGAGCCGGGGGCGCCGCCTGGCACGAACGCAGGACGAAGGCGCACTCGTGAGTGCGTCGAGGACGAGGACAAAGCCAGCGGCGTCATCCGGCCGAACTCGGCGCAGTAGACGGCTCGGTTCCGGATGCCGTTAATTCGATCCTCATGCGCTTGTTGGCTTTACCTTTGCTCTCGGTCTTTACGACCCGAACCGGTCCGACCTCACGAGTGTTGGCGACATGGGTGCCCCCGTCGGCCTGCTTGTCGATATCACCGATTTCAATCACCCGAATTGGATCGACAGCTTCGGGGATGAGATTTACCTTTGTTCTGATCAGATCGGCATCTGCCAGGGCGTCGGAACGGGACATGAACTGCACGGATACGTCGTGCTCCTGGGCGAGCGCCGTGTTGAGTCGCTCTTCGACCTGCTTGCCGAACTCCACTGAGATCGAGTCCAACTCGAAGTCCATTCGCGCTCTGCCGGGTTCCATGTTGCCGCCGGTGACTTTGGCACCGAAGTCACGAAAGATCACCGCGGTGAGGACATGGAGGGCGGTATGGGTTCGCATCAGCGTGTGGCGCCGCTCCCAGTCGATCCGAGCTGTGAGCTGGGTGCCTTCCGCCGGTGGCACACCGTCAACCACATGAAGCACCACTCCGGCTCGCCTGAAGGTGTCGGTCACGGCAACCGAGCCGCCGTCCCACTCGAACACACCGGTGTCGCCCGGCTGACCGCCTCCACGTGAGTAGAAGACAGTCCGATCGAGCACGACGCCTTCGTCATCGACCTCGGTGACAGTGGCCGCCGTCTCGGTGGCGTAGGCGTCCCTTGGTGCGATTTCGTCGGTCATCTGACCTCCTTCGACGTGTGCGAGACGATAGGAGCGGACTGGGACAATTCGTGGTAGTCGGTGGCGGTTACAACAACCGTGCTGCCTAGGCGTCCTCGTCGGATTCGTCTTGGGCCGAATCGCGGGCCCTGATTCGACCAAGAATCGTCTCCTCGGTCGAATAGTCCACGAATACATCCTCCGACGCTTCCTCCCAGGATTGACCTAGCACCCTGGTTCTCCAGAAGTGGCCGGTGATGATCTTGACCGTTGCCATCAGCGGGACGGTGAGGACGACACCCCAGAATCCACCAAGTGAAGCCCCAGCAATGAGTCCGAGAATTATGAGTGCCGGGTGAAGTCGCACGGTCGCACGCAGCACGGTGGGGCTGACAAAGTGGTTATCGATCTGTTGGACGATGAGCGCCACCAACCCGGTCCACAGCGCGGTCTGTAGGTCCGTAGTGGCCAGGGCCACCAGAACCCCAAGAGTTCCTCCGACCCAGGGTCCGACAAAAGGAATGATGTTGAGCAGGCCAGCGATCATTCCAATGAGCAGCCAGAAGGGAAGACCGACCAGCCAGAAGCCAAAGCTCGTCATCACCCCCACGATGAGCGCTACAAGCAGCTGCCCTCTCAGGAACCCGCCAATCGCATTACCGAGTTGGTTGGCGACGTGGGCGGTCTCGGCTCGATGCCGCTCCGGGATCAACTCGGTCGCCTTACGACGCAGAGTCGGAAGGTCGAGCAGCACATAGAAGGCAACCACCGGAGCGAGGATGAGCAAGAACAGGGTTTCGAGCACACTCAGGGTGATATCGGTTATCTCGGTGAGTTGGTCGCTGAAGAAGTCGCCCTGGGTATCGGCGATGCTGTCCTGCAACTCGGCATAGGAGGGAACATCGACGGCGCTGAGCCCCAGATCGTCGGCGATGCTCTCGAGATCTGTCGCCAGGTCGTCGTAGATCGAAGGGAAATCGTCGGCGAGTTCCCGCCCCTGATCGGCGATGCTCGGGATCATCAAGAAACCGATCAGCGTGAGAGCACCGAGCAGAGCCGTGTACGACAAGCACGAGCCCATCCAGCGCGCCACGCCCCGATTCTCGAGCCGTGTCACCACCGGATTGAGGACATAGATGACGGCGATCGCGATCACGATCGGGGGGCCGATGATCCAGAACTGGAGCATCAGCCAACCAATGGTCCCGAGTAGCAACAGAGTTCCGAGAACGCTCCAACTGGCGACTCCGAGCTTGCGGAGACCGCTGCTCGTACTGCCGGGCATCAAGAGACCGGTGAGCCGTCGGGGAACCGTCGAGTAACTCGCGCCTCTTTGGCGCCGTCACGCACCTTGCGGAGGCGGCGAACGGTCAGTGGATCGATCGACTCGGCGACCGGATCGTCGAGAAGGCGACGCAGCACCTGGTAGTACCGGGTGGCGCTCATACCGAGATACTCACGAATAGCGCGGTCCTTCGGCTCCGGATAACGCCACCAGGTCCGTTCGAAATCGAGGACCGCTCGGTCCTTGTCCGCAAGCATGAGGGAGAGGGTATGAGCGAGGCTTGCCGGATTCGCGGATTTCGGTACCAGTAACCAGAGGATTTCGCCGTGTCGTACTGGATACTGGATACCGGATACTCTGTTGCCAGGCATCGACGTCGACTCGGATGGGTCTGGCGATGTAGGCCGGGTTAGCTCAGGTTGGCAGAGCACCGCTCTTGTAAAGCGGATGTCGCCGGTTCAAATCCGGCACCCGGCTCCAAAGAGTCACCAGTC
>CAXMOL010000072.1:0-6768 GCA_964194935.1 uncultured Kiloniellaceae bacterium
GAAGTCGGCCAGACGGTCGACGCCACCTAACCCAACACAGCTCATCCACAAACGAAGAGGGGACGCCTTTCCCGAGGCGTCCCCTCTTCAATGGTTCCAGGGCCACCGGAACCACCCGCCCATATCGGCACATATGCGCTACCTCGGCTTGACTTGGGTGAGCTGACTCAGGGAGGGATCGATGGAGTATCAGATTCGCCGCTGCCGCATCGCTGACGGCAAGCTCGACGAGTTCATCGACGCCTGGAGGGCGGGTGTGGTTCCGCTGCGAGCAAGGTTTGGGTTCCGGGTCCATGGTGCTTGGCCGATCGAGGAGTCGAGCGAGTTCGTGTGGGTGATCAGCCACGACGGCGAGGACGGTTTCGCCGCCGCCGACGCTGCCTACTACGGGTCGGAGGAACGCAGACGGCTCTCACCCGATCCTGCGGTCCACATTGTCAGTAGCCAGGCAGACACAACCAGCCCGATTCTCTGACCGGCACCCGCCCATCTCGGCACATATTCGCTACCTGTGCGCAAGGGATCGGCCGCCCATCTTTGCGACGCCGAAGCAATCCCCAGAAGACGGTCGATTCCTCGCCTACAAGAATGGGGTGTACTTCTACGAATGCGGTCACGAAGAAGGAACAACATGAACGCCGAAGAAGGAGAGACCGTCCACCAGCGGTTCCGGCACCTAGTCGCTGAACTCCGTACGAAGCGCAAGGCAGCCATCGAGGGCGATCAACTCGCCCGATTCTGGGTGCACGGCCTCAACCACTGGGTCGGCATGGACGCTGCTGGCGAAATCGCCAACGTTCTAGCTATCACGCCCGACATCCTGCCGATGTTCCCCCACATGGCCGACGATCAGTTCCAGGCCTTCATCGCGGGCTATCAACACGCGGTCGCCATGGACGCCGCCGGCTTCGAATCCGTATCGCAGTGGTACCGCGACGACTGGAGCGACGATGAGTAAGGAGCTTTCTCCAAGTATGAGGCTCAAGAAGGGTTGGATGCCTGTTCCGCGTGACCTAGCTGTCTTGATCACCCGCGTTGTTGACTGTGCAAAGGATTGAGCCTCCATCCCGGTCCTGTCCATCCAACCCGCACCGCTCCTTGACATCCGAAATTCAATACGCGCTACCTCGTGGTCCGCGCGTGCGCAACCGATTCAGTGGCGCTGGCTATCTAGAGGCGGCCCTGACGGGGAGTTCGACGCAGATCGGAATCGGGACCCGGACATCGGACCAGGGGAGGTTTGACAAGGGGTCCAGAGGCCGCCCCCTTTCCCTGTCGTCTTCCCTGTCGTCGTTGCAAACGTCGGCTACGTTGAGTCGACCGTCTCGCCGACTTCGCTGGACTTGCCAGAGCAATGCCGGCTGTCAGGCCCCGCGAAGGCTCTTCCTGAAGCCTTCGAGAGAACCAACGACCTTTGAGGCGTCCTCGCCCATGCTGGGCAACTTGGCCGACTTGCGCTCGTAGCGGGTCCGCTCCCCCGCTCCGTCCTCTTCGTCATCAGCGACTCCGGGCGTGCCTCCTTCGTCATCGTCGACGCGAGAACGCTCGGCCTCTTCCTGTTCGGCGGCCTCCATCTCAAAGATGCGCTGCGCCAGCCTCTCAGAGCCAACCTGCTGGTCGCCTGTTATCTCGTCCAGCTCGGATCGCTCCAGCTCTGCGGCCTCTTGATCGGCAGCCCTGCGCGTTTCTTCGGCCTTCGGGTCCTGCTGCTCTGCGATCGTGGCGGCTTCGGATACGGCAGCCCCCATCACCTCCACCTCGCTGTCGGAGAAACCGGCCTTGAGCGCTTCGGATTCCTCCACGTTCCTTGTGGCCTTCTCCACCAACGTGGTGGCCTCTCCCCGCCCGTACTGGATCAAGCGGTCAGCCCCGCTCCTAGCCGTCTCGAGGATCGATTCCTCAGGTATCGTTGCGGCCTGGGCGACCTCGATCATGCCGTCGATCACCGAAGCTATCTCTGTAACTCTGCGATCTGCGTCGGCGAGGATCTCCGCGGAGCGACGTTCGGCGTCGGCAAGGAGCGCGGCTGCGGCTTCGTCGACATCGGCCGGACCCCTGGCGTCGGCTTCGATGGCGGCGGCGCGCTCCCTGGCGTCGGCTTCGACGCCGGCGGCGCGCTCACTGGCGTCGGCTTCGATCTTCCTTCCCTGAAGCCTGGCACGCTCAAGCACGCGCTGCTTAGCGTCGAAAGCCGCGACCATGATCTGGTCGACCTCATCATCCTTGGAGTCGTTCTCCTCGGCGATGGCTAGGCGCGCCTTGGTCTGTTCTGCCCACTTTTCTAGGTCGCGGAAGTTGGCCTCGATCTCAGCCAAGAAGGCCCTTACCTCGCTCTTGTCGTACCCCTTACGGGCGACGGAGAACTCGCGCTTATCCAGAGCATCCGGAAGATCCGGTGAACCTTTCGTCACAGACGGCTTATCGGTCATCGTGGCAATCCGCTTGAACTCAGTGGGTTGGGGTCGGTGATCCTGCTGGAGCGCAACGGTGCATACGGCAACGGCCTCTTTCGGATCGTTACCTCTCGCCGAAGGTGGCCCACCTCAGCCTCCGAACGCATTCGTTCGCGACGACGCATATGTGTGCCGATGTGGGCGGGTGGGTCTTTCTGCGGACTGCGACGACTGGACCGGCAGCTTCAGTCCTGGACGTGGGATCCGATAATAAACTGTTGACACGGCGGTATTTGGAGGTCCCCTTGTCTGATTCGCCTGAGGAGAGGTCTCTTAGGGTGGTGGCTGAGAACTCTGATTCACCGCAGAGTGATGGGGACTTGGATGAGGTTGGTAACGGGCTCAGGGTCTCCGAGGAGCGCATCGCCACCCTACAGGGCGAACTGGAAGCAGTCGCCGAGCAGGAGACGGAGACGGAGCGCGAGCTCGACACTCGACGCAATCTCAGGGCCACTGTCGAAAAACGACTCTTCGAAACGAGGGAGGAAGCGGCCCGGTTGATGCTCGTTGAGGCCTCGAGGGTTCGTGATGCCATGGTCGCCGAGGCCGAAGAGTCTCTCCAAGCCTCCCGCGTCGAGGCCGAGCGCGAAGCTGGCCAGATTGCTAGCCAAGCCTTCAACCAAGCCAAAGAGATGATCGCCGAAGCCAGACAAGAGAGCGTGGCATTAGTCGATGCTGGTCGAGAGGAGGTCACGGCGCTTGAGGCGGAGGCCGCCGATCGGGTGGCAGATCTCGATACGGAGCGCGAAGACCTCGTCTACCAGTTGAGCGTGATGGCAACTCTCTACGACGAACTCCAGGCCACCCTCAAGCTGGTCGCCGAAACCTCGATCAGAGAGCTCGCCGAGGCAAGGATCTCGCTGGCACAGCTCGATCTGAGCGCGCCCAACCCCTTGCGCCGTCGCCCCGGTGACAGTCAACCCTCCTCAGACGCAAACCCAAACAGCGCATAGCAGCAGCTCGGTCACCCCGTCCGTCAGCTAGCCCCAATGTGCCGATGCCGGGTGGCTCTGGTCGCTCGGTTACCGCCGTCAACGAGGAGTCTGGGCTGCGCTGCGAGGTGGGGACGTGCCTTGAGTAAACCCGCCGTCCGGTTGGTTGGCTTGGCCAAGGTTCGCGCGCTGCAGTTGCCCGTCTTGGATCGCAGTGCCCTGGTCTGTGGGTAGCGCATATCCGGCACCGGTTGTCCGCTAGCGGGCCATGCTCTGGCCGGCTGTGGGTGGGGGGCGGCGATTCATGTTTTGGCTTCGGGTGGCCGATACCTGTTGGTGTGGCTGGTTCTAACGAGCTGGGCACGGCGGTGGTCGATATGAGCATTTGAAGGTGGGGATATATGCGATTCAGAGATGGCCAGCGGGGTGCTGTGCTTGTCGAGATGGCGGTGGTGGCTCCGATTCTGCTTGCGCTTGTCTTTGGGATTATGGAGTCTGGTTGGTTCTTCAGCCAGCAGGTCGAGTTGAACAACGCGGCACGCGAGGGCGCTCGGCTGGCCGTTGTCGACTACGGGACCGCCGCGGTGATCGCAACCGAGACGTGTGCTCGTGCTGCGCTGTCGGGATCGGGTGCAACGGTGACGGTCACCCGCAGTGTGGTGCTCGACCCCGAGGTGGGGGATCCGCCGGGGACTCCGGAGTCGGTCACGGTGATGATGGCAAAGAACTACTCGTCGCTCACCGGATTCTTGGACCCGTTCTTTGACGGGTTGGCCATGTCCTCCACCGTTGAGATGCGTATCGAACGGCCGCTGGAGAATCTGACTGCAGACGGTGGCGGTGCATGCCCGTGACATCCTGGATGGATCAAGCCAATGAACGGGGAGCTATCGCCCCGATCTTCGCTTTGATCCTTGTGATCCTCCTCATCTTTGCTGCGTTGACAACAGATCTGGGAGCGGCATGGGCTGTACGGCGCACCGCGCAGGCAACTGTCGACGCCGCGGTGATGGCAGCGGCAACCGAATACCTGCGTGCGCTGCCTCCCGACGAGGAAAAGACGGTGCAGATCGTGCTCGACTACACCAACCGCAACTCGCCGGATCCGGAGCCGACCTGGACGGACCTGATCCCAGAATGGCTCGACTGTGTGGACCCGGATCGCCCAAGCGGGTTCGTCCCGTTGGCATGGGACACGAACGGTGACGCCGTGGACGAAGTGTTTCCATGCATCTCGTTCCACACCACCGGACTGCTCCGGGTGCGCCTCCCAGACACCGACGTCGAGACCTCGTTTGCGAAAATCATCGACATCAACTCCATCTCGATCTCGGCCACCGCAGTCGCCGAAATCCGGTACATCGAGAACCGGATCGCGCTACCGCTCTCGTTACCGGCCGACTTTGTTCAAGGTAATGAACAGTGTCTGGCAACCCCGCCGAGCGGCCTGTTGCCCGGAGACTTGGCCCCATGCTCCGGACCAGCGCAAGGCAACTTCGGGCTCCTCGACAGTCCCTGGTTCGGAGCCGGAGATCCGCATTTCACCAACGCTCAAGGGTGTCCCAACGACCCGAACTTCAACACCCGCGCTCCCCACAACCTCGCCATCGGACTCGACCACATCATCACCCCATGGCCCGACCCCGCAACCCTTCCCCCCGACGGGACATCGCTGGGCAACAACCACGAAGGCGCCGACGACTGCACCAACGCCATCGCCGACAATGCCCCCTATGTGCTAAATGCGCAACCCGGGGACACCCAGACGGCTTCCGGCAAGGCACTCCTCCACGGCGGGCTCCTCGGAGACGACCCCTCTCCCACAGCGGCCAGCCTGCCCGGGCGGCTCAGACAAACCACACCGGCCCTCCCCGACCCGGTGGTGCAGAGCCGCATGACCTTTACCACCACCGCAGGCTCCTACGACGTCGACAACGTCGGACTATGGGAATACCTCGATCAAGACATGATCAAGCCCAACAGTCCTTGCAGCGACACCAAGAACGGCTTCGACGGGTTGACCGGACGCCAACTCACCGACCAACTCATGGTCTGCCTAGCATCCGGAGACGAACGGTTCATCGTGGAACTCCTCGATTCTCCACGGTTTGGGATCGTACCCGTCCTGAACTACCAACAAGGCGCACAGTACGGCAACAAATGGTGGGCAGTAAAAGAGCTCCGGCCCGTCTACCTCCAAGCATCCTGGTACCGCTGCAGCTCCGCAGGCTCCCCAGAATGCCAATTCCAACCAAACGACTTCGCCACCACCCACGGAGCAGGCAGCCCATACAGCATCCTCTTCAACCCCGGCGAAGGTGAAGCCCCACCCCAAACCAGCAGCGGCGGCACCCCAACCGCCAACCAGTTCCAAATCATGGGCACCTCTGCCCTCATACTGAACTGGGACTGGTTCGACCCCGACGACCTCAACCAAATCGGCACCGGCACACCCTACGAAGTCTTCCTATACCGCTAACCCACCCGATCTCACCGAAGCAACGCCACACAGACCCGCAACACACACAGAACCGGCCCAGAACGAAAAGCTTGGGCACCACACCCTGAACATACATTGTTCGATTGGTAGCACAGCGGGCACATCTGGACGCGTATGCACGATCGCTCGAGGCTGAAGGCTTGGCGCGATCCTCGGTGGCTCGGCGTTTCTCCGCGGTGTCTGGGTTGTTCCGCTACGCCCATGAGGAGGGATACCTGTCACAGAACCCGGCGGCGCATGTGCAATCTGCCATCACCGCAGCCGAGCCCGCCGGCAAGACCGAGACACTCCAAGAGGCCCGCCGACTGCTCGAAGAGCTGACCGGCGACAACGCACAGCCTTAGATTCTGCCCAAAACGACCTGTCCAAACTGGGCGAAACAGAACGTCGAAGAAGCCGTCTTTCGCGAGTTAGCAGTGCCCCGGTAGAGACGCTCCTCACCGAAAGCGTCGTTAACACCGGGGATTCGACAAGGCGTTCGTGATAGGACGCGGAATCTGTCACACCTAGCGGTTAGGTAGGAATCATGGCTACAACGCGCTACATGAACTGACCGACAAACAAAGCACCGCCATCGACGCACTCGTTGCAGGCGCACCCATGCTGAAGCAGCCGAAGCCGCGGGAGTCCATCGAGTCACGGTGTCTAAATGGGTGACCAAGGTCCCACGATTCGGACGGAAGGAGTTCTCTCACATGAGAGGAACCGATAGGTCCTCCCTGCGGGGTGCAATACAACGGGTGGCTGTCGGTGAACCTATATCCATCTCGCTTCTTGATCCACATATGCCCCGACACATCGTCCAGAGGCCAAACGCGTCTAGGTTTTAGTAACGGCGTTGATGCCTAGGTGTCGCTACTTGAGCTGACCACGGATCTCGCCC
>CAXMOL010000073.1:0-34560 GCA_964194935.1 uncultured Kiloniellaceae bacterium
GCGCCCGGCTCTGAAGGTCCTCGAGGACCGCCTCTACTTCTGGGATCACAGTCAGGGCTCCTGGCGTTCCCCACGCTCGCGTTGCAACGCTATCAATTCAGCGTACGCAGTTGAATACTCGTCACTGTCCACAGCAACAGATTCAACCGTGCGTTCTAACTCATCAATTCGGCGATCCAGGGCCTCGACCTGAACCTTTCTCACGATCTCCTCGGCCTCGGGCAGCGGTCGTTCCAGGAATGCGAGCCCGCGCAGCATGATCGCCACATCGGATTCGTCGTCTCCCAGCAGCGAACCCAGGTCGGGGGGTTCTCCTGGCCCGAGGGCTTCGATGGCCGGTGCGATCAGTTGGTACGCCGCCTCATGATCAGGCCTGGTAAACAGACCCTTCACATCGATACCGCGCACCCCTGAGTCGTTGGCCAGCAAGAGTCGGAGCAGCTCTCGTTCGGCTTTCTCGGCTCCACTGAGCGCCCTGGTTTGCTGAGGGGCCGGAGCCCGATTCGGCTCCAACGAAACTTTTCGGCCGCTCATCGCCGCGGTGACAACATCTAGATCCACCCCGGTTCGCCGCGCCACAAACACGGCGTACTCGTGTCGAGTCACACTGTCGGGATGCCTGCCGACGAACTCCGCAGCGGCACGGACCGCACGCCCGCGCGCTTCGGGCTCGGTGAGATCGAAACCGGCCAACTCGCGCTCGATACGGAATTGCAGCAGGGGGACACTCTCTTCGATCGACTTGATGAGAATTGCTACCTCACCATCTGCCACAACATCGGCCGGATCCTTGCCTTCCGGTAGCTCGGCCACACGAAGGTCGAGGTCGCCGGGAACGCTCCGCTCGAATCCGCGCACGCTGGCACCCGCACCGGCCTCGTCACTATCGAACATGAGCACCACACGCTCGGTAAAGCGGCGCAGCAGATCCAGATGATCTTCGCCGAGCGCAGTTCCACAGGTTGCGACCGCCAGCGGTTTGCCGGCGAGATGGAGGGCGATGACGTCGGTGTAGCCCTCGACCACCACCGCCGTCTGCTCACGCACCACATCGGACTTTGCCCAGTTGAGCCCATAGAGCAGCCTCGATTTGTGATAGATCGGGGTTTCCGGGGAGTTCAGGTACTTGGGGCCCTCACCCTCGAGAAGGCGGGCTCCGAATCCAACGGCGTCACCCCTCACGTCGAAGATCGGGAACATGATCCGACCTCGAAATCGGTCGAAGACCCGCCCGGAGCGGGCCCTGATCGCCAAACCGGCGGTGACCGCCACTTCTTCGGGCACTTTGGCCCGGCGTAGGTGGCCGACCAGCTCATCGCCGCCCTCCGGGCTGAACCCCATCTGGAAGCGATCAACCACATCGGACTCATAGCCACGACTGCGGAGATAGGAACGGGCCGCTCCCGCATCCTGTCCCCCTGTCAGGCGGGCGCTGTAGAACTCGACAGCCTTTTCGGTGGCATCCACCAATACCTGGCGGCGATCGCGCCGCTTCTCGGCGTCGGGGTCACGGTGCAGGGTGATCCCGCTGCGCCGTGCCAGCAGTTCGACTGCGTCAGAGAAGTCCAGGGCCTGGGTCTCCTGGATGAATTGGAAGATATCTCCGCCCTTGCCACAACCAAAACAGTGGTAGAGCCCCCGAGCCGGGTCGACCGACATCGAAGGGGTCTTCTCCTGGTGAAACGGGCACACAGCCATCACGGAGCGACCTGAGCGGCGCACCTTGGTCACCTCACCAACCAGCTCTACCAGGTCGGTCGCATCACGCACCCGTTCGATATCTTCACGTCGGTAGGCCATCGCGGCGAGTGTACCGGTGGCCCCCGCCACGACTCCGTTGCACGATTGCCGATCAGATGCTGCCGGCCGGCGGGGCTCTACCTCACCAACTCGTCAGACAATGACCTCTACAGGTTGGCGCCGAACTTCTCGGTGAGATACCCGACGAGGCCATCAATGGCGACCCGGTCCTGCTCCATCGTGTCGCGGTCCCGAACCGTGACCGCATTGTCGTCCAGCGTGTCGAAATCGATCGTCACGCAATAGGGCGTTCCGATCTCGTCCTGACGTCGGTAGCGGCGACCGATCGACTGAGTCGTGTCGACCTCGACGGCCCAATGGGGACGCAGCGCGCTCGCCACGACGTCCGTGGCGCTTGCCAACTCTTCTTTCTTCGACAGCGGCAACACCGCCACCTTGATCGGAGCCAACTTCGGGTGCAGTCGCAGCACCACCCTGGTCTCTCCCCGCACCTCTTCCTCTTCATAAGCATCGATCAAGAACGCAAAAGCAGACCTGGTGACCCCGGCCGCCGGCTCAATGACAAACGGATAGAAGCGAGTGTCGGCATCCTGGTCGTAATAGCGCAGATCTTCGCCGCTGGCCTCTGAGTGGGCTCGGAGGTCGAAGTCGCCACGATTGGCGATCCCCTCCAACTCATCCCAGCCCCATGGGAATTCGTACTCGACGTCGCTGGTGGCACTGGCGTAATGCGCCAACTCATCGGCCTCATGGCTTCGCAGTCGGACCCGGTCGGGGTGCATCCCGAGATCGAGGTACCACTGCATGCGTGCTTCGAGCCAGTGGGCGTACCACTGCTCGACCTCCTCGGGCCGGCAGAAATACTCCATCTCCATCTGCTCGAACTCGCGAGTCCTGAAGACGAACTGACCGGGCGTGATCTCGTTGCGAAAGGACTTGCCTATCTGGGCGATTCCGAACGGCAACCGCATCCGGGCGGTCCGGCGCACGTTCTCGTAGTTGATAAAGATGCCCTGAGCGGTCTCGGGGCGGAGGTAGGTGACGGCCGCTTCCTCTTCCACCGGACCAAGGAATGTCTTCATCAGCAGGTTGAACTCGCGCGGCTCGGTGAAGGTGCCCCGGTTCCCGCAGTGTGGGCACAGATCGGGATTGTCGAGCTTGTCGACTCGGAACCGGTGATGGCAACTGGTGCACTCGACGAGAGGGTCGGTAAACGACGCCTCGTGACCCGATGCCACCCAGACCTGGCGACTCTGGATAATCGAAGAATCCAATCCGACAACGTCGCCACGCTCTCGCACCATCGCTTGCCACCATGCCTCGCGGAGGTTGCGCAGCAATTCGGCACCGAGCGGGCCGTAGTCCCAAGAGGAGCGCAATCCTCCATAGATCTCGGACGCAGGAAACACAAAGCCGCGCTTCTTGGCGAGATTTGCGATGGTTTCGAGGGTGGCAGCTGGCATGGTCGGGGATGTTAGGACGGGGGGTGCTCCACGCCGCCATACCTTCGGTCACGCTGTTGGTATTCCTCGATGCAGGCCAAGAGATTCTCGGTGCGAAAATCGGGCCAGAGAGTGTCGGTAAAGACAAACTCGCTGTAGGCCGTTTGCCACAACAGGTAATTGCTGATCCGGAATTCGCCGCTGGTGCGGATCACCAGATCCGGGTCGGGCATCTCGGGGATTCCCATCCGTTGGCTAACCGCGGCCTCATCGATCGAGGCCGGATCGAGAACACCTGCAGCGGCTTCGCCTGCAAGAGTCCTGGCGGCCTCAATGATCTCGTGACGGGATCCGTAGTTGAAGGCAAAGACCATCACCATGTTGGTGTTGTCTGCCGTCATTTCCTCAGCCGCCCTGATGTTGGCGCGGAGGCCGTCGTGCACCCTGGGGTCGTCTCTGTCGCCGAGAAACAGAACCCGCACGCCGAGTTCGTGGAGTTCATCGCGGCGCCGGCTGAGCAGATCCTCTTTGAACCCCATGAGGAATACGACTTCCTCATCGGGCCGGGACCAATTCTCTGTCGAGAACGTGTAGACGGTGAGCCACTTCACGCCGGCGGCCAGTGCCCCGTGCACCACGTCGAACAGCGCTTCCTCACCAGCGGCATGCCCTGCGGTACGAGGCAGGCCACGCGCCGCGGCCCACCGGCCGTTGCCATCCATGATGATTGCCACGTGGCGTGGAGCGTCAGCCATTGATCGACAGCGATCCCAGTCGCTTGTCGAGGTGGTATTCCAGGAACCTCCTGGTGACCCCGATCGCCTCCCCCGTGAAGGACGGATCGGCCTCGGGCAGATCGTCGAGCGACGCCCCAACGAGCTCAGCGAGATAGGTAGTAAGACCGTCACGCAGCGTCACCGAGCCCGGGGTTCGATCACGGTCACACAGCACCCCGCCGTCGCCGAATGAGAACCGCACAAGCCGATCGCTGCGACCGCATCCGGCGCAGTGATCGAATGCCGGGGCGATGCCGACAACTTCGGCAACCCCGAGCAGGAACGCTGTGACCAGATCCGGATGGAGGTCTCCCGCCTCCAGGGCGCGCAAACCTCGCTGCAACAGAAGGAACGCCCGCAGCGAACTCTCGTTCTCCTGCGCCACAGCATCAATCGCCTCGACCATCGTCGAGGCGGCGAGGACTCGATCGAGATCGGATCGCAGTCCCGGGAACGCCTCTATTACGGACGCTTGGGTAATCGTGTCCAGATTCCGCCCCTCGTACAGAACGAGGTCGACATGGGTAAACGGTTCCAGTCGACCCCCGAAGCGGCTCTTGGTCTTGCGCACGCCCTTGGCAACAGTCCGCAACTTGCCATGATTCGGGCTGAGGATGACCACTACCCGGTCGGCCTCGCCGAACGGATACCCCCGCAACACAATGCCCTGATCATTCCTAAGTGCCATCACCGTGAGGGTAGGGCCCCGGCGCTTTCGAATCGGCACCTTTCCGTGCGCCGTCCCCGCCATAGACCGGGAACCTCCGCCACCCCCCGACGCGTCATAGCTGTGCGACCAAACCAACGAGGAAAATCGTGAACCGAACCATCGCAGGCCTGCTGGCCACCTTTCTGCTCATCATCCCCGCCACCGCCGCTGCACAAGTCATAGATATTCTGCCGCCCTGCCCTTGGTGGCAGTGTGATGGACCAAATGAAGTGGTTGTCGAGAAATACAGCGTCGACACCACAATCGAGAATTCGGTCGCAACAACCAGAGTGACCCAGGTCCTCCGCAACGACGGCCGTGGCCTCGCAGAAGGCGACTTCCTGTATCCCATACCGGCAGACGCTGCGGTCACCGGACTCACCTTGTGGATCGACGGCGAACCCGTCGACGGCGAACTTCTTGACGGCGACGCCGCCCGCCAAACCTACGAGGAGATCGTTCGCCGCACGCTCGATCCTGCCCTTTTGGAGTTCGCTGATGACGGTCTGCTCCGTCTTGCTGTCTTTCCAATTCCCGCCGGTGAAACCCGTCGGGTCGAAATCGAGTACCGCCAGGTCCTGGCAAGCGACGGCGGTCTGGTCCGCTATCGCCATCCGCTGGCCCGAGAGCACTCCAACGTCGAGGTCGAGCTGGTCGTAGCTCGAATCGAGATCATCTCCTCCGACGGTCTAAAGACCATCTACTCCCCGACGCATTCGGTCGCGATCGACCGACTCGATGAGGACTCCGCTGTGGTCGGCTTTGAAGGAACCGGACCGCAGGATTCGGACCTCACCCTGTATTACTCGACCGACGCCGAAGCCGTCTCCATCGACGTTATCTCGTATCGCGACGGTCATGAGGGCTGGTTCCTACTCCTGGCCTCACCGGGTTTGGTCGGCGACGAATCCGTCGTCCCAAAGGACGTCGCATTGGTCTTGGATGTCTCCGGATCCATGGAGGGTGAGAAGTTCTCCCAGGCCCAGGACGCTGCCAGATTCGTGCTCCAGAATCTCAACCCCAATGATCGGTTCGAGGTACTCGCCTTCAGCACCGGAGTGGACCGATTTGGCGACGGCCTACGCCCCGCAGCCGATTCCGATGCCGCCATGGACTGGGTCACCGGTCTCTCGGCCGCAGGTGCAACCGACATCCATGGCGCCCTGTCCGCCACATTCGATCTGGCCACACCAGGGCGGCCCCTCTATGTCATCTTCCTCACCGACGGGCTCCCCACCGAAGGGCTCGTTGACACCGCTGACATTCTTGAGAGCCTGCAACGCCAGAAGTCGGAGACGACCTCGGTATTCGCATTCGGGGTCGGATTCGATGTTGACACCATCCTCCTTGACTCGGTCGCCCAAGACCATCACGGCACTTCGCAGTACGTGGTTCCGGGAGAGGACATCAACGAGGCAGTGAGCTCCCTCTACTCCAAGGTCTCCTCACCGGTCCTCACCGGTGTCGAGCTGGCCGTGGACGGGGTGATCATCTCGGACCTTCACCCGGCACCGATGCCCGACATCTTCTCAGGCGAGCAGCTGGTGGTTGCCGGCCGATACGACGGCTGGGGACCAGCATCCGTTTCACTCAGCGGACGCATCCGCGGCGAACGCGTCTCGATCCAATACGACGACGTTCGCTTTAGCGCCGCAGGAGGCGACGACTCGGTGCCCGGCCTGTGGGCGACCCGCAAGATTGGTGCCTTGCTGAGAGACATACGACTAAACGGTCCCAGCGCCGAGACCATCGACCAGATCGTTCGCATTTCGATCCGCCACGGAATAGTCACCCCCTACACCTCCTATTTGGTGACCGAGCCTGCGCCATTCGGAGACGACGCCATCGACGTCATCTCGCGCAACGCAGTCGACTCGATGACGACTTTCGCCGCATCGGGAGAGGCATCTGTCGGTGCGGCCGACGCCGCTTCGGAGTTGGCGGCCACTGATCTGACCGCAGCACCACAAGCCGAGTACCGCGGGATCGTCGCTACTGCCGGCGGTCGGACGATGCGACAGGTCGAAGGGATCTGGATAGATACGACCTACGACCCGGCGATGGACGTCGTAAGAGTGGCATTCGCCTCCGACGACTACTTCGAACTCGCCGCAGCGAGCCCCGCGATCGCCGATGCGCTTTCTATTGGACAACTGGCAATCGTCGTTGTCGACGGCACAGCGTACGAAATCGTCGACAGCGCAGCGGAGGCAGACGATCTGCCACCCATCGTCACCACATCTACCACCACAACGTCGACGACAACGCCGCTGGTGCTCGGTCTGGCGCCGGAGAGCGACACAGACGCAGGCTTGTCCAACGCTGCGATGGCGCTCATGGCCGCATTGGCTGCTGCTGCCACGCTGGCGATCCTCGCCGCGCGCAAAAGCTGAGCCAGGCCACACCTGCCCACTTGGACTGCTTAGGCGCGTCAGATCGGCGAGACTGCGCGCCATGGCTATCGCCCTCACAGCTGAAGAACGATCGGAGCTGGCAGCCAGCCGCACCAATTGGTCGGTCGACGAGAAGTCGATGACCCGGACATTTACCTTCGTCGACTTTGGCGAGGCGATTGCATTCGTCGCCAGGACCGCACTTGCTGCTGAAGCACTCGACCACCATCCGGATATAGATATCCGGTGGAATCGGGTCACTCTTGTCCTCAGTACCCACTCCGCCGGTGGACTCACCGAACTCGACCAAGACCTTGCATCCACGGTCGACGGATTCGTCTGAGGCGATGGCCGATCCAAGACTTCAGTTTCTCTACGTGTTCACCCCGGGCGAGCGGCCGGACCTAGGACGCGACCCTGGCGCCTGGACCGAAGCCGACAGCTTGATCGCCGATCAGCACTTTGCCCACCTCGAACTGGGGGCGGCAGACGGAATCGTCCTCCTGGCTGGCAGGAGCCAGGACTGGCTGGGTCCGGCGATCGTCATCCTCGAGGTCGACTCGGAAGAGCAGGCGCGGACATTCATGGCCGAGGACCCGTTCGTCAGTTCGGGGTTGTTCGGAGCCGATCTGCACCCATTCCGCATTGCTTTGGGCAGAAGTCCTCAGTCATCAGTCGACGGTCATCAGTCAGATCAGACCAGAAATCTGAAATCGGAGGTCGGGAGCCGTGAGTCAGGTCTTCTTCCTGGGACTGACGACTGATTACTGACGACTGCGCCCGGCTCCGCCGGGTGCTTCATAACCCGAGGCGTTCGATCACTCCGGGTTTTTGCTGCCAGTCCTTCTCGACCTTTACGCGGAGCTCCAAGTAGACCTTGGTCCCGAGTAGTGCCTCGAGTTCAACCCGGGCCGCCGACCCGGCTGCCTCGAGTAGAGAACCGCCCCGCCCGATGACGATGCCCTTCTGACTGTCTCGCTCGACAAGCAGACGGGCGTGGATTCTGGTGATCCCGTCTTCACCGACAATCACATCGTCGACCATCACCGCCAGCGAATGAGGAAGCTCCTCACGGAGTCTGGCCACGAACTTCTCACGGACGATCTCGCCGATCAGGAATGTCTCGGTCTGATCGGAGGTCATCTCTTCAGGGAAATAGGGGGGACCTTCGGGCAGCACCTCACCTATCTCGGTGACGATCGGGGCCAGATTCTGTCCCTCGACTGCACTGGTGGGCACATAGGCCGCAAAGTCCCATTCGGCAGCCTCCGCCAACTGCAGGGTCACCTCATCCGGTGCGGCGGCATCGACCTTGTTGACGACACACACCGTGATCGTCTGCGCCTCGAGCAAGCGCCCGGCGATGAGACGGTCACCCGGTCCAATCGGAGCGGTGGCGTCGATCATGAAGATGGCCGCATCTGCCTCTGCCAACGATTCGGAGACCCGCTGGTTGAGCCGCTCGCCGAGCGCCGTGCGGGGACGGTGCACCCCTGGTGTGTCCACCAAGACGATCTGGAGCTCAGGCCGGTGAACCACCCCACGGATGATGTTGCGGGTCGTCTGCGGCCTCTCAGAGGTAATCGAGACCTTGGTGCCGACGAGAGCGTTGATCAGCGTGCTCTTGCCGACGTTGGGACGTCCAACAACTGGGACAAACCCTGATCTCACAACGGATCAACACGAATCCGCGAGACGCGGCGACCCTGCACTCTCTCGGCAGTGAGCGTGATCGCGTCGAGGTGAAAGACCTCGCCCTCTTCGGGAACCCGACCTGCCAAACCCAGTATCAGCCCGCCAACCGTGTCCCAGTCTTCGTCGGGAAGGTCTCGACCCAGGATTTCGCCGAGCTCGTCGACAGGTAGCCGCCCATCAACCAAATACCGACCGCCGGCAAGAGCCCTGACGAGAACCTCCTCTTCGTCGTATTCATCGACGATCTCGCCAACGATCTCCTCTAACAGGTCCTCCATCGTCACCAATCCGGCCGTCCCGCCGAATTCGTCGACCACGATGGCCAAATGCACCTTTCGTGTCTGAAGCTCACGAAACAGCTCAGAAACCTTCTTGGTCTCAGGCACGAACTCCGCGGGGCGCATCATCTTCGATACGGGTCGGGATTCGCCGCCGCTGTCGAACAGAGACAGAAGATCACGGGCGTACAACACCCCGACGATGTCGTCGAGGTCGTCGCCCGTCACCGGAATTCGAGACCGACCGCATTCGATCACAACATCGAGGGCGCGATCGGTGTCGTCCGATGCCGCCACCGTCACCATGTCGGTGCGCGGCACCATGACCTCACGCACAATCCCGTCGGTGAACTCGAGAACCTGAGAGATCAACTCGATTTCTTCGCTATCGGCGGAATCGACCGGACCGGTCGACCCTGCATCCTCTTCAGGAATGAGATCCGTCGCCTTGCGTCCAACCCGTACCGAACCCGACAACAGTCGGGCAAATCGATAGGCGACTCTTCTGGGTCTATTCCGCCCCAATGAGCGCGGCACCGTGTCGCCAAGAAACACGAGCGCAGCCCCAAGAGCTACCAGCGAAAATGCCAGAGCGACTCCACTCGTTGCCGCTGCCAGGGCCCACGATGAAGGAATTGCAGCAGCCACCAGGAGTGCGGCATGAACAACCCCGAGTGAAGGCTGCAGTGACGGTCGATCTTCCAACAATCGAGCAACTGTCGAAGCACCGCCGATGCCCTCGGCGGCATCATGCAGGGCGTCGGCCCGTGGAGTCCGTACCAGCGAGGCACCGCCCAGACGAAGCGCAAACGCAATGCAGGTAGCGACTCCAGAGAATCCCAAGGCGAATCCGATCATCGCTGGCTCCTCCCTATCAATTGGAGCAATTCGTCCTCCCTGCGCTGCATGAGCAACGCCTGCTCATCATTCTCGTGGTCATATCCCAGCAGGTGCAGGATGCCGTGTGCGAGCAGCAAGAACAGAAAGTCGTCCGGGTCGAGCTTTTCGATCAGAGCACGAGCGTGGATCTCCGACGGACAAAGGAACACATCGCCGAGATTCAAGGGTGGTTCATCCGCGGTCAGATGCGGGATGTGGCCGGGAGCTAGATCCTCAACCGGAAACGCCAGAACGTCAGTTGGTCCCTTGCGCCCCATGAACCGCTCGTTGTAATCGGCGATCTGTTCGGCGCCGACAAGCAGTACTGCCATCTCGGTAGTAGGCGGCAGTCCCTCTTCACCCAGCACCCGTTCTGTGAAGTGCAGCAGATCGGCGGCATCGACGTCCTGCTCCTGCTCGTCGCTGAAATAGACGTTCACGCGGGCTGAGTACCCCTCGCTCCAGGGAAGTTCGGGTACGGGATACGCGTGTGGTAGTAACTGATGAGGGCGTCGACGAACGCTTCTTTTAGCCGGGTCAGTTCGCCGAACGTTACGTCTGACTCCTCGAGCTGCCCATCCTCCACCTTCTCCGCGATCACGCTCTCCACCAAATTCCGAATGCTCTCGCTGGTCGGATCCTCGTTTTGAACGAGCGCCCGGGTAGCCGCCTCGGTGGAGTCGGCGAGCATGACGATGACCATTTCCTTCGTCTTTGGCTTACGCCCGCGATGGCGGTAGTCCGTACCGTCAACTTCTCCGCCGTATAGCTCTTCAGCCTTGTGATAGAAGAAACGCATCAGGCTGGTCCCATGATGGGTCAAGATTCCCTGGGCGACGTCGGGAGGAATGCGGTATTCCCTCGAGAGCCTGAGACCCTCGGCGACGTGGCTGCGAATGATCGTTGCCGACTCTGCAGGGGGCAACGAGTCGTGAGGATTGGTGACCCCGAACTGATTCTCCACGAAGTACTTCGGATCAACGGTCTTGCCAAAGTCGTGGTAGTAGGCCATGGCTCTGGCCAGCAGCGGGTTGGCCGCCACTGCGCGAGCCGCCCGATCTGCAAGGTTGCCGACCATTATCGAGTGGTTGAAGGTCCCGGGAGCAAGATCCTCGATGCGGCGCAGCGCTGGATGATTGCGATCAGTCAGGTCAAGCAACGTTTGGGTGGTCGTGATCCCAAACGCCGAGGAGAGAACCGGAAGTATTCCCAGAGCCACAATCCCGCTGGCGATACCAGACACGAAGCCCCAGATTCCCGCCAACACGATCGTTGAACTTCCGTAGAAGAACCAAGACAGGCCAATCGCGACCGGAACATGGAATGCCGCGGAGATCACCACCGCCAGGTTGAGCTGGGCACGTGAGGCGACTGAGGACACGAGAGGGATTGGTGTCAGGGTCGCGGCGGCGGCAAACGCGGTCAGTGCAATATCTCCTGTCGCCAACGCCGTGAACAAAGTCATCGGGAGGGCGAAGACCACCGCGATGCGTGCGTCGAACAGGTTGGCGGCCAGATAACCGAGCAGCGCCGCCGGCAGAAGGAACCCGAGTTCGACCTCGTCACGGGCCACCAGTTCGGGGATCCTTGCCGCAGCTGCGGCAAGCACGACCAACAATCCGAACAAGCCGACCATCTTGGGTTGACGCCAAAATTCCGGCCCGGCGCGCCACAGGTATGCCGCCGCCAGACTGATGCCGATCGCGGCGACCAAGGCGAGAGCGCGAAGCGGGGTGGTTTCGGCCGTCTCGCCGATCAACCCGAGATCAGTGATCGCCAGGATCTGAACCGCAGTCATGATCTCATTGGCCCGGACGATCGCCTCACCGGTGCTGTACTTGACAATCACGTCTTCGACACTCGCCTCTGCCGCAAACCGAGCAAGCTGCGTCGCTGCGTCATCTCTAAAGGCATTGGGCTGGAGCGACAGGGCGACCAGCTCGGCCACGGCATCCTCGACTTCAGCTCGTCTCCCGTCGTCGATGCCACGAAGCAGGACGATCGGTCGCGGGGTGGCGACGAGTTTGGTCCTGACGCCGTCTAGTTCGGTGGAGCGGATTCCATCGAGCAAGAACTCCTCGGCCAGATCGATGGTGAAGTCCTCGACGATCGGAAACAGCTGTGGCTCGGAGAGCCTCGACCGCTCCCAATCGAGGTTGATCACATCAACAAACGCGGCGATCGTTTCAAGGCTCAGGAACGGGTGAGTCGACTCGAGTTGCTGAATCTGGGTCGCCTCCGCTGCCGGCTCGGGAGCCAACGTGGTTGTCGTCGTACTCGTCGAGGTCGTCGTCTCGAGCGAGGTCGTCGAGTCCCCCTCCTCAGAAGCAACCGTCGTACTCGTCGTGGTGTCTGCGACCGTCGACGTTGTCTCCTCCGAGGTTGTCGTAGCGGCGATCGTCGTCGATGGGGTGATGACAACCGGGTCCTCGACTGGGGCCGCAACCGGGATCGCAGCCAGCCGTACATCCTCAAAGAAAGTGTTGATTGCATCCAGCACCGTCTCGGTGGCCTGAGTGTCGTTTTGGTAGATATCCGATATCGCCGCCGCCGCTTGGGCGCGCTCGGCCAGCGTCTGCTCCTCGTCGGTCACCGAGACAGGGCGTGGCGCTATGTAGGTCTCGGGAGCCGGCTGGCCCTGCTGGAGAGACACCTGAGGATCATCGGATGCCCTGCCCCAGGTGAGAGCAATCGCAGAAAAGACGACGGCAACGGCCAGGAGCAGGGCGCGAGCGACACCCGAGCCGCGGATAAATCCACTCATTCCCGGCCGGCCTCGCCTTCGAATCTTCCGTAGGCCTCGACAATCGAAGCCACAATCCGAGCCCGCACGACATCGGTGGCATCAAGGGTGACAAACGCAACTCCTGGGATGCCCTGGAGGATCTTACGAACGCGCTGCAATCCGGAAGCACGCCCGTCGGGCAGATCCACCTGGGTTACGTCGCCCGTGACCACCATGCTGGAATTGAAGCCGAGTCTGGTGAGAAACATCTTCATTTGTTCCGGAGAGGTGTTCTGTGCCTCGTCGAGGACCACGAACGCATCATTGAGGGTGCGACCCCTCATATAGGCCAACGGGGCGATCTCGATCGTGCCTCGCTCCATCAGTTTCTGGGTTTCCTCAGTGCCGAGCATGTCGTACAGGGCGTCATACAAAGGACGCAGGTACGGATCGACCTTTGCGGCGAGATCCCCGGGCAGAAACCCGAGACGCTCACCGGCCTCAACGGCAGGTCGGGTGAGTATCAGTCGGCTAAAGGCACCCGCTTGGAGACCGGCGACGGCCAGGGCCATGGCCAGATAGGTCTTGCCGGTCCCGGCCGGACCAATGCCAAAGACCACTGTGTTGTTGCGGATGGCGTCGAGGTACTTCTTTTGGTTCACCGTCTTGGGGCGGATCACCTTGCCGCGCGGCACGGTGATGCCATCGGTAAACACCTCGCTCGGGCTGTCGACGTCGGCATTTACGAGATGGACAACGCGACGTACCCGTTCTGCATCAAGGGTCTGCCCGTCGGTCACCAGTACAAGCAACTCCTCGAAAACGGTCTTTACGACCTTGGCGTCGGCCTCCGGAGCAGTAATGCGCAGTTCGTTGCCGCGCGCGACGATGCGCGCTTCGGGAAACGCCTCTTCGACGACTCTCAAGTAGCCGTCGCGCTCGCCTAAGAGGGCAAGCATGAGGTGGTCACCAGAAACGCGCAGCTCGAGCTGGGTGAGCGGTGCGTGCGTCACGAAATTCCTCGATACGAGGGGGTCATGGAGACGGCTTTACTATACCGCCCGACAGGCCATATCCCGAGTTGATACGGCAGACGGCCTACAAGTCGTCGGTGAGGCCCAACTCGGCCAAACGCTCTGAGAACGTCTCCTCAGACTTGTCGATGAGCAAGGCCAGCAACCTGAGATCACCGCCGCGAATCGTAAGCACCTTGCCGTTGAAGTCCTGGCGCATCATCTGAATTGATCGCAGGAAGCGATTGAAGATGACCGCGTCTGATCCGGACATCCGCTCGAGGCGGTTGAGGTCGATGGTGACTCCGCCACTGGGCAGCGGGTCCATGGTCCGCTCCCCCTCCTCTTCCTGAGGGAGGAATTGAGCGATGGGAACCTGGAAGAAATGCGCCAAGCGCTGCAGCCGTGGAAGCGACAGACTCCGTTCGCCACGTTCGTAGGCGCCTACGACAGCAGCCTTGAACTCACCCTCGGAAAGCCGTTGCACATCCTGGAGCGAGAGCCCGCGCTGCTTGCGAATCGACCGCAAGCGGGCACCAACCAGCTCGTTGTAGCTCGTCACCGTTCGTGACTCCGTCCCATTTCCCGGACACTCCGTTGCGTAGTTGCCAAGACAACGCTGCGCATCAGCATAGCCACTCGCGGCGTTGTCGGTCTAGCTCATTCAGCGTTTTTTACGGCTCCGCTTCTTTGTCGCCGGGGATTCCCCCATCGCCTCTGCATACGACCGGAGTGCCTCCTCGGCGACCGCATCGATCTCGCCGGGCACCGCCACCACGACCTCGACCAGAAGGTCACCCCGACCCCTTCGCTGCAGCCTGGGCATACCCTGGCGGGAGAGCTTGAAGATGGTTCCGGGCTGGGTCCCAGCCGGGACATCGATCGGTACGGGATCACTGTCAATCGTCGGCACCGACACCTCTGTCCCCAGAACCGCCTCGGACAAGCCGAGCATCACGCGATGGATTAGATCGGCCCCGTGACGGGAAAAACGCGGATCAGGCTCGACGCCGATCTGTACATAGAGATCTCCCGACCGCCCTCCAGGATCCCCGGCCTGACCCCGACCGGTGAGCCGCATCCTGGCTCCATCGTCCACGCCCGGGGGGATCGTGACCGACAAAGTCACCTCGTCGGCGATCGCTCCCCCACCGCGACACTCGGGACAAGGCTCGACGATCGTCTTGCCCCGCCCTGCGCACACATCACAGGCGACTATCGACATCGTTGCTCCGAGCAACGTCTGTCGGCTGACCCGCAACGATCCCTGCCCACTGCACCGCTCGCATGTCGCAAGTCCCACGCCGGGAGCCGAACCGCTTCCGGCGCACATGCTGCAGCTCACCCGAGTCCGATAACTGACCTCGCGCTCGACGCCGGCAGCGGCCTCGGCGAGGGTGATCGACGTCGCGACTGCAATGTCATCGCCTTGGGCCGGCCCGCGCTGAGCACCCCCAAACGGGAACCCCCCACCACCGAAGAACCTCGACAACACCTCGTCGATGCCGCCAAATGAAGAAAACAGATCATTCGGGTCGAAAGAGCCACCCCGATCGTACGAGGCGCGCCGCTCAGGATCGCCCAGCACCTCATAGGCCTCGGCGACCTCCCGAAAACGATGCTCCGCCTCGGCATCGCCTCCATTGCTGTCGGGATGCGTCTCACGAGCAAGCTTGCGGAAGGCCTTCTTGATCTCGTCCTGGGTGGCCTCCCGGTCGACACCCAAGACTGCGTAGTAATCGGGCACGGTCAGGAATCAAGACTTTCGCCGAGGGCCTCGGAGATTTCCTCCACCACTCGGATAGTGCGCCGGTAGTCCATCCGCATCGGTCCCAGTACCCCGATCCTTCCGACCGAGCCACCCGCGCCGAACGAGGTGGCCACCACCGCCAGGTCGTCTTCGCCGGTACCGGTCTCAGTCCCGATTCGAACCGTCGTGGGATCGTCCTGGCTTCCCAACAGCGCGGGGAGCATCGTGTCTCGTTCCAGCAGCGTCAGCACCCGATGAAGTTTGGCGAGGTCCTCCCACATATCGACGAGATGACTGGCACCGCCGACATAGACGTCGCTTCCGGCTGCCACCACGTCGCTGATCGCATCGGCCACCAGTCCGAGCAAGCCATCGACCGCCACCGGAAGGCCTTCGAATTCGAATTCCGGTGGATGATCGTCCAGCACCGTGCCTACCAGCGCGTGGTCGATCAACTCCTGGGCCCGACCCAACTCTGCAGGGGTGGGCGGCACCGGCGGGCGGAGCAATGCCTGGTGGACACGACCCCCATCGGTCACAACTACGAAGAGCACGACGCCGGGCTCGACCGCGAGCAACCGCGCATCCTTTATCGCATGCCCCCTCAGTCCCGGTCCGAGCACCACAGCCGGAAAGTGGGTGATATCGCTGAGCAACTCGGTTGTTTCCTTGAGGATTCGCTCCAATTCGCTGTGCATCGATGAGAAGAACGAGTCGATGCGGGTTCGGGTGGTGTCGAGCAGTGAACCCGGCGACAGGTGGTCCACGTAGTACCTGTAGCCCCGGTCGGTCGGGATCCGTCCCGCCGATGCGTGAGGTTTTGCGATGTAGGCGTCCTGCTCCAACAGCACGAACTCGTTACGGATCGTTGCCGTCGAACAACCCAGTTCCGACCGCTCCAGGACGGCCCGCGACGAAACGGGCGCCCCTGAGGCGATATAGGCCTCCACGAGGGCGGCGAGGATGGCGGCCTTGCGTTCGTCGAGCATCTCGACCCGAGCGTAGCAGTGCCCCAATGCTGTTAGCAGTCACCAGGTGTGAGTGCCAACAATGCGCGCGAGACCCCATCGCCCAACAGCGGACGAGCAATTCGGAGCCGATCATCGTCGACCTCAAGGATTCCGGCATCTACGACGGCAGATCCCCGCTCCGACTTCAACAAGCGTTCTCCCGCAACCCCGGCCAGCACACCGGCGGCCCGACGCAGGCCGAGAAGAACCCTCTCAACCTCACGTTCCCAGGGACCCAAACGCTCCTCACCCGATACCGGCGACTGGCCGTTCTCGATCCGCTCGATGTATCGCTCCAAGCGCCGGACATTCCACGACCGCAATCCGTCGCGATGGCGATGAGCGCCGTTGCCAAAGGCGGCGTACTCGCCCTGTCCCCACGTAACGAGGTTGTAGATGGCGGCATGGCCAGGTCGGGCATGGTTCGACGTCTCGTAGCGCACCAACCCTGCGCCCTGCGCCAGTTCAGCTGCGATGAGCCACTGGTCGGCCTGCAGATCAGGATCCGGCGCCGGCGCTCCGGCTGCGACCGCCCGCGACAGTGGCGTACCTCGCTCGACCGTGAGCGAATACGTTGAGAGATGGTCCACCCCCAATTCGAGAGCCATGGTCACCGAGTCTCGCCAAGACCCCAGATCCTCTCCCGGGGTTCCGAACATCAAGTCGACGCTGACTGAATCAAAGACGCTCCGGACCACTCGGGTCGCATCAATCGCTTGAGCGGCGCTGTGCGCTCGCCCCAGCGACGCCAGGACCGAATCGTCGAACGACTGCACCCCCAGCGAGATCCGGCCAAACCCGGCCTCCTGCAAAGCCAGAGCCGTGGCCTGCGAAATGTCCTCCGGGTTGGCCTCGAGCGAGACCTCTACTTCGGGATCGAACCCGAATCGACTTTCGACGGCCTCGAGCAGTATCCCCAATGCGTCGGTGCCAAGTGCCGTGGGAGTACCTCCTCCGAACGCAACCGACGTCAGGGGCTCAGCGAACGGATCAGCGCTCTCGATCTCAGCCAGAAGAGCAGCCACATATCGATCCGCGAGGTCGGTGCCGGCGACGACCGCAAAGTCACAGTACGGACAGATCTTGCGGCAGAACGGTATGTGGATGTACGCCGCAGTTTGGCCCGCCGCACTATCGGCGAGGGCGACCGAGTCGGGGCTGTCAATCTTCATCGATCTGGAGCACAGAGATGAACGCCTCCTGCGGCACCTCGACCTGCCCCAGCATCTTCATCCGTTTCTTGCCTTCCTTCTGCTTCTCCAGCAGCTTGCGCTTACGCGTCACATCGCCGCCGTAACACTTGGCGATCACGTCCTTGCGCCTGGCTTTTACTGTTTCGCGCGCAATCACCCGCGATCCAATGGCAGCCTGAATGGGTACGTCGAACATCTGACGAGGGATGATCGCGCGGAGTTTTGATACCAGCTTGCGCCCGTAGTCGTAGCCCTTGGTCTTGTGAACAATCGCTGAGAAGGCATCGACTGGAACGCCGTTGAGCAGGATGTCGACCCGAGCGAGGTCGGCCGGGATGAAGTCATCCTCCGGTTCGTAGTCCAGCGATGCGTACCCCCTCGTCCGTGACTTCAGCCGGTCGAAGAAGCCGAAGACGATCTCGGCCAGCGGGACCCGGTAGACCAACTCGACTCGCTCCGGGGAAAGGTAGGTCATCTCTCCCATCACACCACGGTGCTCCTGCAGCAGCTCCATCACGGTTCCGGTGAATTCGGCAGGTGTGATGATCATCACCCGGACAATCGGTTCCCGGATCTCGGTGCGAGCGGTCGGTTCGGGGAGATCTTGCGGACTCCTTATCTGCAGAGTGCCTCCTCCCACCAAGCCGACGTCGTAGGCAACCGATGGGGCGGTCGCCACCAATTCGAGGTCGTATTCGCGCTCGAGGCGTTCGCGCACGATCTCCATGTGGAGCAACCCCAGGAACCCGCACCTGAATCCGAATCCGAGGGCCCGAGATGTCTCTGGTTCGAACACCAGGGCCGTGTCGTTGAGCCGGAGTTTTTCGAGGGCCTCACGCAACCGTTCGAAATCGTCACCATCGGTCGGGAACAACCCACTGAACACCATCGGTTTCGGTTCGCGGTAGCCGGGAAGGGGTTCGGTTGCCGGATCTGCTGCGCGGGTAACGGTGTCTCCGACCCTGATCCTGTCAATCTCCTTGATCCCGGTGATCAGGTAACCCACCTCTCCCGGCCCGAGCGCCGCGACCGGCTCCGCTCCCGGCCTAAGCACACCGACTTCGTCTGCTGCGGGCTCCTCACCGGTTGCCATGAAGCGCAACCCGTCGCCTGTAGCGAGCCGCCCCGATTGGACCCGGACGTAGCAAACCACCCCGCGGTAGGTGTCGTAAAAAGAATCGAACACGAGGGCCCTGAGTTGATCGTCGACGGCCCCTTCGGGTGCCGGGAGCACCTCGACGATCGCGGCCAAGAGTTCGTCCACACCATCACCCGTCTTGGCCGAAATCCGAATCACATCGGCCGGATCGCCCCCGATGATCGAGACCAGCTCGGCGGCAACGCGATCAGGTTCGGCGGCAGGCAAATCGACTTTGTTGATGACCGGAATGATCTCCAGGCCACTTTCTATCGCCAGGTAGGCGTTGGCAAGGGTCTGCGCCTCGACGCCCTGAGCCGCATCGACCAGCAAGACTGCGCCCTCGCACGCCGCCAGGCTGCGAGACACCTCATAGGTGAAGTCGACATGTCCCGGAGTGTCGATGAGGTTAAGGACGTAGTTCCCGGACGGTCCGGTGTAGTCGAGTCTGACGGATTGAGCCTTGATCGTGATCCCCCGCTCCCGTTCCAGATCCATCGTGTCGAGTACCTGGTCTCGCATCTCGCGCTCTTCGAGCGCGCCGGTTCGTTCGAGCATGCGATCGGCGAGTGTCGACTTGCCGTGATCGATATGCGCGATGATCGAGAAGTTGCGAATGCGCGACGTGTCCGTCACAAGGCTCCGGGGAGGGGAGCAGCATTGTACCGCCGTCGGGCCCCTGCTAATATTTCGCCGTCCCCCACCCCATCGGGCGTTTTCTCATGGCCAACATCAAATCTCAGATCAAGCGGAATCGTCAGAACGAGGCCGTCCGTCAGCGCAATCAAGCCGTCCGCAGCGAGATGAAGACGACAACCCGTCAGGCGATCGCCGCGGCCGAATCCGGCGATGCCGATGCGGCTCGTGAGGCGCTGCGAATCGCACAGCAGCGGGTCGATACCGCCGTCGTGAAGGGTGTTCTCCACAAGAAGACGGCGGCCCGGCGCAAGGCCCGATTGCACCGCCAGGTCGAATCTCTACTGGGCTGACCCGCCCCGAAAAGTCTCTATGCCTGATTCTGAGTCCACCTGGCTTACGCCTGCCGCCCATCAGAAGCTCGTCGACGAGCACGAGCAACTGACCACCACCGGTCGCGTTGAGATCTCTGAGAGAATCGCCGAAGCGCGCTCGCATGGTGATATCCGTGAGAACGCTGACTATGACGCCGCCAAAAACGAACAGGGCCTGATGGAGGCGCGGATTCGAAAGATCCAGCACACACTCCAAACATCCGAGGTTCGCAAACCCAAGGCCGGCGACACCGTTCAGGTGGGATCGGTGGTCGTAATCACTCGCGCCGACGGGACAAAGATGAAGGTCTTCGTAGCCCCGCCCGAGAACAAGGTGGATGGATACGTACTGGCGTCACCATCGAGTCCACTCGGAGGGGCGCTCCTCGGTGCCGCAGTCGGCGATGCCGTTAGCTACGAGGCGCCCGGTGGCACGTTTACCGTCACCGTCGTTTCGTTCCGCCCCTACGACGGCTGACAGCCGGCAGGGTCGACGGCACCGAACCTAAGAATCAGGCGCTCTACGCGGTGCGTCCTGCTCCCCGATACCAGCGGGTGAGCGCGATGGTCAGCCGCTCCATCGTGAGCCGATGAGTGGCCTCCGGCATTGTCTTGAGACTCACATCGGCCCGCGCCAGTGCGATAAGCGCTCTACGTAGATCGGCATCGGTTGCACTCCCCCTGGCCCGCCACGCCTTCTTGGTCGGATAGTGGTCCGATGAAGCACCGATCCATTCCGCAAACGTCTCGATATCCGGAGCAGAGGTAGCCAGCGACCGACGTTTTAGGTCGTTCTCAAGGAAGGCCAGCAGCTGTAGCGGGTGGCCGTGGGTGAGAAAGTCCGTCAGCCGGCGCAACGCGCCCCCGGTATCGCCCTCTGCCACAGCATCCGCAAAGTGCCACATCGGTTCGTCTGGTCGATTTCGGAATCGGGCCGCGATGAGCTCTGGCGTAATGGGCTCATCCACCGCGGCGAGTTGATCAAGCGCCTGGCCGAGAGCGGCCACATCAGATCCAAACCGCTGGACGAGCGCCGAAGATGCGGCGGCGTCGATCTTTACGCGCCGCTCTCGCGCTGCCTCGCGTAGCCAGGCCATCGCATCGCTCTCTCGCATCTTCTTTACCGAGTACGACGCACCATCAGCCTTTACAAGCTTTCCTATCCCGGCAGGCAGCGCCCCTGCCGAAACCAGGACGACCGTCACTGCCTCTTCATCCAACCCCTCCAACAATCCAGTCAGGACCACTGTCTCAGCCTTCTGTAGTTGCTGAGCATCCACGATCAGGATTCCGCGCTTGCCGCCGAACAGCGATCCACTTTGCAGCGCCGGGATCAGACGCTCGACTTCGCCGCGCAACGCACCTTCGGATTCTTCCCCTGCGCCACGTCCGGGAACGTCTACCCGCTCGATTTCGTCTGCACCGGTCTCGTCGAATATCCGCCGGGCTCGGTCGAGCATCTCATGGCGCTCACCGGGACCGATGTCGCGGGGTCCGACGATGGCATGGAGCGCGGTCACCCGGCCGACGGTAGTCCGGAATCGAGAAAGCGATCCAGCGGCACAGTGACCGTGCCCGATGTGTCGGTTCGTAGCACGAGAGACCCGGCCCCCTCCAGAGTGTCGACAACCAGGTCCGACGGGTGTCCGTAGTTATTCGAACCGACGCTTATGACCGCCACCACCGGCGCGCTCGATGCCAGCCACTCGAGATCACTCGTGGCGGCTCCCTGATGCGGAACCTTTAAGACGTCGCTGCGAATTGGGCCAAGGTCGTTCTGTGCATACGACTCGATATCGCCGGCCATCAGCACCGTCACACCGCGCCATCGCACCTCGGCCACGATCGAACCGTCGTTCGGACTCGCATAGGTTCGCAGCGGCGCCAGCACACCAACCTCGAACGATCCGACCGTGACACCGGAACCCGGTCTCGGGATCACTGCCGGGACCCCCGCAGAGTCGAATGCGTCGACCAAGTCATCGAGCGGCGACCCCAACCCGAGCTGAGGCGGATACCAGACCATTCCGACCGAGGCGGATCGGAGCAACCCGACCAACCCTGTGGTGTGGTCCGCATGGTGGTGGGTGATGATCAGCAGGTCGATGCGCCGCACCCCATAGGCTCGCAAATGCGAGCGCAGCAACCCGGGGTCGGGACCGCCATCGATGAGGATGGTTTCGCCTCCGGGGCCTACGAAGAGAGTCGCATCACCCTGTCCGACGTCGAGGAAATGAGCAGTGGCCACCTCCGGAGGGCGCGACGGAGCGATGGAACTCACGACAACTATTGCCACGATCGCCAGCAGGACCGGACGAAGCGGTGCGATCCACACTGCCATCACCGCAGGTATCGCCAAAAGCATCGTCTGCGACGCATCTAACTGCGGCAGGTCGGCGGCGGTGCGAGCGATGACAAGAACCACCATCGCGAGCCCGGTGCCGAGGTCCACCAGAGGCTGCAGGTGCATGACCGCACCTAGGCCTCCGAAGGCCGTTGAAGCAGCCACAAGTGGAGCAGCCAACAGGTTGCTGAGAGGCGCCAACAACGGGATCGCCCCGAACCAAATGAGCAGTAGCGGAGCGACCGCGGCCTGCGCCGAAATTGTGGCACCGAGGACCGCCCAGAGCGGCCGAGGACGCCGCCCCGCCCACAGCGGTGCCCCAACGATTATTCCGGCAGTTGCCGCGACCGACAGGCCGAATCCAGCGCTACCGGAGAGATCGGGTGCCGCGAGGAGCGACAAAACCACCGCACCCACCAGAGCGGTAAACGGAGTGATCGGCCTACCCGCAGCACGGCCGACCAGCACAAGACCGGCCATCACGGAGGCCCGCACAACAGACGGTTCCCAGCGAGTAATCAGCGCAAACACAACGATCCCCAAAAGTCCAAAGACCGCCCGCTGTCGACGCTCCATCCGCAACGCGGCGCCGGCAAGCCACCAGGCGGAAAGAAACAGCGCAACGTTGCTTCCGGAAACAGCAACGAAGTGGGACAGCCCCGCCAGACGCAAGGCCTCATTGTCGGTGTCGGGCAAGCGGGACACATCGCCGATCAGAAACCCGGTCAACAGAGCACCGGGTGCAGATCCGGCCGTCGAGTCCAGATTGCCGAGCAGATGGCGCCGCATCAGGTTGCCCAAAGCCAGCAACGGATTGGGAGCCGCAGCCACCCGATAGGCGTTGCGCGCCTTCATCGTCCCGGCAATCGCTCGGCCGCGGAAAGACTCCCGACCACGCTCGATGACACCGTCTACCACCACAAGTTCGCCGGCCATCACGTCGGCCGGAGCTCCGTTCAGGAGCAAGGTGGGCCCCCGCCACTCAACCCAGTCATCGTGGTCAAAGAGCTGCACGGGGGCCACCAGCGCAGTCGGCCCGTCGATCGGATCGGTCACAACGACGGCGACAACCACTACCCGACCCTGAGGAAACTCGGCCTCCCTGGTGGCCTCCGCCCGCGCAACGGCGGCCTGACCCACTAGCAATCCGGCGATCAAGCCAACCGAGCACATGAGCAGACTTCGATGACCATGCACGGAATACCCACCGATCGCCAAAGCGCAGACGACGATGGCCGCCGACATCGATAGGCCGATCCCGCCCCAGATGCCCATGGCAAGAGCCGCCCCCCAGGCTTCAATCCCTTTGGGTACCTGCAGCGAACTCAGGGGACGAGCACAAAATCGCGCAACGCCGCCAGTTTTGCCTCTCCGATGCCCGGCACCTCCAGCAGATCCTCGACGACCTCGAATGGACCGTTCTCATCTCGATGTGCCGAGATGTGCCCCGCCAACACCGGACCGACTCCAGGGAGCTGCTCGAGGTCGCTCGCACTTGCCGAGTTGATTCGCACCACACCATCCGTCTCACTATCCGCGTCAGCATCGGCGGTCGGGACGACAAGTCGAGCTCCATCGCCCAACGGAGCTGCCAGATTCAAGGCTCCCAACTGTGCATCGGCGCTGGCCCCTCCGGCGGCAACAATCGCATCGGCCACCCTCGCCTCAGCATCCAGAGTGACGAGTCCGGGCCGAGTCACCGCTCCCGACACATGAACCGTCACGCTGTGACGGATCGTGTTGCCTATGAGTTCAACAGGAGGTGCCTCAGGGGCAGCAGGCCATGCCAACAGCGCCGTCACAACGGCGACCAACACGACTGCGATCGCGACAAAGGCTGAACGATCCATGCGGGCGTTGTATCAAAGCGTCAGCGGCCAGGGAAGACTTTCGATCTACGTGGAGAACACTGCCAGCACGGTCACAAGGTTGAACCCGGCATGGATGGCGATGGCACGGCCGAGTCTCCCGGTGGAGATAACCGCCCTGGCGGCGACGACACCTACGACGAACAAGAAGGGGATCGCCAGAATCGCGTTCGGATCGAGCAGGTGCAGCAGGGCAAACGCACCGGCGGAACCGAACACAGCGAACCGATCGCCTCTGGTGCGGCGCAGCGCGGCCAGCAAGACCCCCCGGAACACGAGCTCTTCGGAAATCGGAGCGAGCACAACGACTCCTATGACAACCAGAATCCTCTCACCGCCGCGGATGGCGTCTGTGGCCGCTTCGACCACCTCCTGGGTCGGTGCGTCGCCGCCGAGCAGCACAACCACGACCCAATAGGCGACAAGAGACAGCAGCAACTGCAGCCCGCCACCGATAAGCAGGCCGACCACATCGCGCCGGTCGATCTGGACCAACAAGGCGGTTCGCCACTCGGTGCGTCTCCTCGCCAACACAGCCACGGCAACAAGAGTCCCGCCTGCCTGAGCCGGTACCAGCAGCCCAAAGAGCTCAATAGTCGTGGCCTCACCGCCAAGTATGACCAATACGACCAAGGAGGCAGCCAAGCCCGAAAGGACCGCTACCGCGGCATCCCGGGGACGCCACGGACGACCCTCAACCGCCGAGGCGTGCGGCGACGTCACGTGCCTCCTGTTCCAAGCCGATTGCGCGATAGGCGGCCCAGTGGCCGAGGTGGGCTCGCCTGCCGCGCAGATAGTCCCCCAGGTAGGCACGGGACCACCCGATGAGTCCGAGACGACGCCACTGATCGATGTGGGTGAGTTCGTGCACTACGAGGCGTCCGACCTCGGCGACCGGAGCATTCAGCCGGTCGGGATGCGCATAGATCCCCCAAGGCAAGGCAACTGCGGTGATTCCCTTCGCCCAAAAGAGTCGAAACCAACGAGATGCCTGTCTGATAGCGATAGTTGCTGGGTCGACCGTCGGCAACGCCACGGCCAGTCTCTCGAGGTCGAGGTCGGCCCTGGCGAGGACTTCGTGTGCCCACAGCCTCATCGAATCACCGGCTAGGGCACGATGTTTACGAGATTCGGCGGTCGCACGATGACGCGGGTTGGTTCGCCATCGAGATGGCCAGCGACCTTGTCGGAAGCAAGCGCAACCTGCTGGGCTTCATCGCTCGAAATCCCCACCGGAACCTCGATTCGATCCCTGATCTTGCCGCCAACCTGGACAACCATCGTGACCGACTCCTCAGCCGCAAGCGACTCGTCATAGGCCGGCCAGTCGGCAAAGCAGACGCTGCCGTCTCCGCCCATCCGCTCCCACAATTCCTCTGCGACGTGTGGCGCAATTGGTGCCATGAGTCGAACAAACACATCAGCGACTTCCAGCGGGATGGAATCCAGGCCCACCAGAGCGTTGTTCAATTCGAAGAAACGCGCCACCGACGTGTTGAACCGCAGTTCGGCCATGTCATCGGTCACCGACTTCGTGGTCCTGTGCAGCAGTCCTCGTAGCTCCTCATCGGCCGGGGTATCAGAGATGAGGAGGTCACCCGTATCGGGATCGACGAAATTGCGCCAGAAGCGTTGCAGGAACCGCTCGACGCCAACCACGTCGCGGGTGGTCCATGGCTTCGCCTCGCTCAGCGGACCCATAAACATCTCGTAGAGGCGCAGCGTGTCGACGCCATGATCGACGAAGAACTCATCCGGATTGACTCCGTTCTTCTTCGACTTGCCCATCCGGCCGTAGGACTGCTCGACCGACTGACCATCGAACCAGAACCCGCCATCTCGCTCTTCGACCTCGTCGGCCGGAACGTAGACACCGCGTTCATCGCGATAGGCATGCGCCATGATCAGACCCTGATTGAACAACCGGCCGAATGGTTCTCCGGTCGAGACTTCACCAAGGTCGTACAGGACCTTGTGCCAGAAGCGGGCGTACAAGAGATGCAGGACGGCGTGCTCGACACCACCGATGTACAAGTCGACGCCCGAGTCGCCCATCCAGTACCGCTCCGCTTCCTCGGCCACCAAGCGGTCGGAGTTGCCCGGATCGATGAACCGCAGGTAGTACCAGCACGACCCGGCCCACTGCGGCATCGTGTTCAGTTCGCGCTCCCATACGACCCCCTCGATCTTTACGAAACGCCAATCGTCTGGAGCCTTGCCAAGCGACGGGACAGGCACTGCATCTTCCTGGTCGGCCGAGGCGGGTCTGTAATCCTCGACTTCGGGCAGCAGCAGTGGCAGGTCCTCGTCGGGAACCGCCCTCATCTCGCCGTCGGGACCATGAAGGATCGGGATCGGCTCGCCCCAGTAGCGCTGCCGGCTAAAGAGCCAGTCGCGCAGCTTGTACGAAATGGTCGCCGCTCCGTATTCCTCGGCCTCAAGCCATTCGATGATCCTCGTCTTGGCATCATCGACACCGAGCCCATCGAGAAACCCACTGTTGATTGCGGGCCCGTCGCCGAGGTAGGCGTCACCGTCAAATCCGTCGGCGGGCTGAACCGTGCGAACGATCGGGAGTTCGAATTGCTCTGCAAACTCCCAATCGCGCTCATCCTGGCCGGGGACCGCCATGATGGCCCCGGTCCCATATCCCATCAGTACATAGTCGGCAATAAAGATCGGGATCCGTTCACCGCTTGCCGGGTTTACACAGAACGACCCGGTAAACACACCGGTCTTGTCCTTTCCCTCGGTTTGGCGCTCCCGCTCGGACTTGCGAGATGCTCGGTTCCGATAGTCGGCGACAGCTTCGGAGGGAGCGGCCGCACCTCCCGTCCAGACCTCCTTGGTCCCATCTGGCCAATCGGGCACCACCAAGGACTCAACCAAAGAATGCTCGGGCGCGAGCACCATGTACGTCGCCCCGAAGATCGTATCGGGGCGGGTTGTAAAGACCTCGATCCGATGATCAGAGTCATCGATCGGGAAGCCGATACTGGCGCCGTGGCTGCGTCCGATCCAGTTTCGCTGCATCGCCTTTACCGGTTCGGGCCAATCAACCAGATCGAGGTCGGCGATGAGCCGATCTGCATACGCCGTGATTCGCAGCATCCACTGTCGCAGAGGGCGGCGGTAGACAGGGTGATCGCCCCGGTCGGATTTCCCCTCCCGCGTGACTTCCTCGTTGGCCAGAACAGTGCCAAGAGCCGGGCACCAGTTGACCATCACGTCGTCGAGGTAGGCCAGGCGCATGCCGGAGATAAAGGATCGTTGGGCCTCGCCGTCGAGATCTGACCAGGGCACTCCTGCGGCATCTGTCTCCCCCGCTTCGAGTGCGGCAATGAGCTCGGAGATAGGCCGCGCCTTGCCCAATGCCGGATCGAACCACGACTCGAACAACTGGATAAAGATCCACTGGGTCCAGCGGTAATACCCGGGATCCGTTGTGGCCAGTTCCCGATCCCAGTCGTAGGAGAGTCCGATCGACTTCAACTGCCTCACGTAGTTGGCGATGTTTTGTTCCGTGGTCACCCGTGGGTGTACGCCGGTTTCCACGGCGTACTGCTCCGCAGGGAGACCAAATGAATCAAAACCCATAGGGTGCAACACGTTCGCACCCTTCATCCGCATGTAGCGGCTGAAGATATCGCTGCCGATGTATCCGATTGGATGACCGACGTGGAGTCCTTCCCCAGAGGGGTACGGAAACATGTCGAGGATGTACTGCTTCGGTTTTGACGGATCGAACCCATCATCACCCGGGTTGAGCACACGAAAGGTGCGGTCGGCCGCCCAGCGGGCCTGCCACTTCTGCTCGATCGTTACGTGGTCGTATCGGTGTTCCACTTGGTGGCGGAGGATAGGCAACCGGCCTGGAGTCTCAAGTCATCGGCCCTCAGCGCCTACGATCTCGTCCCATGCATCTACATCAGGTACTAGCTGCCGTTCGTCCCGGCAGTCCAATCGACACTTTCGATGAAGGCGGCGCGCCAACAGCGGTGCGAAAACGCCCATGAACTCGATGCCGGAGGTGCTCCGCAACCTGCTGGTCAACTTGGCGGACCGCGCCGAGATCGAGCGCTACGTCAAGCGTTTTGCCAGCGTTGATCCGTCCAAATTCGCGATCGTAAAGGTGGGAGGTGGCGTACTGCGAGATGATCTCGCAGAGGTCGCCTCAGCGTTGGCGTTCCTCTACCGGATGGGTCTGTTTCCCGTGGTCGTACACGGAGCGGGCCCGCAACTCGACGCGGCAATAGAGGAAGCGGCGCTGGAAAACCGACGGGTCGACGGTATGCGGGTCACATCGCCAGAGATTCTGAACATCATGCGGCGAGTGATCCATGCCGAGAGCCTCAAACTGGTCGATGCCCTTACAGAAAGAAAGGCGCCTGCTCGGCCCATCACCGGCGGCGTGTTCGAGGCATCGTGGTTGGACAGCGAACGGCTCGGCATGGTGGGAGATGTAGATCGGGTCCACCTCGAGCCCATAACCGCAGCAATCCGCGCCGGTCAACTCCCGATTGTTGCTTGTGTGGGAGAGACGACCACAGGACAGATCCTCAATCTCAATGCCGACGTGGCCGCCCGCTCGCTGGCAGTCACAACCATTCCACACAAACTCGTCTTCCTCACCCCGACCGGTGGGCTTCTCGACGAGGGGGGAAGCGTGATTCCCGCCATCAATCTTGCAGAGGACTACGAGCGACTGAGTCGCGAGCCCTGGGTCACCGGCGGAATGGCCGTGAAATTGCAGGAGATCAAACAGGTGCTCGACGTCCTGCCCCGTTCGTCATCCGTCTCGATCACCAGCCCGGAGCATCTGGCGGGCGAGCTCTTTACCGACCGCGGTAGCGGGACCTTGATTAGGCAAGGGGAGACGATCGAAACCCACCACGATCTATCGAATCTCGACTTCGAGACCGTTCACACCCTTCTCGAGGGCGCCTTTGATCGCACTGTGAGCCCGGACTACCTCGAGAACCTCGACCCGCTCATTGTCTACCTCGCATCGGATTCTTCAGCAATCGCGATACTGACCGAGCAGCTGGGTATGCCATACCTTGACAAGTTTGCGGTAACAGCCGAGTCACAGGGTGCCGGGCTTGGCGCCTCCTTGTGGAACCGGATCACGGAAGACAACCCCAGGCTCTTCTGGCGATCTCGCACCGACAGCCCGTTCAATGCCTGGTATTTCAAGAAGGCGGACGGAAGCTGGAAAACCGGGGATTGGGTGGTCTTTTGGTACGGACTGGAGACCGCGGAGGAAGTCACCGCTTGCCGTGACCACGCCATCGCCCTTCCCGAAACCGTTGCCCCCCCAAACTCGCAGGTATCCGAACAACACAATGGCGACCAACCATGAGCCATCCCGCACCCCCCAAGACGGTCGGTCTCGTCGGAGCTCGCGGATATGCAGGGCGGGAGTTGCTCCGCCTGATACAGGAACATCCCAGCCTGCGCCTCGCTTTCGCAGCCTCTCGCAGACTTGCCGGGGACCCGATCCGCGATAGCGTGCCGGCCTGGTCGGGTGATGAGGTGTTCGTCGATGCGACTCCCCAGGCGTTGGCCGATCTAGAGGCCGACGTATTCATCCTTGCCCTGCCCAATGGCCTCTCGGACCAGTACATCCCGATGATCGATACACAAGCCGTGGTTGTCGACCTGAGCGCCGACCACCGATTCGACGATGCTTGGGCCTACGGGCTCCCCGAGCTCAGCCGCGATGATCTCCCCGGCGCCCAGCGGATCGCCAACCCCGGTTGCTACGCCACCGCCACCATGCTGGCCCTTGCCCCTATCGCCTCGCTCCTCGAAGCCGAGCCCTCCGCATTTGGGGTCTCGGGGTATAGCGGCGCAGGCACGGACCCGTCGCCGAAGAACGACTCCGACCTGTTGCGAGACAACCTGATGCCGTATCAACTGACCGGACACGTGCATGAGCGGGAGATCACCCACCAGTTGGGACGACCGGTTCGATTCGCTCCCAGCGTGGCCCCTTTCGAACGCGGCTTGGTCGTAACCGTTCTGGCACAGATGAGCCAACCGACGGATACCGAATCTTTGGCCAACATGTTCCACAGCCGGTACACGACCGATCCGCTCATAGAAGTCAAGAACGAGACCCCGCAGCCACGTGACGCCGCAGGACGGATCGAAGCGACAATCGGCGGGTTCTCGGTAGATCCCATCGATCAGCATCGGATCGGAGTCGTCGTTGCACTCGACAATCTTCTCAAGGGTGCCGCATCGCAGGCGGTGCAGAACATCAATCTCGCCTGCCGGTTCGAAAGCCTGGCAGGCCTCCGAACATCCGCCTGAGGGCCCGCTCGTAGTCAGCCGATAGTCAGACCGTGCTTGGGGCGAGGAGCAAGAGCGTCGGGGTCGTCGCCTTCTTGGTACTCCACCCACGTAAGCGGATCGTGTCCGGTGTCCTGCTCGACCATCGTGATGCATCCGGGAACCGGGCATATGAGGCTGCACAGGTTGCAGCCGACACAGGCATCCTCCTTGATCCACACCCGAGTACGCCCATCCTCGGATCGTTCGGCGCCTATCGCCTGGTGAGCGCCGTCCTCGCAGGCGACATGGCACAGGCCGCATCCGATACAGACCGATTGGTCGACGCTCGCCTTTATCACGTAGTTCAGGTTGAGATGCTGCCAATCTGTAAGTCGATCGACGCTGAGTCCGCGCAACTCATCGACGCTCGCCATCCCCTTCTGATCAAGGTAATTACCCAGGCCGTCGATCATCCCCTCGACGATCCTGAACCCGTAGTGCATCACACCAGTCGCCACCTGAATCGTCGTAGCGCCCAACAGAATGAACTCGGCGGCATCACGCCAGGTCACGATTCCGCCGATACCGCTGATCGGAAAGTCCAGAGTCTCGGGATCCGCCGCGATCGACGACACCATGTTCAGAGCGATCGGTTTTACCGCCGGGCCGCAATAGCCGCCGTGACTGGACATGTTTCCGACCGAAGGTCGCGGTGTCAGGGTGTCGAGGTCGACACTGGTCACGCTGCTGATGGTGTTGATCAGACTGACTCCATCTGCGCCGCCTTGCTTGGCAGCTCGCGCCGCGGTGCGGATGTCGGTGATATTGGGAGTGAGCTTTACGAGCACCGGTGTGTTGGCGACCTCCTTCACCCACTCCGTTATCTGCGCGCAGTACTCCGGCACCTGGCCGATGGCGCTGCCCATCCCCCGTTCCGACATGCCGTGGGGGCAACCGAAATTGAGCTCCAGACCGTCGGCGCCAGCATCTTCCACCTGCTTTACGATCTCGTGCCACGCTTCGCGTTTGGATTCCACCATGAGGCTCACCACGACTGCGTTCTTCGGGTAGCGCTTCTTGACTGCGGTGATCTCCTTGAGATTCACGTCAAGAGCGCGGTCGGTGATGAGTTCGATGTTGTTCAAGCCCATCATCCGGTTCCCGTTGAAGTCCACCGAGCTGTAGCGCGACCAAGTGTTCTCGATCGGCTCACCGAGGGTCTTCCACACCGCCCCTCCCCATCCGGCGTCGAAGGCGCGGGCAATCTGATCCCCGGTATTCGAAGGCGGGGCCGAGGCCAACCAGAAAGGGTTGGGTGATTCGATCCCGGCCATATTTACTGTGAGGTCGGCCACAGGTTCACCTCCCGGTGCTTACCGCTTCACCACGCAAGCTGGCGTTGATGCTTAGGGCCGCCTGCTTGCCGTGGGCCACTGCGTTTACTACTTCCTTGCCACCATTGGCACAATCTCCTCCCGCCCAGATCTTCTGATTCCCGGTACGGAGGTCCTCGTCCAGGACCACCCGACCACCACGATCGGTCTCGACTCCGGGTATCTCCTCAAGAAAGTCGCGTTGCTTCTCCTGGCCGGTGGCACGAAACACGCGGCTTACCTCGAGGTGAGAGTCGGTGCCATCGAGCAGCGTCACCTGTGAGTCGACAACCTCGGTACGACGACACGCCAAGCCGGTCACAGAATCGGTCCCGGATATCGCCACCGGAGCGGTCCAGAAGATGACCTCGACACCATCGGCCATGGCGAGTTCGACCTCATGGTCGTACGCCCGCATCTCTTGTCGCCCTCGCCGGTAGATCAGATAGACCTTTTCCGCTCCGAGACGCGCCGACTGGGTGGCGGCATCAATCGCTGTATTGCCTCCACCGATCACGGCTACACGCTGACCTTCGAGAGACATCTCCTGGCGTGATTTCGCCTTGAGTCGAGCTATGAATTGGAGTGCATCCTCCGAACCCGGCAAATCCTCACCTGGAATGCCAACCGGCATGATGTTCCCCAGACCCACCCCAAGGAAGAGCGCGTCGTACTCGTCGAGAAGAACATCGACGGCGACGTCGGTACCGACGGTCACACCCTGACGGATCTCTACACCGAGCTCCTCGATCCACGCAACCTCGGCGAGGGCGGTCTCACGACGAAGCTTGTAGTCAGCGACCCCGTGAGTGTTGAGGCCTCCGGGCGACTCCGCCGCATCCAGGACAACCACGTCGTGACCGTATTGAACCAACTCGGCGGCGCAGCTCAGGCCGGCGGGCCCGGCGCCCACCACGACGACGCTGTGGCCGCTCGGTTCTCCCTTGGCAAAGATCTGGTTTCCGCCCAGTACAACCGGGTCGGTGGAGTACCCCTGCAGTCGCCCAATCTGGATCGGGCGGGTGTGTAGATCGTTGAGCACACATGCGCCCTCGCATAGAACTTCGGTCGGACACACCCGGGCGCAGGACGATCCGAGAATGTTGGAACTGAGAATTGTGCGCGCCGAACCCAGGTCGTCACCCGTAGCGATGCGCTTGATGAATTCCGGAACGTCGATGGAGGTCGGGCACGCTCGGGTACAGGGTGCGTCCCAACACATGAGGCATCGATCAGCTTCGGCCAACGCCTCCCGACGGGTCAGGGGCGCCGGAGGCTCAAGACGGGCAAACACTGAAGTGGCCGATTCTCCGCCCATGGCTCTCGCCTCCTACCCGGCAACGCAATGGAACGAGACTACGCGTTCATCAACTCGCGAGCGCGGCAAAGGTCGGAACGCCGCAGACTCGGTTGAGGAACCTGACGAGACCGATGAGGCGACCGACGTCCGCCCGACATCGAAACCTTTACAGGGCGCCCACAACCTCACTGAACACATCGACGAAGGCCATGAACTCGTTCTCGTCGATCGTGAGCGCAGGGTCCATTCGCAACGTTGCCCCCCGATGACCCACTATGAACCCCCGCTCGAGCAACGATCTGAACACCTCACCGCCGGTCAATTCATCTCGGAGATCGACGGCAAACATCAGGCCCCGGCCACGGACGTCGACAACGGCGGGGTGAGTAGCCAGGTTCTCGAGGGCGCTCAAGAACAATGGACCGATGCGAGCTCCACGCTCGATCAAAGCGTCATCTCGGATCACCGAAATCACCTCTTTGGCCACGGACGCACCCAGCGGATCGTTCTGGTGAGACTGCATGTATCGGAATTCGGCGGATTCCAACTCCCGCGACGTGCTGGCGTTCATGACAACGATGCTCACCGGGTAGCCGTTGCCGATCCCCTTGCCGATCACTATCAGATCAGGGCTGATGCCGTAGTGGTCGTGCCCGAACCATGAACCGGTCCTACCGATGCCGGTTGTGACCTCGTTGGCGATGATCTTGCCCCCCTTGCTCCTGACGAGATCAACGACTTTGCGCACCAACGGCACCGGTGCAAAGCGGACCTGTCCTGACGAACTCCCGGGTTCGAAGAGGAACTCCGAGACGTCATCCGGTATGTCACCGAGGTGGTCGCAGTCAATGGCGCGGTGCCGCTCAGGACAGAACTCGCATGTCTCCCAGTCGATGACGAACCAGTTGCCGGCGTGATCACGAGCCGAACTGAGCGAGCCCAGGTAGGCGTCGTGGAATGTCACCAGGCGGTTTCGCTCGGTGATAGCCCTCACGGCCTGGCGGGCGTAATCGATGCCTTCGCTTCCGGAACAGAGGAACACCGCGGACCCATCCTCCATACCGCAGACGGAAAGAATCGACTTTGCTGCTTCCTCCACGACCGGGCTCGAATAACAGAATCCGGCGTGGGTGAGGATGCCCATCTGAGCTCGGATCACTTCGTTGACCCGCTGGTTTCCATGACCGAGCGGAGTGCACCACACACCTGACTCCAGGTCCACGTAGCGGTTGCCATCACGATCGGTCAGATAGACACCCTCGCCAGAAACGATGTCGGGAATCTCGAGCCGATGTCCCGTCGAGTTAAAGACAGCCACAGACGAAGGCTAGTTCCGGCACTTCGAGCCATTTGTGGAGGTGAGGGGATTTGATCAGTGTCGGCGAAGTCCCCGCTTGGCCGGGCTCTATCTGATTCGTGGAGGTGAGGGGATTCGAACCTACCTAGAAGGCACCGAGCGCAGCGAGGTTCGATGAAGGGAGCTGTCGACGCCGATTAGGCGGCGACAGCGACCGACCGCTCTGCCAGTTCGAATCCCCTCACAATCGATGAAACCCGGCATCAATGCCGGGTTTCATCTGATTATGTGGAGGTGAGGGGATTCGAACCCCTGACCCCTTGCATG
>CAXMOL010000074.1:0-13137 GCA_964194935.1 uncultured Kiloniellaceae bacterium
AGTCACCACCATGTCGGGTTCGCGCTGCTCATCGCCAACCCAGGCAATCGTGACGGTCCAATCGGTTGACACCGAGGCTTCGAGCCGACGGTTCTCTGAGCGCCTGCCTGCAAGCACGATGCGCATATCGCCGGCGGCGCCGGGAACCGCATAGACCCCCTGGGGCCACAGTGCTGCCCGACAGTTGGTGCAACAGCGAGGCGGGTCGTCATCGGTGAGGACACAACCACCCAACACCAGCTCGCCGCGCTCAGCAGCTTCAGCAGCGAGTCGAGTCGGCAGTCCGTATTGGACTGGGACGCCTGCTTTAGCCCTGCAGTTGGGGCATCTCCATGCCTTCATCACTGGTGAAGGTACGGGTTGGGTGTGACACGAATCTGTGGGCACGACCATTCATCGGCCGATCTGACTCCGACTCCAGTCGTTTGGTCACATCGAGCGGCCCGGCCCCGGTTATTCCAATCAAGCGAGCCCGAGCTTCTCCATCAGTACCACAGCCCGGGTCCCCGCCATCAATTCTTGCGCCCGTACCCTCATCGCCAGGGCCCGATCGCTATCGCCGAGACCCTCGGCAATACGCACCGCATCGGCCAAGGCGATCGTGGCCTCGGTGAAGGCTCCTAGGTCGGCCAACTCGGTCGCACTGCGGTCGATCGCTTCGAGCGCCACCGCCGGGTCGTCATCCTCGCCAAGCAGTGCCTCAACAATGGCAATCAGTGCCCGGGGTCGCGGCATGTCGAACCTCCTCAACTCCGGCAGCAAGACCCCAATTCGGTCGAGTTCCCCGGATCGCCGCAACAGCCACACGACAAGAGACCAATTGTCCAGCAGGAACCGGGTACCACCGGAGCGATCAACCACCTGACGCGCAAATCCAACGGCATCCGACTCACCACCGAGCAACAGATGGACCCACGCCGCCGTTTCGTACGAAGGAATGATCGCCTGCATGTCTTCCAGGCCTTCGGCGTCGGCGATGAGAGCTTCGATGCGTTGAGTCGAATCTGGCTCCGCCTCACCGCGACAGGCCGCAATACCGATCTTGAAGCCGCGGATTCCACCTTCCAAGTAGGCACCGAATTCTGGAATGGCGAGTGCAGCATCGAGCTGCTCCATCGCATCGTCCCACCGACCGGCCTGGAACAAATCGAAGGCGAGCCCGCCCCGTAGGAACTGCTCTGCTCCGGCAGTCCTTCGCTGCAGCGATACCTCGAGTCCCCGTTCGTGAACCGGCAGTGCCTCGTTAGGCCCCCATCCGGTGCGAAGCTGCTCGCCCAGGTTGAGATAGGAGCTCCCAATCGGCATTGACTCGTCAGACTCGATCGCCATCCGCAGCACCTGACGAAACACCTCTACTGCAGCCGGGTCGCCGGAGTCGAACCGACTCCCACCCTCAGCCGTGAGCAACCGCCGCCGAGAGACCAGATCGCCGTGGACCTCGACAATGGGACGAACCCGCGCCACATGGTCGAGTGTCTCCTGCATCGAGTCACCTCGCAGCCACAGACGTCCGGCCTCCTGCGAGTAGACGGCGGCCAACGCCCGTCCCGGCGGGTGTTGTTCGAGCCGGGCAGACGCCTCGTCGAGCATCCGTTGTGCCTCCCCGGGGTCACCTGCCACCCAGAAGTAGTTCGAGAGCAATGCCGATGCCCGTCCCCAGCTCTCAATGTCGCCCGCCCGATCGAACTCGTCACGCGCTTCCAACAGAGTCTTGGTTCCGGAGTCTGTCAGTCCGAGGTCGGCATAGGTCTGTCCGAGGTCGAGCAGGATTCTGCCGCGACGCCCATCCCCATCCGGCGTCAGTCGGAGAGCCGCCTCCAGATGGGCCTGCTGCGCGCTCAGGTCTAGTTGGCCTGCCTGTTCCGCAGCGCGCCGATGAGAGTTGATCGCCGCATCCACATACGACGTCACATCGGCCAGATCGGTGGCAGTTGCCAGCCGCAAGGCCTCAGCATCATGGTGCGCAATCACCTCGGCGCGATCCGCCACCCGATCACCCGCAATACGTTCAATCCAGCGCCCGATCCGCCGGTGCCGATCGGCTCGGATGGCTCGTGGCGATTGGCTGTAGGCAACGTCACGCACGACGGAGTGAGTAAAGGCATATTCAACCTCTCCCGAGACCGTCGATGACCGCTCACGTCGGATCAACTCGCGGCGCGCCAAATCGCGGAGACTCTCGTCGAGGTCGGAGGCACCATCGAGCAGTTCTGCCACGGCTCCGACCCAGAAAGATTTGCCGATCGTTGATGCAGCCTGAATTGCGGTCTTGGTTTCGGCGTCTAACAGGTCGATACGAGAGGCGACAACAGCCTGGACGGTGTCGGGAATTGCCAGTTCGCCACTGCCTGTCGAGCGATCGTGAAACATGCGGACGAACTCCTGCGCCCACAACGGATTGCCCCCGGATCTGTCGAAGATCATCTGTCGGGTCTCTGCATCGAGATCAGCGCCGGCCAGCAGTTCGTCGAGGAGTTCCCGGGTGGCGTCGGCATCCAACGGTTCGAGCCGGATGGTCATCGCATTGCGCTGGCCGGCGCCCCAGGTTGGATGAGCCTCGAAGAAGTCGGGCCGAGCAGTACACACCAAGAGCAAAGGGATACCCCTGGCGGCGTCGGACAGGTCCGATAGGAACCCGATGAGGTTGCGATCGGCCCAATGCAGATCCTCGACGACTATCACGGTTGGACGCTGCTCACCCAGGGCGGCCATATACCGATGCCAGGCTGCAAAGCGCTCGGCCTTATCGACGCTCCCCTCCTGATCCGATCCGACGAGCGGTGCGAGCCGCCCCCCCACCCATGCCCGCTCATCAGGGTCGGCAAATAGGGGTTCGAGAGACACTCCGAGCTTGCCGAGCGCAGTTCCCGGAGTGTCGGTTTCGAAGATGCCGGCTTCGGCCTTTACGACCTCACCGAGCGCCCAATAGGTGATTCCTTCGCCGTACGGAAGACAGCGCCCCTGCCGCCAGCGAATCAACTCGGGAAGGTCGTTGATGTGACGACGCAATTCACGAACCAGACGCGACTTGCCAACACCCGGTTCGCCCCCGATCGTGACGATCTGGCTGGTTCGATCGGCAACGGCTCGAGTAAAGGATTCGACGAGAAGCGACAGATCCGAGGAACGTCCCACGAGGGTGGCACCGTCGTCTTCGAGATCGGCTCCGAGCCGAGCGACCGGTTCGACTGCCACCCATACCGGGATCGGTTCACCTTTTCCCTTTACCGCGACTGGGGGGCGCTCTTCGTAGTGAATCGCTCGTCGGGTGGACCGATGGGTGGCGTCGTCTACCAGAACCGTCCCCGGCTCGGCCTCTCCTTGAAGCCGGGAGGCGGTGTTGACGACATCACCGACCAACCCTTCCCGGTCGGTCGTTGTGCCATCGACGAGAACCATCGCCTCACCGGTTCCGACCGCAACCCGCGCCCGCATCCCGCTGGCGCCGGCCATTACATCGACTCGTTCCTGGATTAGCAGAGCGGCGCGGACTGCCCGCTCTGCGTCGTCTTCGTGAACAACGGGGGCGCCGAATACGGCGAGGACGCCGTCGCCCATCAGCTTCTCGATCCGGCCGCCATACCCTTCTACGACCTCTCGAAGTGCGGTGTGGAAGGGTTGGACGCGCCGCCGCACATCCTCCGGATCGGCGCCGTCGCTCGAGGCGGTGAATCCAACGAGGTCGGCAAATAGGACCGAGATGATCTTGCGCTCTTCGCCGGAGTGCTCAACATGTTCGCCCAGGTCATCGGTAGCGATCGAGGCGCCACACGACGGACAGAAGCGTGCGTCGTCGGGAAGCACCGTCCCGCAGGTGGCACAGCGCTGCTCGAGTCCCGAACCGCAATTGGCACAGAACTTGTCTCCGGCGCTGGTCGTCGCTTCACACGAGGGGCAAGGCACGGCTGGGATTGTATGGAACGAGCCGCAGTAATGCGGCATGTCACCTCGTTTCCAGAAGCCTCTCTTTATCAAGCGCAATTGAAAAAGATGGTCGTCTCATGCTTAACATCCATTCATGCCCGAACCAGATCTGCCGACCGTCGACGCCCTCTTTACCTGGCGTTTGAACACATCTGAGATCGAAATCTCCGAGCTCGACACGGTCACCGCCGAAGGGCGGTGGAACGGTCCGCTGGTCGTGAGCATGCCCCGTACCGGATCAACGCTGCTGGGCACTCTCTTTTTGTTACTGCGTGATCCTGGCGGCAAACACGTATTTGAAAGATACGTCCACGAACCCGTCGCTCCCATGTTCTGGCAGGACCTCCCGGTATCGAGCATCCCCGAATTCGTGGGACGCCTCTCACCCGGAGACATAGTCCAGGAGAGCGCCTACCAATTCGGTTCTAAGGAGATCGCCCGCTGGTTTCTGCGCAACGCTCGCCAACCGGTCGCCTTCGTCATGCGCCACCCACAATTGGCGTGGCCATCACGGTGGCGAATCATGCTGCGCGAGTGGATGGCAACCCACCCCGACTCTCCAGACGCACCACGCTGGCGTGCCGCATTCGAGGCAAACGACTTCACCGAGATCGGCGACATCCTCACCACCAAGGTGACTCAACCCGACAACGGGTGGTACTCGTTCCTGAGCTTGATAAACCTGTGCCGCAACGAGGACATCGAGTTCGTCATCGTGGACAACGCCCGGTTCCGAGCAGATCCCGACGGGCTCCTCGCCCAGATGTGTAATCGATGGGGCCATGAGTACGACGATGCCATGACCACCTGGGACGATCTCGCAGAGGCCAAACCGCGGGTAGCGATGAGCGACCTCGCCACAGGATCCGAGTACGACTGGTATTACGCCCGAACCCTCGAAAGTACCGGCGGGATCATCCGTATCGATCAGGAGCCCGTCGCATTGGAGAGGTTCCCAACGATCTTGCGCGGCGAGTCGACCGACCACCTCACCATTGATACAGCCGTGGAGTGGTACGAAACGCTTCTCGCCCTCCCCGAGACCCTTCGCTAAGTCAAGTCTCTCTCAAGCACTGACGGCAGCCTCGAGGTTGGCCAGGCCGCCGGGAACGTCGTCACCAAGGCAGACCCGCACCACCCGTCGTCCGCCATCCACCAACGCCTGGTGATCCCCGTCGGCCTGGGCAGCGATGAGTGAGCCAAAGTCGTACCCGGTGGTCGGCACCTCCACCAGCGGCGAGAAGTGGTCCACGATCTGGAGGAACACCCCGGCGTTGGCTCCTCCTTTGTGCAACTGCCCCGTCGAGTGGAGAAAACGCGGCCCAAAGCCCAAGGTGGTCGCAACCCGGAACCGATCACGCACCGAGTGGCGGATCCGTTGCAATGCAGCCTCCACCTCGGCGGTGGGAGCGACAAATGCCTGGATGGCAAGGAAGTCACCTTCACCGAGCAGGCCCAAGAAGGATCCCACTGTCGTCGCCAACGTATCTGCGTCTTCGGCAACGGATTCGGGAATCTCTCCGCTTTCGAGTGTGCCCGCCATGGCCTCACTGGCAAGTTTCTTGGCAATCTGAACATCCGGTTGGTTGAACGGGTGGATGTGCAGAGTGGCGCTGGCGGCGGCAACGGCCACCTCAGCCCGGAACATCTCCGATGACAGATCCTCGAGTCGGTCGACGACGATGCGCACTACCGGGTGGCCGACTGCGGCAAGCGCATCCAACGCCGTCACCTGAACACCGTCGTCGTCTCCGGCGAAGGCGAGGTAGACAAAGACCCGATCGTCGCCGTACACCTCGGGCGGACCGAGCCTCTCGCCAGCAATGGGGACGATGCCCATGCCCTGCTTGCCGGTGCTCTCGGCAACAAGTTGCTCGAGCCAATCAGGCAGAGCCGCAAACGATACCGACGTCACAAAGGTGGCCTTGTCGCGGCCGGACAGAGCCAGATGCCCCAGTGCAGCACCAAGTCGCACTCCCGGGTTGCTGTCGGCAGGTAGTGCTGAAGCCTCCGCCATTCGCAGCGCTTGGTCCAACAGGCCCTCCACATCAGCACCGATCAGTGCCGCCGGGACAAGTCCAAAGTGGGTCAGCGCCGAGTATCTGCCACCGACATCGGGGATAGCCTCGAACACCTTGCGGAACCCTCGCTCCTTGCCAAGGGTGACCAGCGTGGATCCTGGATCGGTGATCGCGACAAAGTGGCGTCCGGGATCATCGACCACGGCTGCGACCCGAGCCCAGAAGAACTCGAGGAACGAAAGCGGCTCGATCGTTGAACCCGACTTGGAAGCGACCAGGAACAGGGTGGTCGCCGGATCGAGCGTATCGGCGAGAGCTTGCACCGCCGCCGGGTGAGTGCTGTCGAGTACGACGAGATCCGGGTGACCCTCGGCGACGCCAAGCGTCCGGCGGAATACGTCGGGCGCCAGGCTCGACCCACCCATTCCCAGCACCACGACATCCGTGATCCCGTCGGCTTTGACCTCATCGACAAACCACTGGATGTCTTCGAGCTGGGAGTGCATCGACCTGGGCAGCGTCAGCCACCCCAGCCGATCAACGATCTCGGGTTGATCGTCATCGATCCACACGGTGGGGTCCTTGTCCCACATCCGGCTGACCAAATCGTCCTGAGTCCATTGCCCGACGAGGGTTTCGACAGCATCTGCATGATTTCCAAGCGACATCACCTGAGGATCAACGGTCGAAGCGAGGAGGTGCTTCGACTTGAGCTCGATGGCCTCCAGCATCGTCTCAAATGCCTTGGCGAAGGATGCAACACCGTCGATCTGGAGTTGATCGGTGATCGCATCGAAATCGACACCGATCTCGCCTAGTCCATCGATCGCAGCCGCAGCCTCATCCACCCGCTCGACGACGGAATCGGCTCGGGCCACGCCATGGTCCATGAAGGCGTCGAGAGTCGCCGGGGGAACCGTGTTCACCGTGTTGTCCCCCACCAACTCCTCGATATACATGACGTCTCGATAGGCGGGATCCTTGGTACTCGTCGAAGCCCACAGCACTCGCTGCGGCCTGGCACCCGCAGTCTTCAGGTCGGCAAACTCCGCACCCTCGAACAGCTCTTGGTAGCGGCGGTAGGCCAGCTTGGAATTGGCGATGGCTGCAGTACCCCTCAATGCGGCAGCCTCGACCGAGGCGATCTCGCTAAGAGCACCATCAGTCGCAGAATCGACCCGACTCACAAAGAACGAGGCAACCGAGGCGATCCTCGTCGGATCGGATGCTCGACGAAGTCCCCGAAGGTATGCCTGGGCGACATCCTCGTAATGCTGCATCGAGAACATGAGCGTGACGTTGACGTTGATCCCCTCGGAGATCAGCTCCTCGACTGCCGGAATCCCGGCGGGAGTCGCCGGAACCTTGATCATCAGGTTGGGGCGGTCCACAGCGGCCCACAGACGACGGGCGTCGCGGATGGTTCCCTCCGAATCGTGCGCCAGAGTTGGCGATACCTCCAGGCTGACAAACCCATCTGCACCTGCGGAAGAGTCGTAGACGGATCGCAGAACATCAGCTGCTTCCTGGATATCGACGACGGCCACAGCCTCGAATAGGTCGATCGGGGTGCGATCGGGGTCGGCATCCAACGCCGCCAGCAGTGCTGTGTCGTATTCGGCACTCCCGCCGATCGCCTTTTCGAAGATCGAAGGGTTGCTGGTCACGCCGCGCACCCCCTCCTCAACGAGAGCGGCTAGCTCACCATTGCGAGTGAAATCACGCCGGATGTAGTCGATCCATACCGACTGGCCATGACTTCCGAGCGCTTCAATCGGCTTCATTCTTAAGTGCCTTCTACGGGTGCTGGAGTCCAACCTACGCCACCCCCGGAAGCTTCCAGACGACTTGGCCATCGTGCCGGGATGTTCTGGTGCTCCCGGTTCGGTGCACAGATCGCGAGTACCGATAGTGTTCGCATATGCGCCGGATCGTGTTCCTCGTGCTCCTGGTGGTGCTTCTAGGCGCATGTTCCGGCGGGCTCGGTATCGAACCAACGTCGCGTTCGGTGCCGGTCGCTTCTCAGTCCAGCATCACCATCCTCGGCCCTACAGCAACCCCGCGCCTCGAACTGACTGAAGAACCGGTAGCGGTTCCGAGCACAATCTCACTCCCCACGACATCTGACGACACGACCCCCACCGCGACTGCTCCGGTGACCGAGGGCCCCTTCCCGGCAAGACCCACGGTGATCCCGCGCGGCACCGAGCCGGCGGAAGGGACGGTGGCACTCACATTCGATGACGGACCCTTCGATGGGTATACCGACACGATCCTTGAGGCGCTCGCAGCACAAAGAGTGACCGCCACCTTCTTTATCAGCACCTACCGACTCCCCAGGGTCGCTCACCTCATTCCGGAGATGGTGGCGGCCGGACACAGCGTGCAGAGTCATAGCGACCACCACGATGACCTCACCGAGATGTCGGAAGAGGAGATTCGCATCGAGCTGTCTACTTCGATCGACAAGTTGGTCGATGCAGGTGCCCCCCGCCCCACCTGCGTGCGACCGCCCTACGGAGCAACCAGCGACCTGGTCAATCGAGTAGCCGGTGAGTTGGGCCTGGAAGTAGTCGGATGGACGCTCAACACCCTCGACTACTCACTCCAGGACGCCGAGCGCGTTATCGACACCACCCTGGAGCACATCCACCAGGGCGACACCGTATTGATGCACGACCAGTGGGCACCGATCTGGGAGACGGCGCTTCCGGTAGTGATCACCGCCCTGGATGCTCGTGGAGTTGGATTCAGCCCGATCTGCGTGGAGGCACCTCCCGAGTAGATGCGTCGGAGCCCTACCCGACCAAAGCCAGTCCGGCCTCGATGGCGTTGAGGTTCTCGGTTTCGAATGGGCCAGTCGACGCGGCCCGCAATGCCTCGATCGGGACCAAGCCGGCGCGAATCGAGGCAACGGTCAACAACATCAATGACAGCTGCACCTTGGGGATGCGGCCCTCCCAGTCCCTGGGATCGACGACCACCACCTGGGCCTCGGTCTCCACCGCAGCGAATTCGGGCAATGTCACGACTAGCTGTTGCGGACCCATCCCCGCCAGCATCCCGCCGACCTTCTTCAAGCCGTCCTGCGACACCAGGACGAGCAGATCGGGCACACCGACGACTACCGGCGGTATCTCGACCGGGCTCAGGACCACCGAAGTGACACTGTGGCCGGTCTTTACCGTCACCGGGTAGTCGCCTCGAAGCGTCGCCCACAATCCCGATCGCATTCCGGACTCGGCCACCAACCGGGCCGCCGAGCGCACTTTGGCTCCGGCCGAACCCGCCACCACGATCGACACCGACGACTCCAGGCCTGAATCAAACTCGACCGGGATCGGAACCGGAACGCGTCTCTCCCCCAGGCCTGCTGCGGCCTCTCGGTAGGCGACCGAATACTCGACGACCTCACGTTCGTACAGCACGCCCTGCTCGAAGCCGAGTCGATCGATCGTGGTGTCGAGCCCCTTGCGGCCCAGCTTGTTCATCGGCACGAAGTAGGCAGTGCACAGCTCCCAGATATCGAGCAACGCAAACCCGGGATGCCGGATGGCGTCGACCATGCGATCCGCCAAGTCCTTGTCGAACGAAGTGCCCCGATGAACATACCCGGCACCGTTTACGCCGACCGTGGCGCAGATATCGAGCGGATGCTCGAGGTTTCCGCCCGGTGTCGTCGACGTGATCGAGCCCTCGGGAGTGGTGGTGGAGTGCTGGCCGCCGGTCATTCCGAAGTTGAGATTGTTGAAGACGAGGACGGTGATCCCGGCGTTGCGGCGAGCTGCATTTATGAGGTGGGTGCCTCCGATCCCCGTCCCGCCGTCGCCCATGATCACCACGACCGTCAGCTCGGGCCGGGCCAGCTTGATTCCCGTCGCATAGGTGACGGAACGGCCGTGCAACCCGTGGAACGCAGAGGTCTTGAAGTACTGGTCGGATAGTCCGGCGCACCCGATGTCGGAAACAATGACTACCTCTGCCGGGTCGAGCTTCATCATGCCCAGCGCCTCGTTGAGGGTGTCGAGGATGCTTCCGTGGCCACATCCGGGACAGAACGGATAGGGGGTGTCGTTGCGGAAGCTGTCGAGCGGGGTGATGGTCACACTCATCGGGCCACTTCCAGAATCTGCTCCGGCGAGATGAGATCGCCATCGATTCGCTCGATCCCGACCACCTCACGACCGCCCGCGATCCGATCGATCTCCCTCCGGTACAGACCGGGGTTCAGCTCGGGCACCACCACCCGTGTCACCCCCTCCATCGCGACTCCCAGGGCTGTTTCCGGGATGGGCCACAGGCTCTGTACGACTGCACCCGACATCGGTTCGCCAGCGGCGCGCGCCCGGGCTACCGCGGCACGAACTGCCCCACCGGTCACGCCGTAGCCAAGAATCAGAGTCGTCGCCTTCTCGTCGATGTCAGCCTCGACCAGTTCGATCTCGTCCCGATGGTCTTCGATCTTGGCGATGAGATGCTGGTTCAAGGCGTCGATCGTCGGCCCGTCCTTGGTGAGATAGGCATCCTGATTGTGGGTGGATCCGGTAAACCGCACCGGCTCACCTCGACCGTATTCATGCAGCGGGAACACCTCATCCCGGGGCTCATAGGTGTAGGGCGACCCTCCCGAGCCGGTATTGCGCTCTGCGGCCGCAACATTCGGATAGGCGGCCATATCCACGGTGGTCAGCGACATGGCGAGTTCCTTGTCGGTGACGAGAAAGACCGGGCAACGGAATCGCTCGGCGAGCTCAAAGGCCTTAGCCGTGAGCCAGTAGGACTCAGCGACTGTCGAGGGGGCGAGAGCAATTATCGGATAGCCGCCACCGGTGCCCCATCGTACGAATTGGACGTCACCCTGAGACACGGTCGTGGCCGCCCCGGTGGAAGGCCCCAGCCTCTGTACGTCGACGATGACCAGCGGGACCTCACCCATGATGGCAAGACCGATGTTCTCCGAGTAGAGGCTGATTCCCGGCCCGCTGGTGGCGGTCATCGCCCGCGCTCCAGACAGAGTGGCACCGATGCACATGCCGATCGAAGCGATTTCGTCCTCCCCCTGCACCGCCATCCCGCCGGTCTTGGGGAGTTCTCGCATCATCTGCATCAAGATCGCGCTGGCAGGTGTGATCGGATATCCGGCGAAGAAGGAACACCCGGCGTCGAGCGCCCCGCGCACTATCGCAGTCGCACCGTCGGTGAACTCGCGCACAACCCTCCCTCCTCGTCAAACACAGTGTGCGGAGCGGTGCTCAGCCGGACTAGGGGCTTATGGCCGCCTGTGGCGAATGACGCGGTCGGTGGCCCTGGTTTCGGTTACACGACATGCGGCCCCTAGATTTCGACTCGATCTTCCCGAGGAGTCCTGTCGTGACCACTCCCATCGTCCGCGCCGAAGGCGTTGTCAAACACTTCGGTGAGGTAAAAGCACTCGACGGCGTCGACATCGAGTTCGAGCCGGGAATCATCTACGGCTTGCTCGGACCCAACGGCGCAGGGAAGACCACTTTGATCAGAGTGCTCACGACACTGCTTCGTCCCGATTCGGGCACAGCGATGGTGGCCGGCATCGATGTCCTGCACGATCCGGTCGCTGCTCGCACCCGCCTCGGGTTGGCCGGCCAGTTCGCAGCAGTCGACGACTACCTCACCGGGCGCGAGAACGTCGAGATGGTGGGGCGGCTCTATCGCCTCGGGTCCGCCGTAGCCCGCAGTCGTGCCGCTGAAGTCCTGGACAAGATTGGGCTGTCCGACGCAGCCGATCGGCCGGTACGAACCTATTCGGGAGGGATGCGGCGTCGACTCGACCTCGCGGCCTCGATCGTGGGTCGCCCCGATGTTCTGTTCCTCGACGAGCCGACCACCGGCATCGATCCTCGCAGCCGGATCGACATCTGGGATCTCATCACCGATCTCGTCGCCGGCGGCACCACGATTCTGCTCACCACCCAGTATCTGGACGAGGCAGACCAACTCGCCGCCAGGGTCGGGGTGATCGACCAGGGCAAGGTCATCGCCGAAGGCACGCCCACCCAGCTAAAGGACCAACTCGGCGGGTCGGTGGTCGAGCTCACCGTGGCCGATGCCGACCGGGACAACACGATGACTGCGCTCGCTTCCGTCAACGAATATGAACCGACGTTCGAGCCGTCGTCCAAGAAGATCTCGCTGACGGCACCCAACGGACCCACCACCCTCACCCGGGTGGTGCGCAGACTGGACGAGGTGCAGATCGCTCCGGAGGACATCGCATTGCGCCAGCCGACGCTCGATGACGTATTCCTCTCGATCACGGGTCACACCGCCGAGGAGACAACGGCCGAACCGGCCCAAGCCACTCAGGGACGCCGCTCGAGGAGGTCGCGATGACCGCCACCACATCCAGGGTGACGCTCGCCGAAGCAGTGGCCGACACCATGGTCATCACTCGCCGCAATCTCCTGCGCAACATCCGACTCCCCCAGCTGCTCGTGTTTGCGACGGTGCAGCCGGTGATGTTCCTGCTGCTGTTCAACTACGTGTTCGGCGGAGCCATCGGTGCCGCCATTCCTGCGGCCGCCGCCGGCAAATACATCAACTGGCTGGTCCCCGGTTTGCTCATCCAGGTGGCTGCGTTTGGCGCCGGTCAGACTGCGCTGGGCCTCACCGAGGACCTGAACAAGGGAGTGATCGATCGGTTCCGCTCCTTGCCGATGGCTCGCTCGGCAGTACTGGCCGGCCGCACGATCTCGGATCTGATCCGCAACGGCTTCGTGATCACGCTGATGCTGTCGGTCGGCCTCCTCATCGGATTCCGCTGGCAGACCAGCATCTGGGGAATGATGGGCGGCCTGCTGGTCGCCATGGCCTTCGCCTACGCGCTGTCGTGGGTGATGGCCACTATCGGCCTGCTGGTGAAGAACCCGGAGGCCACCCAGTCTGCGGTGTTCATTCCCGTGTTTCCTCTCGTATTCGCCTCATCGGTGTTCGTGCCTACTCACACCATGCCCTCATGGCTGCGGGCATTTGCCGACAACCAGCCGATCACGGTCACGGTCGACGCGCTGCGCGGCCTCATGCTCGGCGGCGACGCAGTTCGGGTCGGCCACACCGTGGGCGGTCAGGTACTGCTTTCTCTCTTCTGGTCTGCAGCGATCCTCGCCGTCTTTGCTCCACTGGCAGTACGCATGTATCGCAGGACCGTCAGCTAGGA
>CAXMOL010000075.1:0-3969 GCA_964194935.1 uncultured Kiloniellaceae bacterium
TCTTGGTCGTAACCGGCCACGGTGTGTCTGATCTCATCCGCCGTCACCGGTCGACCCACGGTGAGCAGGAAGGCCAGGAGGTTCAATACGCGTTCTATGACCCGGTTCATGTCGTCTCAGCGTATCCGGGGAACCAGGCCGATCACAGGCTCTCGATCAGCTTGTCCACCCGTTCGTCCACGGCGCGGAACGGGTCCTTGCAAAGAACCGTGCGCTGCGCCTGATCGTTGAGCTTGAGATGAACCCAGTCCACCGTGAAGTCTCTGTTGCGGGCCTTGGCGGCCTTTATGAAGCTGCCGCGAAGCTTTGCCCGCGTGGTTTCAGGAGGATTGGTGAGGGCACGGGTGACGTCTTCATCGGTAACGACCCTCTCCATCATTCCGCGTCGGGCCATGATGAAATAGAGGCCGCGCTCGGGCACTACGTCGTGGTAGGCGAGATCGAGCAGCGCCAGCTTTGGATCATTCAGGGCGAGACCCCGGCTCGAGCGGTACTCCTCGATGAGGTGGTACTTGGCGACCCAGTCGCATTCGCGCCGAAGTGAGAGTGGGTCCTTTTCGAGGCCTGTCAGGAGGTGTTCCCACATGGCGATCGCAGACTCGATCTGCTTGGGGAAACCGGTTGTCCTGGAGTAGCGCATGACGCGTTCGAGGTACTCCCACTGGATGTCCAGTGCAGAGAGCTCTCGTCCGTTGGCGAGTCTGATCTTGCGGCGACAGGTGATGTCGTGGGAGATTTCGCGGATAGCTCGGATCGGATTCTCCAGGGTCAGGTCACGAAACACGACATCGTCTTCCAGCATCTGGAGCAGGGCCGCGGTCGCCCCCACCTTTACGTAGGTCACGTACTCCGACATGTTCGAGTCGCCGGCGATGACATGGAGTCTGCGATAACGTTCTGCATCAGCGTGGGGCTCATCGCGGGTGTTGATGATCGGCCGGCTCCGTGTAGTAGCGGAAGACACGCCCTCCCAGATATGTTCGGAGCGTTGGGCCATCGAATAGACGGTGCCCCGGGCAGTCTGCAGCAGCTTGCCGGCCCCTGCCCAGATCTGGCGGCTGACGAAGAACGGAATCAGAGTGTCGATCATCCGTTGGAAGTCGGTCTGTCGACTGACCAGATAATTCTCATGGCAGCCGTAGGAATTGCCGGCCGAGTCGGTGTTGTTCTTGAAGAGGTACACGTCGCCCCTGATGCCCTCTTCAGCGAGCCGTTGCTCTGCTGAGTGGAGCAGGCCTTCGAGTACTCGCTCACCGGCCCGATCGTGCGCCACGAGGTCGTAGAGGCTGTCGCACTCAGGAGTCGCGTATTCGGGGTGACTGCCTACATCCAGGTAGAGACGGGCACCGTTCTCAAGAAAGACGTTGGAGCTTCGCCCCCAAGAGACGACCCGTCGGAAGAGATAGCGCGCCACCTCATCGGGAGAAAGACGACGCTGGCCGCGCAAAGTACAGGTCACCCCATATTCGTTTTCCATGCCGAAGATGCGACGTTCCACGGCGGCGAGGGTACCGGTCGTTCATTCATTGCGGCGGGGGCTCCGTACGATTGAGGTGTGGAACAGCCCCGCGAGCAATTCGTCCATCTTGCCGATGTTGGAGATCTGGTGGCGGCCAGAGTCTGTGCTGCCCTTCTGGGAGCCGATGGAATCGAGGCTCGGCTGCATGGTGAGTCACTCGGTCCCTATCCGGTGACGGTCGGTCGCATGGCGGTCACCCAGATCTGGGTTCCGGAGCACGCAGTGGAGCGGGCGAAGGAATTGATGACAGAAGCTGAGATCGAACATGCCTTGGGGACGGAAGTTCGCGGAGGCGCTATCGCCGATCGTGAAGCTCTCCCGATGAAGCTGGTGGCGCTTGGCATCGCTGTTGTGTTGGCAACCGCAGTGGTGCGTGCCTTGATGCGGGTGTTCTAGGCGGAGTCGATTTCGGCTGGCTCAAGACGACGGAAGGTGCGACGGCCATTGGTCCGGTCCACGACGGCCGCCTCCCAGTCCCCCGCCTCCACGTCACCTTCGATGATCGAAGCGCAAGCTGCCTTGGCCCAACTCAGGGCGGCTTCGAGCGGAGCTGCATCCTCGTAGGACTCGTCGAGTCGAGCCATTAGCGCATCTTCCTGTCCACCGATCGCTGAGAACCGTCGTTCGGCGTACAGCGTTCCGTCGTAGGTCACCTTGAAGATCCTGCTGTCAACGGCGTCATCGCCCACCTCAGCCAACATCAGCTCGACCTCGTACGGCTTCACCTCCTGGGTGAATATGTGACCCAAGGTTTGGGCATAGGCATTGGCAACGCCCTTGGCCGTTACGTCGGAGCGTGAATACGCGTATCCGGTGAGGTCGGCACGGCGAATTCCGCCGATACGAAGTTGCTCGAATTCGTTGTACTTGCCGACGCCGGCAAAGGCGATCCGATCGTAGATCTCCGAGATCTTGTGGAGGGTGCTGTTGGGGTTTTCGCCGAGCAGCAGGATTCCGTGCTCGTATTCGACCGCAACGATTGATTTGCCCCGTCCGATGCCCTTGCGGGCGTACTCGGCCCGGTCCTTCATGAGTTGCTCGGGCGGCACGTAGAACGGCGTGGTCACGATGTAGCCTCCATCGCGGCGCGGGCGGCCGTTTCCACAAGGTCTTCTTCAACCTCTCTATACCCGTCTTGGTCGATCATCACGACATTGGGATAGATGCCACGCTTTAGATCGGGCCCCCCGGTCGCAGTGTCCTCTTCGGCAGCAGCGACCAGAGCCGCCACGGCGATATCAAGCGCTTCGGCCTCGGAGAGATCATCACGGAACACGGTGCGGAGATACAGCCGTGCGTCGCGGCCACCGGAGCCGGTGGCGGTGTAGTCGGTCTCCTCGTATCGGCCGCCAACGACATCGAACGAGTAGAGGCGGCCCTGGTCTTCATCGACGTCGTATCCGGCAAAGAGGGGGATGACCACCAGGCCCTGCATCGCCATGGGGAGCTGGCGGCGAACCATCGAGGCGAGATGATTCGCCTTGCCCTCGAGGCTAAGCCGGCGTCCTTCGATCTTCTCGTAGTGTTCGAGTTCGGTTTGGAAAAGACGGGTGAGCTCGACCGCGATTCCGGCCACACCTGAGATGGCCACTGCTGAGAAGCTGTCGGCGGGAAAGACTTTTTCCACTCTGCGATGGGCGATGATGTTGCCGGAGGTGGCGCGGCGGTCGCCGGCGACCGCGATGCCGTTCGCGTAACGCAGCGCGATGACAGTGGTCGCCTCCGGCGGATCGAAGGCAATCGCGCCCGTGCCGCCGTCCCAGCGAGGTTCGACACCCCTGCTACGAAGCAGGGCTGAGAAGCTCTCCGCCGGCGTGGTCGGCTCGAGCGGGAGGCTGTCTTCGATTCCCGGAGTCACTCCCCGCCCTTTTGGACGTAGTTCTTTACGAACTCCTCGGCGTTTTCCTCCAGCACACTGTCGATCTCGTCGAGCAGGTCATCGATCTTCTCGGCGAGCTCCTCAGCCACCGGCGCAGCGGCCTCAGCGGCTTCGTCGGTCTCGGTGCGCGTCTCTTCGCGGTGGGTTGATTTGCGCTCTTGTTCAGCCATCAGCTCCTCCGAGTGCGTCAACGAGGTCGGCGGCGGTCTCGGCGTCATCGATGAGATCGGCTACTTGGGACCGCCCACCCCGACGCGGTTCCATCATAGGCACCCGCTTGAGTACGTCATCTCCGACATCGAAGATCAACGAATCCCAGTTGGCGGCGACGATGGCGTTGCCGAATTTCTCGACGCAACGGCCGCGAAAATAGGCGCGAGTCCCGGCAGGTGGTGTGGTGGCGGCGTTGGCGATTTGGTCGTCATCGAAGAGCCTCTGCATCCTGTTGGAGGCCACAAGCCTGTGATACAAACCCTTCTTGCGATCGACATCGTGATACTGCAGATCGACCAACCTGAGCTTTGGATCCGACCAGTCGAGACCATCCCGATCCCTGAAGTGTTCGAGCAGA
>CAXMOL010000076.1:0-1875 GCA_964194935.1 uncultured Kiloniellaceae bacterium
TCGACTTTGGGGCCGGGTGCTTCGGGGCCAAGGGGCGCTACGAACGGGAAGACGCCTTTGGAGGCGGGCGCAGAATCCTCCTCGTCGAGGATCCCTGCGACGACCGGGTCGACTTCCTCACCCAGCCCGGCTCAACCTGCCAGTGCTTCGTCTACAACGCGGTAGAGATCGCGGAGTAGGCGGTCAGGTCTCAAGCCCAAGCCCGCGGCGCGCCATCCTCCACGCCCAAATCCCGGTGAGGATGGACACCACCCCGCCGGTGGCAAAGGCGATCCGGGGACCCATGAGCTCGGCCTGGATCCCGGCAAACATGCCGCCGATGGGGGTGCTCCCCAGGAACACCACGGCAAACAGCGCCATGACTCTGCCCTGCATGTGCTGGACGGTCGCTGCCTGGGCGGCTCCCTGGGTGGCGGCGATGAACGCAACGCCAAATGCGCCCACCGGCACCAGCAGGAGTGCCATCCACAACAACGTAGGAGCCGTCGTCGAGACGATGGTCACGACACCGAATCCGATGGCAATGCCCACCAAGAACCGACTGGTGATCTTCTTGCGGGTGGCGACAAAAAGTGCCCCGGCCATGGACCCAACCGCCGACAGCGAGATCAGGGTGCCGAATCCACCGGAACCGGCGTCAAAGGTCTGTTCGGCGAATAGGACCAGCAGTACAGAGAAATTGAAGGCGAGCGTGCCGATCCAGGCCATCATCACGATCGGGAGCCGCACCCCCGGGTTGTTCCAGGCATAGCGAAGACCTTCGGAGAGCTGGCCCTTCCCCTTGGGGACCGGCGGCACTCGATACAGCTCTGAAGTTCGCATCATCAACAGGGCGACGAGCACAGCCAAGTACGAGATCCCGTTGGTTGTGAACACCACTGTCGCGCTGCTGGTGGCCAGCAAGATGCCCGAAATAGCAGGACCGATGATCCGGGCCGAAGTGATCAGCATCGACACCAAACTCACAGCGTTGGGGACATCGTCGAGGTCGACCATCTCGCGCACGAAGGCCCGTCGGGTCGGATTGTCGAGTGCCAACACCAATCCGGTCATCGCCGAGAACCCGTAGAGGACTCCTGGCGTCACTCTCCCGGTAGCACTGAACACTGCAAGGCCACCTGCGATCAATCCGAGGAGCGGTTGGGTGATCAACATGATCTTGCGCTTATCGACCCGGTCGGCGATGACGCCTCCCCACAGCCCAAGGACCATGATCGGCCCGAAGTGAGTGACGGTTATCAAACCGACTGCAGCGGCGCTATCGGTCAGTTCCAGAATCAGCCACAACTCGGCGACCTGCTGCATCCACAACCCGATGCTGGAGATGAGCTGCCCCACGAAAAACAACCTGAAGTTACGAACGCGCAGCGAACGGAACGTGGTTTGGAAGAGCAAGCGCATCGGTTCCGATGGTATGACGGTCCGGACGCGTTCGGTGCCCCGACAGCCAGACGGGGCACCGACTTGGTAGTCGCCACAGAATCGGGAGCTGGGGTCCCGAGAGGAGATGTACCTAATTGGATTATCGACCCAGAACGGGTTCGCCACGAGGAGGGTTGTGGACGCTGCAGAGATGACTAGTTACTTGGAGTCGTCGGTGTTCAGTCGTTAGCCGTTACCCCCCCACCAACGGCCTTCGGCCGTTGACTCCCCCTCAAGGGGGGGTGGTTTCGTACTGATCTCAAATGCTCCGTCGGGCGCGGCGCAGAGTGTCAAACACACGACGTTTTCGGGGATGCGCCCGACTGTCGGGAGGTTGACCAATTCATGCATTCGAGGATTCAGGCATGAGTACCGGCAGGCTCCCCTCCACAGAGCGAAAGCCACGTCGACCGTCCGGTGATCCGACCGCGATTCGACCCGATATGAGGTTTT
>CAXMOL010000077.1:0-8433 GCA_964194935.1 uncultured Kiloniellaceae bacterium
CGTAGATGCGTTCGAAGGCGTAGATCCACAACGTGTCGTAATCGCGGATCTCGAATCCGAACGTCTCGGTCGGGCTCGCCACCACCGGAATATGGAGGCCGCCAACAGACGTATCGAAACCATCGGCCGAGGTAAATACGCAATCGTTGGTAAAGGTCTCCCCCTCACCGGCCTCATCGACAATCACGGTCACGGTGCCATCAACGTTTCCAAATTCAGGATCGCCATACGCCGGGTCGGCACCAACCGTGTACCGACCGTCGAAGGTGCACTCCCACCCTGGATCCGGATTGGCCAGCAAATAGCCGGCCGTCTCCTCACTCATCGAAAGTCCCTGCTCCTCGAAACCGAGACCGGTGCCGACGATTCCGTATGGAGCCGTGGCTCCCGGGTTGGTCAGGAACGGCCCCTGGGTCCGGGTCCAGTTTCCATCGAGATGAGGGTTGTAGGTCTCCCACGGGATCGAGAACGACTCCGTCCCGTTGTCGACGTTGGTAACGATGAGCACGACCCGGGTGTAGCGGTGGATCGACTCGGGATCAGCATCGTTGCACGCCCCTATCGCCACCCGACAGAACTGCCACTCGGCTCCCACGAGCCGTACCGGGTCGAGCCATCCATCGGTTGTCTCGGCGATCGCCGAGACCCTTACGTCATCGGGCACCTGGGACAGATCGACCCAAAGTCGGGCGAAATCGGCCACGTCCAAATCCGAGGTGCCTCCGGAGAACTCGAAGGTCTGGATGTCGCGGCTGTACAGCGGTACCGAGAAATCCATCGTCTCCTCGGCTTCTGCCGTTACCTCATAGGTGCCCCAATCGGTCACCTCAGCCGGAATCAGCGCACTCCCATCGTTGACCAGGACCGCCACCGGGTCCTGATTCCACGCCGACACCGAGATGTCATGCCAAAGGTCTTCGAACATGGCGTCGAGGTCTGCGATCGAGTTGGACGTCAGAACGTCGACTATCGAATCGCTCCCGGCTCCGACCAGGTCGGCGTATACGAAGGCGAACGACGTGTCGTACAGCCTGCCGGCGAACGGCTTATCCGGATCCGACACCCAGGTTGTCATCCAGGGGATCTCGGTGTTCTCCGCCGGATATACGTAATGCTCGGCCCAGGTGGCCGACCCCTCCCACAGGGTGACGTCGAAACCCTCAAGAGCCTCGCGTTGGAAGCAGTGGAACAGTTCGTGGGCCACCGTCGCCTGCAGCTGAACCATCTGCGGGACCCCGTCGGGAATCGTCGCATCGTCCAGATAGACGAGCCCTCCGTCCGTCTCTTCACCGATCATCACGTCCAGATAGACGTGACAGATTCCACCTTGCGCCTCGGGCTGGCTGGCGGGTACCACGCCGTAGGTATATCCGCCCGTCGCAGTCAGATTGGAGAGAAAGATCTTGACGAGATTGGGCTCGGATCCGAACAACGTCTCGAACTTGGTCCAGGCATCCTGCGCCGCATCCCGCACCCAGGGACGAACCACAGTCACCGCCTCATCGAGCGGGAGGCCCGCGACGGGTAGCTGCGAGACGCTCCCCCCGACACAGACGAGCACGTCGACCGACACGACGGGAATGCAGCCGTCGGCGCCACCCGATCGAATGCCCTGCACTCCCGGGCGATCGACCAGTTCGTCGAGGCCGTCGACTGCGTTCAACAGCTCGACCTGATCCTCACCGGCGATTTCGGTCCACATCGCCACCAAACGGGTGAGGAACGAGTGATCCCATTGCGAGAAGGGCTCGTCTCCGATCGGCACCAGGTAATCGAGCGGGACGAGATCAGGCTGCGAGAACATCGCAAACGTCAGATACATGTCTGCCGTCGCCTGGTCCAGGTCGTGGCTCTCCACAGCGGCGAGGATCGCCGCCGGCGACGGGACCTTCCCGACACGGGGTGACAGTGTCGTGGTGGTCGTTGTGGGCGCGGGCGCGGTAGTGGTCGGGGCGGAAGCGCTGCTGCACGCACCAATCATCACCGCAAGGGCAACCAGGAAAAACCACCGAGGCATGAGTCGAGGCTACCCGGCCAGATTCAGCGACAACTAGGCCTGTTCCCCTTGGTAGTCGAGTTCAGCCGGTCCGCTCACCAATGTCTCCAGCAGCAGCTGCTCAAACGCCCGGCGGCGGACGGTGGTGGCGATCCGGACCAAGGTGCCCGCGGGATCAACACGGGTCCATCCAGCGATCTCCGAGTCGCCGAACTCGACCACCAGCCGCTTGGTTTCGAAGGATGCCAGCGAGTCGTCGACCAGGATGGCCGCGGCGAGTTCCGCCCAGAAGAAGTGATCGCCGGCCACATTGTCGATCCAAGTCCCATCGGCAGCCCAGGCGTTTCTCAACAGCCGCGCCGCCGGGGTCACAGCCTGGGTATCCAGCGCGTTGAAGAAGGTGGTCCCGGTAGGAACGAGGTTGGTGGCGTCGAGAGGAACGAGAGTCACCGACACGCCCGAACGCAGCACATCACTGGCGGCAACCGGATCAACCCACATGTTCCACTCGGCAAGATCGGTTGCAGACCCGGCTACATCGATCGCACCGCCCACCACCGTGATGCTGCCGATGAGCGATGCCAATTCGGGATCTACCGCAAACGCAACGGCCAGGTTGGTCAGCGGTGCGGTGGTGACGAAGTCGACAGGCAGGGGAGAGGCTCTGACCAGCTCGGCGATTAGCTCCGAGGCGCTCATCTCACCACTCGGTTCGACGAGTTCGACATCCAAGTCGGTGGCGGCCATACGACGGTCGGCCGGAAAGGCGTTACTGCCGTCTATTGGGTCCGGCTGGCCGCAAGCAACCGGGACATCGGCTCGATCAAGAAACTCCAGAATCCCGAGCGTCATCGCAACGCCCGGCTCGCAGTCGGTTTCTCCTGTACCGGCAAGCGTCACCCCGATCAAGAACACGCTCGGATGGGTCGCCAAGAAGGCAAGGGCGCCCACGTCTGAGACGGTCGGCGAGTAATCCAGGATCACGGCGCGCGGTGGTGCCGGCGGCGCCGTAACCAAGGGACTGGAAGAAGTGGTGGGTTCGATACCGACCTCATCGGCAGTCGCCGAACACGAGGCGACCACGAGCGCCAGCACCGCGATCGATCCGAACCATCTCATCGCGTCGATGCTACGAGTCGGCGGCTGAGGATTGGCGCGGGTCGAGTTGGGCCGTGGATCGAACCAACTGCGGACCCCCGAACACAAAGCCGGAGTAAAGCTGGACGAGCGATGCTCCTTCCTGCAGCCGCTGGGCGGCGTCGCCCACCGTCATGATCCCGCCCGACGCGATCAGAGGTAGAGCAGTGGCCGCTTTCACCTTCCGCAACACTTCGAGGCTCAACTCGCTCAACGGTGCACCGCTGAGACCCCCGGACTCTGCAGCGCTTTTTGAATTCAAAGCGGGCCTTTGCCTTGTGGTGTTGGTCACAACGATCCCGTCGACACCAGCCGCTTCGATCGTGCCTACCGTCGCCGCAAGGTCGCCAAGGGGTATGTCAGGCGACAGCTTTATGACGAGGGGAACCGTCCTTCGGAGTTGGGCCGCCTGAAAGTCACGCCGGGCGACAACTCGCACCAGTAGATCCCGCAGTTCGCTCTCGGATTCGAGGATGCGCAAGCCCGGGGTATTGGGTGAACTGACATTGATGGCCAGATAATCGGCAAGGGACGCAAATCGATCGACCAAGCGCTCGTAGTCCGATGCTGCCTGATCCAATCCACTGAATCCGTTTGGTCCAATGGAGACTCCCAGCACTACCCCACCGGGCCTCGAGCCCGACAATCGACCGGCTACGGCATCGGCTCCGTCGCTGGGAAAGCCCAACCGATTGATGAGTCCGCCATCGGACGGCAACCGAAACAGCCGTGGTCGCGGGTTACCGGGTTGTGGTTGAGGGGTAACCGTCCCAACCTCGATGTGACCAAATCCGAGTGCCGCCAACCCGCGCCAACCGCGAGCGTCCTTGTCGTAGCCGGCGGCGAGGCCGACCACGTTGGGAAAGGTCAGACCCATCACGGTCGAGGGGTTCCGGACGGTTCGGATGCGGCGAGGGCGCGTGATGGCATATGACCGCAATGCCAGGTGGTGAACTCGCTCCGGGTCAAAGCGAAATGCCACATTGCGAAGCAACCGATAGGTGTCAGGCACCCAGGAACTCCAACACCCGGTCTGCCTCGGCATCGGAAATCCGGTTCGAAGAGCAAAGCGACTCGATCACTTCGCTGATGCTCAGCACGGACCGTAATTCGATACCGGCCTCGGCCAGGGCGGCACCTGCACCCCCGCCGCGATCGATGAGGACAACCGCAGCGTCAACTTCCATTCCCGCCCCGCGCAGTCGTCCCACAGCATCCAGGACGCTGATCCCGCTGGTAGCAACATCATCGACCGCCACCACCAGGTCGCCGGGATCGAAGGGACCCTCGACGGCGGACCGGGTGCCATGGTTCTTGGCCTCGGGTCGGGCGTAGACCATCGGGACGCCCGACAACAGCGACACCGCGGTCGCGATCGGCAACCCGGCCAGCGGTACCCCGGCCACACGCGTGGCGTTGTCCAGCAGCGGCAAGTAACGACCTGCAACCCGACGCAGCAGGCGCGGGTGCCCGGCCAGGTTGCGCAGATCGAGATAGATCGGCGACCGCACCCCGGACTTCAATTCGAAATCTCCGAAGCGGACACATCCGGCGTCGAACAGTGCTTCTGCCAGTCCTGCTTCGGGTAGACCGATCGATCGGGGCCGGGCACGAGCGGTCGCGATCAACTCGTTTAGTTCGACAACGGCATCAGTCGGGTCGGCGGCCTCGGCGATCGCGCGCGACACCGGGAGCAAGATGCCCGATCCGTCCTGACGCAACCCGGCTGCAAACGTTTCATCGAGGGAACCGCCCTGGGCTCCGACTCCCGGCGCAAGAATCCAATGTTCGGGAACGACCTCCCTGATTTGCGCCATGGCCTCCGGTTCAGTGGCTCCGACCACCAGCCCAACCCGATCCGGCGACCAATTCGAGATAAACCGAGCCACCGCCACGTAGAGCGGCTCACCGGTCGCCAACTCTTCTTCCTGGATCTCAGCCGCCCCAGGGTTGGACGTCCTCGCCAGGACAAACACACCGGAGTGGTCATGTTCGAGGAAGGGCTCGATCGAATCGGCCCCCAGATACGGGCTGACGGTGACTGCTCCGGCGCCGATCCGGTCGAAGGCTGCGGTGGCATAGGCCTCAGCCGACGACGAGATGTCGCCACGCTTGGCATCGAGCAACACCGCAACCCCCTCCGGGACCGCAGCGACCACCTCGATGAGCACCTCCATCCCAACCGGGCCCATCGCTTCGAAAAATGCACTGTTGGGTTTGAACGCTGCAACGTGGCTTGCAGTGGCCGCGATTATCTCTAAACAACGATCCCGCGCTGCGGCCGGCGACAGCCCGCGCGGGTCGAGTCCCACGCACAACAGGGACCCCGATGCCGCGACCCTTTCTTCGAGCCGCGTAAAGAAGGTCGTCCTCACGCCTTTCCGAGCACCAGTGCCAGCAACGCCATTCGTACGTACATGCCGTACTCCATCTGGCGGAAATAGGCGGCACGGGGATCGTCATCGACGTCAATGCTGATCTCGTTTACCCGCGGCAGCGGATGCATGAGGGCCATTCGATCCTTGGCCCTGCTCATCGTCTCGGGAGTGATCACGTAGGCCCCGGCGACCTGGTCGTACTCGGTCGGGTCCTCGAATCGTTCCTTTTGCACTCGGGTCACATAGACCACGTCGCTGTCGCCGATCACGTCGTCGAGATTGTCGTAGACCATCTGCGGTGTGCCGGTTTCCTCGATCTCGCTCACTATCGACTCGGGCATCCTCAAGATGTCGGGAGCTACGTAGTTGAGTCGAACGTTGTACCGCGACAGGAGCCGTGAAAGGGAATGGACCGTCCGCCCGTATTTGAGGTCGCCGACCATGGTGATCGTGAGTCCGTTTACCTCACCAAGCTCCTCGAGGATCGTAAAGAGGTCGAGCAGGGCCTGGGTGGGATGTTCTCCCGTGCCGTCACCCGCATTGATGATCGGCTTCTTCGTGTACTGCGCAGCAAGTGCGGTTGCGCCCTCCTCGGGATGGCGCAGCACGATCACGTCGGCGTAGGCCTCCAACGATCGGACCGTATCTGGCAATGACTCGCCCTTCGATACCGACGAGTACGTCACCTCGTTGATCGGGATGACACTCCCGCCGAGGCGTTCCATGGCGGCGGTAAACGACGAGGAGGTCCTGGTGGACGGCTCGTAGAAGAGATTGGCGAGCAGCTTGCCCTTCAACAGATCGAACGCTCCGATGCGGGCCACCATCTCGCGCATCTCGTGAGCGACATCGAAGATGTAGGCGAGGTCCTCATCGGAGAATTGCCTCACCGAGACGATGTCACGCCCATAGAACGGTGCGTCACGCTGGTCTCCAAACGGAATGTGGGTGCCCCTCACCGTCTCCTCCTCTGCCTTCGTTGTCGTCATCTGGCCTTTCTCCCTTCCAATCTCACATCGCAACCGACTCCGGCAGCTGCGATGACCTGGTCGTATTCATATGCAGTGACCCCGCGGATCGCCACCGAGTTGACCCTGCCGCGCACCGGCGCCCCACCAAATGGTGTCCACCCGCATCGGCTGTGGCCGGAATCGGCGATCTCGAACTCCTGGTCGACGTCCACCTCCACCCAAGTCTCCGCAGAGATGGGCAGTCCAAAGATTTCCACAGGTCGGTGATGAAGACGGTCGATCACGTCGTCGATCGTGAGCAATCCTTCGTGGACCGCAGTGAGCAGGAGCGGGAGAGCCGTCTCCAAACCGGGGAATCCGGGCGGCGGATCCTCCCCGTCCTTTTCGTCGAGCGTATGGGGTGCATGGTCGGTGGCAAAGCAGTCGATGATGTCGAGGTGATCCCACAGAGCTTGGCGGTCCAGTGGGGACCCGAGACGGGGTCGCACCTCAGCTCGACCGGAGGGAAGGTCGCTGGTCTTGTCGAGGAAGAGGTGGTGTGGAGTCGCCTCGCAGGTAATGGCTGCTCCTCGCTCTCTGGCGCGGGCTATCAAATCGATGTCGTCAGCCCCGGCCACATGACATACGTGAATCGGCCGCCCGATCGACTCGGCAAGACCGATCACCGCTTGAAGCGCCGGGCCTTCTGCATGGACCGCCACCGTGCTGTCCAACGGCCACGCCTCCAGATGTGCCGCCCAGATCATCCGATCATCGAGTCGCAGATCTCCATACGTCTGACCTAGATACATCTTGAGCCCGGCGGTCCGGTCGGCGAGCTTGCCCGCCCGGTTCGCATTGCTGAGACCCGCTCCAACGTACTGGGCGTAGTCACAGCGGGCTCCGGTCGAAGCGAGCGATAAAGCGTTGTCCAGTGAGGCCTCATCGACTACCGCCGGCGTGGTGTTCGGCATCGCCAACACCGTCGTAAAGCCTCCGGCGAGAGCTGCCGCCGTGCCCGTCGACCAGGTCTCCTTGTGTTCGCCCCCCGGTTGGCGCAGGTGTACATGCACGTCGATCAACCCGGGGAGTCGCACAACCGTCATAAGGCAAAAAGAAAAGCCCCCACGACGGGGGCTAGATAGCTGCTGGGAACGGGGCGCTCAGCGACTCTCAATTCGCCAATCCTTGCGCGCCATCATCACGGTCTCTCTCTGAGTTTTGCTGATTGTAGAAGCCTCACCTCTCCGGGGCGAACCATCTCCAGAAGGATCGCAGCGGGGGACTAGGTTCAGCGCCATGGCCCGAAAAGACATCTCGTTTTCAGCCGAAGAACTCGATCAATTCCTTGCCGGGGACACGACGATCATCGTCACGACACTCGGCAGAGACGGCACCCCACACACGGCTCCAATGTGGTTCTTTGTCGACGACGGCAAGATCGTGTTCCGATCGTTTACCAAGAGCCAAAAGATCGTCAACCTCGCTCGTGACCCGCGGATCACAGTCCTCCTAGAACGCGGGGTCGCCTACACCGAATTGCAGGCGGTGATGATCCAAGGAACGGCGCGGCTAGTCGACGGCGCCGACGACCCGGCGTACTTGCTCCAGGCATATCGCCGCCTCGCCGCCCGCTACCCAATGGTGGGACCGGAACCAGTAGACCTGGATCCCGAAGCGCTGGAGCAGACATTTGGCAGGTTTGCCCCCAAGAACACGGCGGTGATCGTGGAGCCGGAGAAGATCATCTCGTGGGACCACACCAAATTAGGTGGGGCTTACTAGGAGTCACCGGTCTTCAGTCGTCGGTCTTCAGTCTGAAGTCTCAAACCCCCCACCAATCGGCTCCGCCGATTGACTCCCCCCAAAGGGGAGAGTTGTCTTCTCTCCAGACACGGCCGCCGTGGGGTTGGGGCCCCTCAAGGGGGAAAGCGGCCCCCCACCAATCGGCTCCGCCGATTGACTCCCCCCA
>CAXMOL010000078.1:0-3743 GCA_964194935.1 uncultured Kiloniellaceae bacterium
CATCCCAAACAGCGACCATACGTCGCGACATAACTGCTCGATCAACATCTGGAAAGACCGAGCCAAGCGTCGAGCAACTCATGGACACGCAGTGTAATCGAACACGTGTTCCCCGCCCATAATGCCGGTTATGGGCTAGCTGACTCGTCGGTGCGGGGTGTAGACGCGGTCCGGCTCGGAGGACTCTGGGTCGGTGTCGCTCCGCGAGGTGCTGTTGCTGGGCTAGTTCTCAGCGACGATACGTTGACAAACACCGGTGGTGCCGGTGGGTGCCAGCGCGATGCTGCCACATGCGTAGACCTCGCCGTCCTCGCCCTCTCCGAAACCCTTCAGGAACAGGCCGTAGTCGCGGTCGTCCAATCCGATCTGGAATTGTTCGATCGTGGGACTGGGTCCTGTCGGATCGTTGATGAACAAGAGCGTCCCGGAAGGGGCGAAGAACGCCTTCGCGAAGTCGCCGAAAAGGTAGCTGCCGACCAAGCCCGGTGATTCGGAGCCGCGGTAGACGAACCCTCCGATGACGGTGATACCGATCTCGGGGCTGAATCCCGATCCGGGATGGGAGTACTCCACGATCGGGTCGATGAGCGGCTCGCCGCTGGGACCCGTGTCGCTGCACGTTGCGGGCGGGGTTGTCGGGTTGAACGGGTCGAAGCAGTGGAACCCTTCCCGAATCACCCATCCGTAGTTGCCACCCCGCTCGATGATGTTGACCTCCTCGAACAGGTTCTGTCCCACGTCGGCCAGATAGAGGGCTCCGTTTCCTCCCGGGCCGTCATCGAAGGAGAACTTGTAAGGGTTACGCAACCCATAGGCATAGATCTCGTCGGCTCCAGTCGTGTCGGCGAAAGGATTGTCCGACGGGATCCGATAGAGCGCCGTTGACGTGTCGCCGGCGCAGGCACCGGGTGTGTCGCCATGGCGGAGATGCGCGTCAGTGGCGGCCGTTCCCACCTGGAGCGTCCTCCCACGGTGACAGACGGCGCGGTGATCAACATCGATGCGCAGGATCGACCCGAGGGTGGTTTCTATGTTCTGCCCGTTGCCGATCGGTCCGTGCGACGGTGGACTGTCGGCGAGCCCGTCATTAGCACCACCACCGTCACCCAGCGTGAAGTACAGGAACCCGTCAGGACCGAACGCGACGTCGCCAGCATCGTGGTTGAACTGCGGCTCGTCGACGGCGAACAGGACGAGCCCCGAACTCGGATCGGCAACGTTGGGATCTCCGGCCGACACCCGGTACTCGGCAAGGACCTCGCTATGGCAACCCCGCGACGTGCCGAAGCACGGCTCCCCCGGGTCGCCAGAGCGAGGGACGCTGTACCGCACATAGAAACGTCCGTTCCCTTCGTAAGCGGGATGGAACGCCACGCCAAGCAGTCCGCGCTCATCGAAAAACGCATTCAACGTCGGCAACAGGCCAGAGATGTCGAGGAACGGAGCCGCCAAGAGCGTCCCGTCTTCGACAACGCGGATTTGACCCGTCTGCTCCACAATGAACAAGCGGCCGGAGCCATCGCCGGCATGAGTCAGCCCCACCGGTGCCGTCAGCCCTGAGGCGACGGTCTCCAGTTCGACGATCGTCGGGCCGGAGGCCGCGCCTGTCGGCGCCACGACCACCAACAAGAGAGCCACTGCCGCCGCCAGGATCGCCATCTTTCGCATCGTTTCCATCTTTCGTAGACGCCCAATCACTACAAGCCGAACCTACACGATCAGCACGGAGGGTGCCCAGCGAACACGCCGGGCGCAGGATACCGGGGTAGCGCATATCGGCACACATGCGCTACCTGAGGAGCCGAGGAGAACCACCCATATTGCCGGATATGCGCTACCTGTCTGCTGCGAATCGCTCGGCGAACTCGAACAGAAATGTCGGATCATTCATGCCTGGTGATTGCCTGCTGGTGGCTCAGCTACTGCCGATCTGGATGACTGTGACGCCTTCTGGGATCGACTAGCTCGGGGTCAATCGATCTGTTGGAAACCCGTCTGGGGAGTAAGGGCGTGGTTTCATCGTCTGGAGACGAGGAGGTAGGTGTTCATGTCCCCCTTCCCTTTCACCGAGATGACGCCGCGGTGCTCGCACACGAACCGGTCCCGGATCAGCTCGTAGGTCATCTCGGTCACCTGGATCGATCCTGGAATGCCTTCGGATTCCATGCGGCTGGCGACATTGACGACATCTCCCCACAGGTCGTAGGAGAACTTGTGCGTCCCGACAACCCCAGCGACGAGCGGTCCCGAGTTGATCCCAATCCGAAACTTGATGTCATGGCCGTCGAACCGGGTGGTTTCGGTGTGATCGCGGATACGCAGCGCCAACTCGGCAATGGCGTGTGCATGATCAGGCCGTGCCTGGGGAACCCCTGCAGCAACCATGTATTCATCGCCCACGGTTCTGATCTTCTCCAGGCCCAAGTCTTGGACAAAACCGTCGAAGGTGGCGAACACGTCGTTGAGCAACTTGATGAGTTGGGGAGGAGTCATTGTGGCCGACATCGGAGTGAAGCCGACCATGTCGGCAAACAAGACCGACGCCGACTCGTAATCGTCCGCGATCAACGCGTCATCCGACTTGAGCCGCGTTGCGATCTCGTCGGGAAGGATGTTGTGCAACAAGTCGTCGGATTCCTGCTGGAACCGGTCACGCTGCCGCACGAAGTAGATCATGGCAAGGAGCATTACAAACCCGAGAAGAACGATATTGAGCGCGATCTCAGCTTCCGGGGTCTCAACGACGTAGAGCGGATCGACCAAGTTCGGTACTGCCAGGGCGATCGCGACTGTCGCCACGAACGCCACAAACCACCAGACCGCCACTCTGACGCCGAAGAGGATCAGGATCAGGACCACGATGGCCACGCCGAAGATGGGGTCGATTGCCGAGGCCACCGGCCCGCCCAACAGGGCCGCTAGCGGGATGCTGGTCAGAAGGATCATCCCGAGAATCAACTGGACCCACAGTGAGAAGCGACGTGGCTTCCATTGCAGCGCCACGAGCAGTGGGATGAAGAGGACAACCGTGAACGCGCGTATACCGGCCACCCAGTGGAACCCGGAACCGAGCGCTCCGAGCAACGAAGGGATCGTCAGGACAGTGGCGATCCACATGACCGCCAAGAAGAGCCGACGCTTGGCGCGCTGTTCGAGGGTCTCCTCCGGATAGGCACCGAAGTGGAGCAACCAGTCCCAAATGCGGCTCAGTTGAGGCCTCAGATCCATTCTCCGACAGTAGCGAGAACGGCCCAACGTCGGCCCTGGGGTCGAGTCGAAAACCGTGAAATAGCTCACCCACGCCGGCTCTTCGTCGGCCGTTCTCCGCGTTAGTTCGACGCCGCTGGCTTCGTGCACTTGCCAGCAGACCCTGTCTCTCGGTGTCCCCTGAGGTGCCCAAGGAGATACTCAGATCATCAGATCTGCACGATATCGCTCCGATCGGCGTGCGCTCGTGATCGGCACAAACTAGGCGCCGGGCTCGCACCCGCCCATATCGGCACATATGCGCTACCTACCCGCAACAAGCGCAACTGACGCAACAACTGATACACCGCACCGGGATTCACCGGAGGCCGGCGCCGCAACAGTCCGCAACACAAACGCAACACCCGGCGATGTTGCGTCTGTGTTGCCCCTGGTTGCGGAAGTCGAAGACGCCGAATCGTCAAGCGCCACAAGGGATGTTGCGCCTGTTGCAGGTGTTTCGCTCGGGGTGCCGTAATGACCGCTACGCAACGAGT
>CAXMOL010000079.1:0-48150 GCA_964194935.1 uncultured Kiloniellaceae bacterium
CTGACGGTCGGGGTCTCGCCGGTGACGTCACCGAACGTGCCGTCGTCGTCGAGGTCCCAAGCAAAGGTCAGCGTGTCATCTTCGGGATCTGACGATGCCGACGCGTCCAGCAACACGGAGTCGCCGTAGTCGATGATGTACGGCCCACCGGCGTCGGCCACCGGTGCCTGATTGGTGTTGGACACCGTCCAGGTATACGTGACCTCGTCGAAGAGTGGAGGAGCACCGTCGTCGTCGATTCGTATTGTGAAGGAGTACGGCGACGCGGCGGCGGCGGTGTAGTCGATCGTGCCCGATATGAGTCCTGAACTTGGTTCGATAGACAAGCCGGACGGGAGATTTGTCGCCGACCAGGTGAGGGTGTCGTTGTCCACGTCGGTGGCCGTCCAGGTAAAGCTGATGACGTCGGCCTCGGCGTTGCTCTGATCACCGGAGTAGGTCGACTGGGGAGCGACGTTGACTGCGTCGACGGTCCAGGTGAAGGTGTCGTCATCGGTGTTGGCGAGGGGGTCGGTGACGGTCAACTGCACGGCGTATGGCGATCCTGATGCTGCCGTCTGGCTGATGGTTCCTGACACGAGACCTGTCTCCGAGTCGATCGTCACGCCAGGTGGCAGGCCTGTCGCCGAGTAGGTGAGGGTGCCTCCTTCGGGATCGGTCGCCGATGCCGAGAAGGAGACGGTGACACCTTCGTCGTCGGTCCGATCACCGATGTCCTGGTCGAATACCGGGCTGAGGTCGAGATTCATAAAGGTGAACCCGTCGAGGCGTTCGGCATCGTCGTTGAACCCCAGGTCGTTGCCATCCCAGGCGAGAATCCCGTTGACCCGGGCGGTGCCGGAGACGCTGGTGGTGGAGACAATCACGCTCACCAGAGCCCGCGCCGGGATCGCGGTATTCTCGACACCGATGACTACGTTGGTTTCAATCGTGAGGACGATGGCGCCGCGGGGGAACGGCCACCCGTATCCCTCCTCGATCAGATCGATACCCCATATCTGATTGGAGAATCCGATCTCGGTTCCTTCGAGCAACTTGAGCGAGGTTCCGGAGGTAGACCCTTCACCGGCGCCGGTGGCGTTGTATTGCCAGACATCCTGATGGGTGCTGGCACCTTGGGGGCCCACAAGGAACGTCCCTGCGGGAAGTGTGACCTCACCGACCACGGTGGCCTGCTCGACGAGGGTTAGCGCTCGTAACTCCCTTGCGAAGGGGCTGTCGAGCAAGATGATGAATTCGCCGTCCGAGTAGTCGCCCGGAGTGGCGGGGCGGAATCTGCCGACATCTTCATTGGTAAAGGAGACCGGTCCCGACGGACCCGGCAGATCTGCGCTGTCGTCGAGGACGAAGAGAAGATCGCCCGGCAGCAGATCGATAGAGCCCCCGATCGTTATCACAGAGTCGACCAGATGCAATCCGGAAATATCGACTCCGGTCGAGAACGTGGCGTCCCAGTCTGCGATCGGGCTCAGGGTGCCTGCGGTAGTCCCCGGTTCGTATGCGATCCCGGGCTCGTCGAATGAGGCGATGGCTCCGTTATCGAGCGTCGTTATGCCGGTAGGGCCGGTCGTCGTGTCCTCGACGATGGCGAACCACAATTCCGGTTCGATGCTGTGAGCCGGAACCGCCTCAATCCGGACGTCGTCGAAGTAGATCTCGTCGCTGTCGCCGTGGGCACTCGAGGTGAACCGGATAGTGGTGGTGGCCGAGATGAATGGGGTGAGGTCGAAGGCCTGCGGTGTCTCGGATGTGTCGGTTGCGGTGACCGTGTATGTGGCGAGTCTGGTCCATGGTCCGGTGGCGGTCGAGGAGGCGTCGAGGTAGAACTCGGTTGCAAACGCGTTGTTGTCCTCTTCGAGGTTGTATGAGTAGGTGAGAGTTGCCGCCGTCGCATCGGTCAGGTTGGCGGTCCGTTGCAAACCGAGTGAGATGGTCGACGACGTGTCGTTGATCCGGAGGCACTGTCCGCCTCCCAGGCAGGGCGAGCTATGGACGCCTGCCCGGACCGATCCCGCAGTTGCCCCGTCGCTTTCGCCGATCTCTACCCATGGATTTGCCGACCAGTCGAGGGAGCCGTCGGATCCGGAGAAGCTGGCGGCCGCCACTGAGTCGAGGTAGGTCCCGTCCAAGGCCGCCGCAGCGCCGGCCGTCCTTGCACCCGACCAGTACGAAACCGATACGGCCGCAGCGATTCCCACCACGATCAGGACCGAAACGATCCGACCCAGCAGGGCGCGATCGGAGAGTGCGCGTTTTGTTGGCACGGCTTGTCGCCACGCGCTGCGGGGCCTGGCAGATCGCATACTTTTCTATCGGTGCGTGGCTAGACCAGGGTGAGGAGGTTTCGCGGGGTCCGAAGTGACTAGTTACCGGGCGATGACGGGAGGGCTTCGAAGGCGGCTTCGAAGTCGGATTGCATCGGAATCTCCGGATGCGATCCGGGTGCCTCACTGAAGTGCGAGATCTCGTCGTCGGTGGCCAGTGGAATCCGGACCACGAACGAGGTCCAGCCGTCGCGACGTTCGTACCAAACGGCGCCACCCATGCCTTCGGCGAGAGCGCCGACGATCGACAAACCCAGCCCGACCGATCCGAGCACCGTTGGCATGTCGCCCTCGTGCAGGTATCGCTGGAAGAGCCGCTCGCGGAGTTCGTCTGGGATCCCGGCACCGTCGTCTTCGATCCTGATCTCGAACCAGCCCGCCACCGGCTCGGCGGCGATCCGGACGTTGGGTCCGCCGTACTTCCGGGCGTTGGAGAGCAGGTTCCTGATCACCTGACGGAGTCGTAGTCGATCCGATTTGACCAGGGACGGTTGGGCTTGGACGGCAATAGCGGCGCCGGAACGTTCTAGCGGGCCTACGACCTCTTGGATCTCGTCGACTGCGTTCAGATTCTCGAGTTGGAAATGCAGGGCTCCGGCGTCGAGTCGTGCTGTGGTGAGCAAGTCATCCACCATGCGCGAAAGGTCGTTTGCCTCGCTGATGATGAGCCCCACCATCTCGGTGATCATGGGACTTTCCTCGACCGAGTCGTCCTCGTCGATCAAGTAGGCCAATCCGAGGATCGAGGTGAGTGGCGTTCTCAGCTCATGGGAAGCGTTGGCGATGAAGTCGTCGCGCGCCTGACCGAGGTCCTTTTCGGTTTCGAGTCGAACTTCGAGTTCCTTCTGGCGGGCTTGGCGGCGCGACAGTTCCCGATAAAGGATGATTGCTGCGGTCGGAACCAGGAAGGCAACCAAGAACCGTGCGATGTCGCCGACACGTCCCATTGTGGCGTTGGCGGTGGCCACCGCTGCCGCTTGGTGGTCGCGTTCGATGATCAGAGTGGCGGTGAATTGTCGAAACGAACTGTCGAGCGCTTCGGTGGCGATCGCCTGGCCACCCAAGGTGTCGGGGCTTTCGATTCCGTCGAGGATGTCAAGAGTTGTGGTGCGTAATTCCCGACCGCCGGTGATGATTGTGGTGCTGAGGTTGTCGACATCCGCTATCAGCCCCAACAGCGCTGCATCGAGGTCTTCCAGCGCCAGGTGAACCTCGGACACAGAGAGGTCGATGCCCTCGGCCGCATCCCAGCCGAATTCCTGCTCGAGGACGGTGAGGTGGGTGGCGAGCCCAGCCTGTGCTCGAACGATGGTCGCGGCGCGGAGTGCCTCGTCGGCGTTGTGCAGTGCCGATGCATGAGCCGCGATTGCGCGCGTTCCGAACGCGATCGAAAATACCAGGGCGAAGACGAGGATCATCGCAACGCCCATACCGAGGGTGAGCGCGGCAAAGCGACCGCTGCGGTTGCGTTGCCTTATTGCCCGCGATCGACGGAAGCGACCCTTTTTGGCCATGGATGCGTTATCGGGCCGCATCGGCGTCAGGTTGAACCTTTGTGGTGGTCGATGACGCTGGGTCGACCGTAGATTGCGTAGGCTGTGAACATCGCGCCAGCGTTGGAGCGATAAGGCGTTTTGGCTTGAACTGACAGGAGCAAGTGTGATCGTCGGCGTCCCCAAGGAGATAAAGACAGAAGAGTATCGGGTGGCGATGACGCCGGTCGGTGTGCACGAATTGGTGGCCCATGGTCACCGTGTCTTGGTCGAAAAGAGCGCCGGTGCAGGGTCATTTATCGAAGACGACGCGTACACCGCAGCGGGTGGCGAGATAGTCCCCAATGCCGCCGATGTCTTTGGCGGGGCCGACATGATCGTAAAGGTCAAGGAGCCCCAGCCGTCCGAGATCGCGATGCTCGAAGAGCGCCACCTCCTCTTCACCTATCTCCATCTCGCCGCTTATCCAGAGGAGGCGCGGGGCCTGCTCGAGTCGGGTGCGACCGCGATCGCCTATGAGACCGTCGAAATGCCCAATGGCGGTCTGCCGCTGCTTGCACCGATGAGTGAGATCGCCGGTCGGATGGCGGCCCAAGCCGGCGCCCACTACCTGGAAAAGCCGAAGGGTGGCCGGGGTGTGCTGCTCGGCGGTGTGCCCGGTGTTGCACCCGGCAAGGTGACAGTGCTGGGAGCCGGAATGGCCGGCCGCAACGCGGCGATGATTGCTGCCGGGATGGGCGCCGAGGTCACGGTGCTCGATCTCAACGTGGGGCCGTTGCGTCATCTCGACGAGCTTCAGTGGCGCAATGTAAAGACGCTCACCTCTTCCAAGTTCGCCGTCCAGCAGTCCGTTGCAGATTCCGACATGGTGGTGGGGGCGGTGCTGATTGCCGGTGCCCGTGCTCCGGTCGTTGTCGATGAGGATCTGGTGAAGGCAATGCGTCCGGGGAGTGTCCTGGTCGACATCTCGATAGATCAGGGCGGCTGTATCGCCACTGCCCGTGAGACGACGCATACCGACCCGGTATACGAGCAGCACGGAGTGGTTCACTATGCAGTCGGCAACATTCCCGGGGCGGTCCCCAACACGGCGACATACGCCCTTACCAACGCAACGCTGCCGTATGTGGTGTCGCTGGCGGACGGAATACCAGGGGCGGTCAGCCGTCGTCCCGAGCTGTTGGGCGGAGTAAACGTCGCCGGTGGTGCGGTCGCCAATCAGGCGGTGGCCGACTTCCTCGGCGTCGAATGTGTCGACGCCAAGGTCGCGCTGGGGGTCTAAAGAGAAACCACTCTCCCCTCTGGGGGGAGTCAATCGGCGGAGCCGATTGGTGGGGGCTCTTATCACTCTCCCCTTTGGGGGGAGTCAAACTCCGCAGGAGTTTGGTGGGGGGTACGACTCCCGACTCCCGATACCCGACTCACGACTCAGAGAAGCTCGCTGAGGGTTTCGACCGCGGCATCCTGCAGGTAACCGAGCCAACCGAGCAGGGCCAATTCCGGATCCGACCGCATATCCATCTCTGATTCCCAGCCGTCGTCTTCGATCCCGAGCCGACCGGCGAGAATGATCCGTGCCTCACCGATCACCCGCATAAAGGCCTCGATCGTCTCCGGCGGTCCGGATTCCCCGTCGAGGACCTTTTCGAAAGCGACGCGGTCGACACGACGCATCTGAGCCAGGTCGTCGCCGATCAGGTCGCGGTACTTGGCGGCGGCGTCTTCGTCATTGGGGTGCGGCGTGAAGGCGAGTCTTCCTTCCGCATCACCTCCAATTTCCAGCAATGCCGGGACGTTGCGGAGGACGCCTCTTTCGTCATCGCCGATCGCCAACGTGATCTGATCTCCGGAAACGGCGAACGGACCGCTCACGTTTGCTCCAGCGTGGCCCACAGGCCGTGGTGGTGGAGCCGATGGCAGTCGAGTTCGGCCTTTTCCAGCGGGCCACTGGACACGATGGCCCGACCTTCGTGGTGCACCTGGAGCATCAGCCGGGTCGCCTTCTCCTTCGAGTGGCCAAACAGCTTGCGCAGCACCCAGACCACATATGACATGAGGTTTACCGGATCGTTCCACACGACGACCTGCCAGGAGCGAGCGATTTCGTGATCCTCGTCAACGTCCGGCTGGTCGACGCGGTCGGGCGCAATGGTCACTGTGCGGTGATCGGGGGGAGGATCGCCGATGTGATCCGTTGCGCGTTGAGCCAGTCCTCGAAATCGCCCCGTGCTACTCGCCATTCGCGTCCCATCTTGATCGCCGGGAGTTCCCTGGCGCGCAGGACTCGGGTCACCACGTAAGGCGAGACATCCATGTACTCACAGATGTCGGCAACCGAAAGCCACTCTTTTGTCAGCTCGACGATGATCCGCTCCACCCCACGATCGTACCGATCCGGCGATTCAGGCGGAAGGGGCGCTCACAGCTCAGGGTTTCCGGCTGCCGGGGTGAGGGCGGCCGAGCATGCCACGAACAACAGCTCGAGTCTCTGGCGCGGCTCTCGATCCTGGAGTTCGGAGACTGCCTCGATCGTGGTCCGAATCGCCGCATACAACCCATCGTGGGGCGATGGGGAAGTCTCCGCAGCTCGAAGAGCGAGCTCGAGCGATTGTGTTGGAACGGCTCCGGCAAAGGTTTGGGAGATTGCGCCGAACAGGTTGCTGGCGATCCGCAGCAGGCCTGGATCTACGAAGGCGGGGATGCCGACTCCGATCCGGGTGGCCTGCTCTCCGGCGAGAACCCGCTGCAGATTGTCTCCAAACACGGCGTTGAGGCCGGGTCCGACGAGCCCGGCCTGGATGGCAGCCCTGGTTGCGATGGTCGACGACATGAGCGGAGCCCCGTACGGCATATCCGAGGCGTAGAGGATCTGGGAGGCGTCGACCCATGAGAACAGCGCTGCCAAATCGGTTGCGTTCCACCACGACGTGTCGAACAGGAGACCCGGTCTGGTGTGGCTTTCGACGGCCAGGGTCGACAGGTCGCTGATCGCACAGTGGGCCAGGATGACCTGTAGTCCGGGGTTGGCGTCGAGTAGTCGGATCGGGGTGTCGCCGAGCGGATCCATGCCGCGCCCGGCGTGGACGAGTAGCGGCACTCTGCGCTGCGCCGCGATTGTTGCGATCTCCTGAACCGCCGGGAGGTCGAGCCGAAACCCCTCGCTGCGGGGGTGGAGCTTTACTCCGCGATGTCCGGCGTCGAGTGAACGGTTGACCTCGGCAACTGCAGAGGCGTCCTTGGGATCGACCCGGAGGAATGGAACCAGCCGATCATCGGATCGGGCCGCCTCTTCGAGGATGCGATCGTTGTGGGCCGGGTAGCCCTGCGGGTCGGCACTGGTGGTAAAGACGGCACCGGTGTGGCCCGCCGCATCGAGCGCGGTGAGCAATTCTTCGGACGTGTTGGTGAGACCGTCGGGATCGTCTGCGCCGGTGTGGGTGTGGGCGTCCCAGACCGAAGCCGAAGAGGGCAGCAGGGTTGCGGTCGCCTCATGCCAGGCGGTGAGCATCGGGTGTTTCATCGGAGCGAAAGCGTACCGGGACGTTCTGATTCAGATGCGGTCGAGAGCGTCGAAGAATGGTTTCGATTTGGCCGGGATGACCCGTTCGACCGTCCCGTCGCGGAACTGGATGACTGCTCCGATTCGTTTTAGCCCGCTTCCCTGCATCCGTTCGGTTTCGACCTCGGTGATGTCGCTGAGGTCCTGTCCGAGGTAGAGCGATTCGACCGAGGCACCAAACACACCTGTCGCCAGGTCGACGATTAGCAGGCGCCGGTTGGTGACGACGAGTCCGATGCTGAGGCACTTGCCGTCGTTTTCAGCGCGGGAGCGGCGCTGATCGAACCATGCCATCAACCCTGCACCGACCCCTCCACCGAGGCCGCCGCCGACCCAGGGCGGGAGCCCGGCGGCTACTGAAACCGCAAAACCGCCGAGAACGGAGGGAAACACCGCCATGAGGGCTGCGGTGCGGGAGATGGGTCGGAAACCGACCACGGCCAGGGCGATCTGCTCGCCCGGACCCAGCAGGTCTTTGGTGAACTCCTCGATCCGTCTGCTCAACATGGGCGGGGTTTACCAGGTTCCGGACCGCGCTCAGGCGGAGCGGGTCGATCGCGACCGGCGCAGGATGAGTGAAAGCGGGACCACGGTTAGGCAGGCCCCGACGATGCACAACACCGCATACGACCCTGCCGTCAACAGGAATCCGGAGGCCAGGCCGGCCACCGCGGCCGATGTCCAGATGACGGCGTCGCCGAGGCCCTGGCGTCGCACCCGCACCGCCGGATCGGCACCTTCGGTGAGCAGGGCACTCCCGGCGACGAATGAGAGATTCCATCCCAGCCCCAGCAGAAACAGCGCAAGACCGAGGAGCCCGGTTGCGGAGGGGTCGGCCGTGGCAGCCAGGACACCGGCGACGGCCAGGATGAGATGTCCCGTCAAGATCACCGGCAACCTCCCGATCCTGTCGGCGACGAACCCGGTGAGGGGGGAGAAGGCGAACATCCCCAGGGTGTGGGCCGAGATGATGAATCCGACGGTCCCCAACCCGTGCCCGTGGTCGCGCAGGTGGATTGGAGTCATCACCATGATCAACACCATCACCACCTGACCAACCGCAAGGGCGACGATTGCGGTCCACACCGTTGCCGACATCGGCGCCTTGACGGCGACCACGGAGCGGTCGCCTCTGTCGGCAAAGTCGAGCGGATCGGGGCGCAACATGGTTGCGACGATCACGAGTGCGATGGCGGAACTGAACCCGGCGACGACGAATGCGCCGGCCAGTGGGGTTATGCCGAGTGCTCTTCCAAGCGCCTCGGATGGATCCAGCAGCGCGGGACCGGCAACCGATCCGATCGTGCCGGCCCACACGACAAAGGCGATGGCCGAACCGCGGCGGTGAGCCGGGTGGAGATCGGCGGCGGCATACCGGGCCAGGTTGTCGGCGCTGGCACCGACTCCGAACACCGCCATGCTGATCACCAGCAGCGCAAAGCCGTCAATGGCGGCCGCCGTGGCTGCTCCCGCCGCACCAGCGGCGCGGATCAAATAGCCGGCCATGAGTCCGGGTCGGCGGCCGTAGCGGTCCATCAGTGCCGACAGTCGGGTACCACCCAGGGCCGCGCTGAGCACCGATACCGATCCCGGCAATCCGGCCAGGGTGGCGGAGCCGAGCATGTCTTCGGCCACAAGAGTCGTCACCGTGATCGCTGTGATGTATCCGGTGCGACTGATCGCCACGCCGCTGAACAGGACTCCGGTGAGTCGCCTGCGCAGCCGCGGCGGCGCTCCACCGCCGATTTCAGGCCGCGTTTGGCTCAGTTTTGGTGAATCGGGAGGCGGGTAGGCGACGGACACGGGGCGGATTCCATCACATATTCACTAAATAAGTAGGTGACTAGTGCCGAATGACTAGTCATATGCACGAACACAGCACGGAAACGGTCGGGAGAACCCTGGTCAGGTTCCGGCTCATCCGCAGATTTCCGCAGGGGGCTCCGATCGCCATCGGGACGATCTTGGTCAGCGCCATTGCGGCATTGGATTGGGTCACGGGGCCCGAAGTCTCGGTTTCTCTCCTCTACGCAATAGCGGTCGGTGGTGTGACCTGGCTGGGGGTACGGCGCCACGGAATGCTGGTCGCCGGTCTTGCCGCCACTGAGAGCCTGGGCGCTCATGTTCTTGCTGATGGCACCCTCGGTGCCACCGCGCTGTGGAACGCAGCCACCAGATTTGGCGTCCTCATCACCGTTGCATCGCTGGTCGCTGCCTTGAGCAACTCGCTCATCGAGCAGAAGCATCGGGCGATGATCGACCCTCTCACCGGAGCGATGAATCGCCGCTCTTTTCACCTCATCGCCGACCGTGAACGGTTGCGCGCCGGTCGTTCCGGCACCCCGCTGACGATCGCCTACTTCGACCTCGACAATTTCAAGCACATCAATGACACCCTGGGCCACGAGACAGGGGATCGTCTGCTGCGAGTGTTTGCCGCCTCGGTGCGGGTCGGCATCCGCGGTGTCGACGTCCTGTGCCGAATCGGCGGCGACGAGTTCGTCCTGATGCTCCCCGAAACCGACGCCCGCGAAGCGATGGCGGTCGTAGGACGGGTGCGCCAGGTACTCGCGGAATGCGCTGCGGCCGAGGAGATCCCGGTTACTGCCTCCGTGGGGATCACCACATACCGGTTCCCGCCTTCCTCAGTCGAAGCGATGATCGCCGGTGCCGACGAGCTCATGTACCGGGCCAAGTCCCGCGGTGGTAACACCGTGGTCGGAACGGTCGTCGTCGGTCCGTGGACCCGCTGGTCCGATCAGGTGGCCGAAACCGAGCACGCCATGGAGTGGATCTAACCGCTCCCAACTAGCCTCCGGGCCATGAGCGACATCCGAACCATTGAGCGCGAAGACCTGAAGGCCAAACTCGACCGCGGTGATGACTTCGATCTCATCATGATCCACACCCACACCGCCTTCGAGGCCGCCCACATCCCCGGTTCGTCAAACTTCCATCCGCACGAACACCCCATGTCCGATCTGCCCCAGGACAAGTCCACCGATGTCGTCGTCTACTGCACCGGCCCCGAATGTGTCGCTAGCCAGATGGCCTATCACGCCATGGTGGCCGAGGGCTACACCAACGTCCGTCGCTACGCCGGAGGACTCACCGATTGGGACGAAGCCGGATACGAGTTGGTATCCGGGGCTTAGGCCGCCCGCGAAAACTCGCTAATCGTCAACCCCTTTGCCGGGGGTGCCTGAGCTGATATCCAGAGCGCATCACTGCTGTCACATGGCAGGTAGCCGGTGCGGATAGAAGGGACGACTCTGGATTCAGTCACCCACCCAGATCTTGTTGCCCTAGGGCGCGTGCTCAGGGATCGGATGGATCGCACGTTGGATGCCGAAATGGAGGCTGCCCGTGCTACTGCCCGTCGTCGTCGATCTTTGAGGGATCGTCTCCTGGATGCCGAGGACCGTTCTGCAGTGCTCACCATTTCGACTGTGGAGGGCGCATCTCATCGAGGTGTGGTTGATGCGGTAGGTCTGGATCATGTCGATCTGATCCAATCTGGTGCATCCATCGCCATCCCTCTTCAACACATCACGTCGGTTACGGACCGCGGATGAGGGGTCACTTCCAGATGGATGTGCGTCTACTCAGCGCCGGATTGCTGGCGGCTGTCGCGGCGCTGGTGGTGCTGATGGCTACTGCGCCGCCTGAGCGCACAGCAATTGTTGTTGCCGGCTCGGACCTGCCAGCTGGGGTTCCAATAAGCGAGCTCGATCTGGAGTCTCGCGACGTCGAAAGCACTGCTGGGCTTATCGGACTCGAGGACGTTGGCGAGCTGGGAGAGCATGTCTTGGGGTCATCGCTTGCGGCCGGCTCTCCGATACCCAGATCCTTGCTTTTCACGCCTCAGTCGGAGCGGGGGGTAGATCTGCTGGGCCTGTACCTCGAGTCAGCCGCTGCGGTCCATGGCCGATTGCGGGCGGGTGATGTGGTTGATGTCTACGTTGTCTCGGAGGACACCCACTTGATTGCGGAGGCGGTCGCAATTGTCGGGGCCGAGGTCGAGAGCACCTCCGTCGGTTCAGGACGGGTGCGCTTGCTTGTGGCAGTGGCCGATGATGTCGGTCCGCGCGTCTTGGCAGCAACTGAAGCCGGTGAGATTCATCTGATCAGGAAGGGTTCCTGATGTTGCGAGTTGCGACCGTTCTCTCGGCTCGGGAGTGGGAGGCTCGGCTGGTGGCGGCGGCTAGGGATTCGGCGGCCGTAAAGCTTGTCCTGCGCGCCTACCTCCCCGACGAGGTGACGCAACGCGCTGATGGGATCGACGTCGTCGTTGCTGGAGCGGAGACTCCGTGGGTGACACCTAGTCGGATTGCATCATGGCGGCGACTCGGGATACGCGTTGTCGGCGTCCACTCTCGCGCCGACAGTCCCGCTGCGGAGCGCTTCAGTGCAGGAGGAGCCGATCTCATTCTCGATGAGGCTCTGGAATCTGACCATCTGGTTCGTGAGATTCGACTGCTTGATCCTCGGCCTGGGACTCAGGCGACCCGTGGCGGTCGAGTTATCGCAGTCACTGGTGTTCGCGGAGGTCCGGGCCGAACGGAGATCGCCATTGCGCTGGCATGGGCTGCCTCCGGTAGGGGAGCCACAGCTCTGGTGGACGCCGACCTTCATGGTCCCTCGGTTGCAGTTCGGCTGGGGTTACCGCCGCGGCCTGATCTTGCCGATTGCGTCGATGTTGCTCTCGACCGTGGTGGTGAAGTCATCGAGAAGACCCAGTCGGTGGGTCGGCTTCGGGTCGTACCTGGAGTTCTTAGATCGGAGGGTGTTCGACCTGATTCAGCAGCGGATGTCGTCGACGATCTGGCGCGCGCCGGCACTGTTGTTGTCGATACCGGCCCGTGGACGGATGAGTCGCCGATCGTACGGAGCGCGGATCTTGTCGTTTTCGTGGTCGAAGCGAGTCCGGTCGGGATTGTAAGAGCTTCACGTATCGTCGATGATTGGCTCGGACCGCCTCCGACGCTCGTTTTGAACAAGGTGCGGAGGCGCCGAATGGCTGACACTGTCTCCGCGCTGAGGAAGTGGTCGGGACTCGAACCGCAAGCGGTAGTGCCGCTTCGAATGGCCATTAGGTCGGCAGCGACCGGTGGATGCGCTCCCCATCGATCCCTCGTACGTGCCGTGCACCACTTGATAGATCGAATGCCTGATGATCGATAGTCGGCTTGGCTTCGTAGGTCCACTTCTTGACGACCCACTGGTCGAGGAGATCATCGTGATCGGCGGGGGTCGTACGTTCGTGGTTCGTCAGGGGACCAAGGAGCTGGTCCCCGATGTCGCCGACCAGTCCACGGTTCGGCGGTTGGCCGACCAGTTGCTGTCCGGGACCGGTCGACGGCTCGATCTCGCATCGCCGATCGTGTCCGCGCAACTCCCCGACGGGAGCCGGGTACACATAACCGGCCCACCGGTCACCCGGGACGAACACCTGAACATCCAGATCCGACGATTTGTAGTGACTGGCCGAGGACTCAAGTCATTGGTCGAACAGGATTCGCTACCGGAGGAAACTGCCGGTCGCCTTCGCGAGGCCATGACCGGAACTGAAACCGTCTTGGTTGCTGGAGCACCGGCAGCTGGGAAGACCACTCTTGTAAACGCACTGTTGTCTGAAGTCCCGCCAGATCATCGGGTCGTTACTTGTGAGGAGGTGTTCGAGGTCCAGGTCGATCTTCCCGATCTCACCCAAATGCAGACCCGCGACCCGGGTCTCGACGGAGGCGGTGAGATTTCTCTGAGGGACTTGGTGAGGTGCTCTCTGCGGCAACGGCCAGACCGGATTGTTGTCGGAGAGGTGCGGGGCGCTGAGGCCTTGGACCTTCTATTGGCGCTCAATGCTGGCTGCGCTGGGCTTGCGACTCTCCACGCGAATTCTGCGTCTGATGCCTTGCACAAAATGGTTGGCTACTGCGTGTTGGCTGGAGAGAACGTCGTCACCGAATACATTCGAGCAGCGGTCGCTTCGGTCGTCGATCTAGTGGTGTTCTTGCGCCGGCTTCCCGATTGCCGTGTTGTGGAGGAGGTGGTTCGTGTCGGCGACCGACTCCGGCATGGCGATTTCGAGATAGACACCCTGTATTCAAGGCATCAAGATCGAATCGGGGCGATTTGCGTCTGATTCTTGCGATCGGAGCCGGAGTGTCTATTTGGACTCTCGTCCGCGGACGGAGAATGGTGTCGCTGCCGCGGCTCCCGGTGTGGTGGGTGGTCAGTCTCGCGATGGGGGTGGTGTTTGGATCCTTGGCTGGCCGTCCGGTCGCCGTCTCATTGGCGGTGGGTGCTGGTCCGATCGCCTGGGTGGAGGGGCGACGTGGTGTCTTGCGCCGCAGGGCGACTGTGCGGTTGTCATCGCGCTGGCCTGACTTCCTCGCTCTTGTTCGGGGCCGGATCGCAACGGGGGAACCGCTGGCAGATGCAGTTCGAGTCGCGGCCAGATCCATGGGCGATCCGTTCGCGAGTCTCGATCGTCCTTGGGGAGGTTCGTTTGCGGAGGGCCTTGCTGATATTCAGATGGAGTGGGCCGATCCGATCGCCGATCGTGTGCTAACGACCATCCGAGTGGCTGCAGAGACCGGCGGCGCTTACGTCGATACCGTGCTTGCTTCACTCTCACTCTCGCTGTCGGATGAGATTCGGCTCAGGCGTGCCCACGAGGGCGCGGTGGCTCAGCAACAAATGACTGCAGGTGTCGCCCTCGTGGCGCCCTGGCTCATCCTTGGTCTCAGCGTGACCACAAACCCTCAAGCAAGTGTCGAGTTCGCCACCGCTCCCGGGCGTGTCGTGCTGGCGCTAGGGGCCGTTGCGACGATCGTCGGCTTTGTTCTCGCCAGGCGAACTGTCCGGCTCAGCGATCCGCCGCGGGTGTTCGCATGACAGCAGTGCTCGTAGGCCTCGCCGTGTTCTTGATCGTTGCCGCGGGGCGGCGGCCAGCCATGAGCACGGTCATTGCTCAGTACGTCAGCGATCCCATCGTTGTGTCTGGTGATGCTGGCCGAGATCTCCCTGAAGACCTGATGCTGTGGGTAGGCATCGGAGCTGTGTCGGGAAGCTTGTTGCTTCCGATCCCGTGGTTACCCGGCTTGGTCGTTGGGGCGGGTTCTGGACTGGTCGCGGCGATGGGATCGCAGCGACGACGAAGAAGGCAGCGAAACCGGCGGCTCGGTTACGAGCTTCCGGCCATCGCCGATCTCCTCGGGTTGTACGTGCGCTCGGGTGAATCCGTCCACGGTGCGATGCGACGAGTCTGCATTGAGGCCACCGGTATCGCTACCTCCGAGATGTCCCGAGCGATCGATTCGATTGACGGTGGGACGGGCTTGGTTGAGGCCATGCGCAACACCGCCAGGGACTCGGCGCACCCGGACGGCTCTCGGCTCTATGAGTTGCTGGCTCAAGCCCATAGGAGCGGAGCCCGACTAGTGGACGCATTGGAGATCTTCTCGGCCGATCGCCGGTCGGTTATCGCTCGCGACGTCGCTGAGGAGGGGGGCCGTCGCTCCCTGATCGGATATGGCCCGATCTTGGGTCTCATGATTCCGACGACGCTCGCGTTCCTTATCTATCCGACTCTGGCGGGGCTCGACGCTCTCGCCGCTACACCATGAAGAAGGGATGTACTAATGCTCGGATTCTTCAGACTGATTCGTTCCCAAGAGAGGGGCGTCACGACCATCGAGTGGCTGGGGATGGCTGCAATCGCGGTTCTCGTTATAGCGTTGCTTCTCCCTCAGATCAGGTCCTCTGCTGGCGATCTGTGGACTTCGATCGCGGGGCAATTGACCGGTCTCTTCGCTTAGAGACAGGGAGCGCTGTCGTGGAGGGGATTGCGGCGATCGCTGTGGTGTTCATCCTGTTCACGGTGGTTGTTCAGCTATCCATCGCTCTCTTAGCCCATCAGGTTGCCGAAGCAACGGTGGCGGCTACGGCCCGCGAGGCGGCCATTCGTCCGGGAGTGTCGGAGGAACAACTTGTGTCCGACCTGACGTCCATGGTCCCCGGAATCGGACATGTGGAGGCAGGCCTTACTGGTGATGGTCAGCTATCGCGAGCGTGGGCCTCGTTCGAGTTCATTCCGCCGGGTCCGATGCTGAGGCCCTTTGAGTTCTGGGTGGAAGCCGAGGTGCCCATTGTCATCGCTCCGTGAGTCGGGATCGGCGCTGATCGAGGCAGTGGTGATTGCCTCCGCCTTGTTTCTGATCGTCATTGCCGCCATATCCGCCTCGATCCGCGTCGCCATCCACGGTGCTGAATTGCAGGAGGCTGCTCGGTCGGGGGCGATCCACGCCGCCCGCCACGGCGATTTCGAGTCGGCGCGTTCAATGGCAGAAGCCCTCTATCCCGGAATCGAGATCTCAGCTAGCCGAGTCGATGATCGAATCATCACGGTGGCGGCCGTCCAGCTCGACGTCCCTCATTCGAGCGGCGTTACCCGTATCAGGGTCGTCGGTCGGGCCGAGATGCCACTCGCACCCTTCAGGTCGAACCGTGGGTGAGCGCGGCTACGGGTCAGTGCTGGCCCTGGCCCTTCTATTCGGGGGAGTACTCCTCATCGGCCTGGCCTCGGATGTCACGAGGCTGGTATTCATCTGGAGAGAAACTTCGCATCTCGCACATACCGCTGCCGAAACGGGCGCCGGATGGGTTCAAGCGGTCGATCTATATCGCGGAGAGTTGGTGATCGATGTCGCAGCTGCCGAATCGATTGCGTTTGCGGTCGCCTCGGGGCCGGATCGCTCGGTTCGGGTGGATGCAAGCCCCGAGGAGGTTTGCGTCACTGTCGAGCAGTCGGTGTCGCCCGGCATCACCCGCCTCGTTGGAGGTGCCTCGAAGGCTGTTGGCGTTACGGCCTGTGCCAGGCCGAAGCAGGGCTGAGTCGTATGCAATTCGGTATGCTGGAAAGTATGCAGAGCACCAGCGTACGGATCGACCTTGTAACGCACGATCGGCTGAAGCGCCTTTCGTCGAAACTCGAAGTGACAGTCGGCGAGACGGTGGCTCTTGCCGTGCTGGGTCTAATCCAGGAACAGATGGGCAAGGAGCTATCGGCTCCGTTGACTGCCGAGGAAACCGAGTGGCTTGATGCTGACCTCGGGTGATGTTGTGGACGTCGACTTCGGGTCGCCCCAAGGTCGCGAAGCCGGTTTTCTTCGGCCAGCGATAGTCCTCACCGCACAACGCCTCCTGGACAGGTCACCCAGCGTGATTCAGGTCGTTCCGCTCACTACGACGATCCGGCAGTTCGAGTCCGACATCGTCGTGGAACCGGATTCCGACAACGGCCTCGATCAGCTCTCCGCAGCGCAATGCGCACAGATCAGGGCGATTTCAGCGGGGCAGGTATGCGGGTTACGTGGAAATGTGGGGCCGGCTGTCCTGCTCCTATCCCGTCGCGCAGTCCTCGAAACCATCGGACTCGGTCTCTAGCCACCCACCAACTTGGTCGCCTCTGCCCGGTGTGCTTCTGCCAGCGTGCCTTCATCGATGGAGCGGTGGGCGTATCCGCTGATCACTGCGTTGCCTTCGACGTAGACATCCTTGGCCGGGACCGGACCGCACAGCAGCGCAGCCGCCACCGGGTCGTGGGAGCCGGCGAATTCGATCCGGTTCAGATCCAGAGTGAAGAAGTCGGCACGTTTGCCCACCTCCAGCGATCCGACATCGTCACGGCCCAAGACTTGGGCCCCGCCGATGGTGGCGATCTCCAGGAATTGCCGCGTCGGCAGTGCCGCACCCTCGCCGACACCAGGGGCCACCGAGAGGTGCTGCAGCAGCATCGCCTGTCGGGCCTCCTGGAGCAGGTTGCTGGCATCGTTCGATGCCGAGCCGTCGACGCCCAGGCCGACCGGTACTCCCTGGCTCAGGTAGCGGGCGATCGGAGCGATTCCCGATGAGATCACCATGTTGGAGTTCGGGCAGTGGGCGATACCGGTGGAGGTGTCCGCCATCTGGGCCGACTCCTGCTCGTCGATGAACACGGCATGGGCGAACCAGACGTCATCGCCCAGCCAACCAAGCGCTTCGGCGTAGTGGACAGGACGCTTGCCGAAGTTCTCGATCGTGTACTCCTCCTCGTCCTTGGTCTCGGCGAGGTGGGTGTGGAGGCGTACTCCCTTGTCTCGGGCCAATGCCGCCGACTCGACCATGAGGGCTTCGCTCACGCTGAACGGTGAGCACGGGGCGACGACGACTCGGGCCATGGCCCCCGGTTCCGGATCGTGGAAGGCGTCGATCACCCGAACGCAATCGTCGAGGATCTCGGTTTCGGTCTGTACGACCGAGTCGGGCGGTAGGCCGCCGTCCTTTTCCGACAGGCTCATCGAACCCCGCGAGGCGTGGAAGCGGACTCCCACCTGTCCGGCGGCGTCCATTTGGTCGTCGACACGGGACCCATTGGGCCACAGGTACTGGTGATCGAAGACGGTCGTCACCCCTGATTTCGCCATCTCCAGCAGTCCGAGCGTGGTCGAAGTGCGTACTGCATCGGGGGTGAGGTTGGCCCACACCGGATACAGCGCCCGCAGCCAGGAGAACAGGCCGACGTTCTGTGCCGGTGGATATGTCCTGGTCAGTGTCTGATAGATGTGGTGGTGGGTGTTTATCAGCCCCGGCAGCACCAACAAGCCGGAGGCATCGAAGACCTCGTCGGCGGTGTCGGGAAGATCGGCGCTGGCGCCCGCCTGTTCGATGACTCCGTCCCGGGCGAAGAGGCCACCCGAGGCGATCTCACGGCGGTCACCATCCATGGTGACCAGGACCTGCGCGTTCTTGACGAGAAGTGTCGACATGGGCGCGACGGTACTCCCCAATCGGTGCGGTGAGGACGAAATGCGAGGACTCCCCGTTAGGGGGAGTCAGTCGCTAGCGAAAGAGGTTGAGGCCGGAGAAGTGTGGGCGCAGATTCGGGTGTGTCGCGGCGCTGAGATTGGGGCGCTGTTTTCGGCGACGTCGGTTCTTGAAGGGGTTCAAAATTGTGATCCTTTGAGGTGGAATGGAGCAATGTAGGCGGGTTCCGGGACTAAGTGAAGCAATTCACAAAATCCGTTGTCCGTTATCGGTTGTCCGTTATCAGGTATCGGGTGTCGTTCCCCCAAACTAAAGGCCTGGCGGCTCTTGCTCCACCATTCGGGTCCTGCCCGGCCCCGAATGTCTCCGCATGGTGGTGCCGCCTGCGGCGGCGCCTCGTTCTAGGTTTGACTCCCCCCAGAGGGGAGAGTGATCCAACCAACCGTCGGGCACTAAACGCGACAGATCACTCATGGGGTGACAGCGGCCCCCCCACCAAACGCCTACGGCTCTAGCTCCACCATTCGGGTCCTGCCCGGCCCCGTATGCCTCCGCATGGATGAGCCGCCTACGGCGGCGCCCCGTTCTACGTTTGACTCCCCCCAAAGGGGAGAGTGGTTTCTTACTGGAGATGGAGACTGGCTACTCAGTCTCCATCTCCTTCCCACAGGGCCATGAACTCCGGGCTGGTGTCCATGAGTTCGTCGAGCGTTCCGATGGCCGTGACCCGGCCGCCATCCATCACCACGATCTGGTCGGCTCGCTGCAGCGCCGGGCGGCGGTGGGATACGACGATGCTGGTCACCCCGGCCCGGTCACGGAACAACTGCTCCCACAGGATCCGCTCCGTCTCCACATCGAGCGCACTCGACACGTCGTCGAACACCAGCAGGTCGGGTCTACGCACGAACATGCGGGCGGTGGCCGATCGCTGGATTTGGCCACCGGACAGACGTACCCCCATCGGGCCGACCATCGTCGACAGTCCCTCGGCCATGCTCTCCACGTCCGATGACATGACGGCGGCGTCGAGCGCCTCTCGTACCTGTGTCTCTGGGTCACGCCGTCCCATCAGCAGGTTCTGCAGCAGTGTCAACGAGAAGAGTCGCGGCACCTGCGAGGTGTATGCCGAGCGTGGTGGGATGAAGAACGACGCCGGATCGGGGACCACCTCGCCGTTCCAGGATACGGAGCCGCCGTCAGGTTTGACCAGCCCAAGGATCGAGCGCAGCAGCGTTGTCTTGCCGGCGCCGATGCGGCCGGTGACGACCGTAAACGATCCCTGCGGAACGCTGAACGAGACATCATCGATACCCGCTTCCGAATCCCGGTAGTGGAACGTGAGCCCGGCAATGTCGAGCCGTTGCAGCGGAGCAAAGTGCGGTGGGATCACCTCGGGTTCTGCCAGCGGACCGGACAGATGCAACTGGCGCGGCTGCACCAGCCGCAACGGATCACCCTCACCCATCAGTTCGATCATGCGGCCGAAGGACACCGCCGCCTGCTGATAGCGGGCGATAAAGAGACCGAGGAAGAACATCGCGTCGGTGATGAACCCGATGAAGTAGACGAATACTGCGAACTCGCCGATGGTGAACTCGCCCGAACTCATGGCGCTTGCGGTGACGATCAGGATGATTCCCGTCCCGATGCTGATCGTGTTCCAGAACAATGACTCCAACGCAGAAGTGAGCACTTTGTCGCGCACCATCACCGTTCGCCGCTCGTCGTTGAGCTGACGGAAGTGTCGGATCATCGGCTGTTCAGCCCCTGCCACCTTGATCGATTGGACCGAGCCAAACGTCTCGGCCAGCGATTCGGTGATCCGCCCGGTCGCCTCCCGGGCGGCCTCGCGGTAGCGCTTCACTCTGCGCCGGGTGGAAGCGGCAATCCAGATCACCGCCACCATCGGAGCGAAGACGTAGACAGTGAATTGGGCATCGATCCCGATGAGGATGAAAAAGGCCACGATCGTAAAGGCGGAGAGGCCGAGCATGTCCAGCGTCCACGTGAACGTCTCCTGGATCTCATCCACGTCGTCACGGAAGCGGCTGATCGCCTCTCCGGGTGACTCCTTCATCGACTGGGCACCGGGGAGATCAAAGATCTCCTCCAGCATGTTGCGGCGCAATAGGCTGCTGATGCGGAAGGTGAGGTGGATGTCATTCCACATCGCCACCACCATGAGGCTGATCCGCCCCAGTCCGTAGGCGATCATGATCATCACCAGGGTCGTCACGGTGAACCCGGTGGGATCGTCGCCGGTGATCCGGTCGAAGAATTCGCGGGTGATCAGCGCCGGGATCACCGGGAGTACCCACATCGTCCCCCAGCCCAACATGTTGAGGAAGAAGTGGCCCTTGCGGTAGCCGGCCAGGCCTCTGCCGAGGCGGGCGGTAGGCGTTTGCGGTTTGGTCATGCCAGCAGCTCCTCGATGCCGGTTCGCAACAACCCGCTAAATCGTGACGACTCGTCGGCTGCGAGCGCAGCCCGGGGTCCGTGCTCGACGACGTGACCATCCTCCAGAATGAGGATGTCGTCGGCCCGTTCCACGGTGGCGAGACGGTGAGCGATGATGACTCCGGTCCGCCCCTCGAGCAGCCGGTCGACGGCGCGTTCGATGAGAACCTCGGTGGCCGGGTCGAGCCGTGATGATGCCTCGTCCAAGATCACCAAACCGGGGTCTCGCAGGAAGATGCGGGCAAAGGCGAGTAGCTGCGCCTGACCGGCCGACAGGCCGCCCGACCCCGACTCGAGCATGGTGTCGAGCCCGGCTGCCAGTGAGCGGACCCAGTCGCCGACCTCGAGGTCGTCGAGCACCGTCCAGATTTTGGCGTCGTCGATGGTCTCGTCGAAGAAGGTGAGGTTGTCGCGCACCGTGGCCCGAAACAGCTGAACCTCCTGAGTCACCATGCCGATGCGGGCGCGCCGATCACCCCGCTCGATGTCGGAAAGGGGGACGCCGCCGATACGGATCTCGCCGACGGTCGGGTCGTAGAGACGGGTGAGCAGGCGCGCCAGCGTCGACTTGCCGCTGCCGGTTCTGCCCAAGAGCCCGAGAACCCGGCCTGCCCCCAACTCGAGGTCGAGATCGTTGAGAACGATCTCGTCGTCCGAGTCGTCGTCGTGATAGGAGAAGTCGACACCATCGATCTCCACGCTGAGAGCTCCGGCTGCGAGTGAGCGATCGCCGTCCTCGGGGAGCCGGGTCGTCACCGCAAATAGCTCGCGGACCCGTTCGATCCCTGCTCCAGCCTTCTGCAGATCCTCCATCTGGGTGCGTATCTGATCGACCGGGTGACGCAGCATGTCGGTGTAGTGGAAGACCAGATACACCGAACCGATGGTGATGGCATCTCTGCCGATCAGGACCGAACCCAGCCAGAAGACCATGGCGAGACCAAAGACGTAGACGCCGATCGATGTACCCCACATGACCGCAAAGCCGAAGCGGCCTCTGACCTCCAGTGGAAGCCATTCGCGGTGAACCTGGGTAAAGCGATGGATCATGTACGGAACGGCGCCGTTGGCCCGGATGTCTTCGGTGCCGCCGAGCTGTTCGCCCAGGAATCCGAAGAATTCGGCTCGCTTGGCCCGCACCGCCCGCCACCAGGGAATGGCGATTGCCTGCATTCCGATCATCGCCGTCATCGCCAGCACGGCAAAGACCGTCATCCCGATTCCGACCCAGGGGTGTTCCCGCCACAGGAGGGCAATCACGGCGATCAGCAGCACGAGGTTCCCGGCGACGTGGATCACGAACTTCGAGAAGAAGTTGGACAGAGTTGTGACGTCGCCGTCGATCCGTTCGATCAGTTCGCCGGGTGTTCGTACCTTGTGAAATGACATGTCGAGATCGAGCAGGTGCTCGGCCAGATCCGCCCGCATCTCATTGGTGGCGGTCCAGCCGACCTGTTCTGCGAAGTAGGTGGCGGTGACGTTTAGTGCCTGATGTCCCACCGCCAGCAGGATGAAGGTCACTGCCAGTCCGAGCAGCGGACCGGTGTCGGATCCTTCTATGGCGCGGTCGATAAACGCCCGAATCAGCTGCGGGCTGATCACCTGGAAGGCGATGCCGGTGAGTAGGAGCGTCCACAGCAGGACGACGCGAGCCCGCAACGGTCTCAGGTATTGCCTTAGTAGCCGCCAGTAGGCGCGTACCGGGATCATGTGGCTCCAGCATGGTCGTGGCGCGTGCGCGCCGGTATCGGAGGTTGCAAAGGGGTAGCGAGGCCAGTGAGCCTCACCTCAGGTCCACGATGGGACCCGAACGGTCACCGGTCGGTGATGGGAACCTTTGTGATCATTGCAGTGTCTCCTCCGTGAAGAGCCGCCACATGCTGGCACGATTGAGGCCGGGGTGTCAACAGAAGACCGGTAGTCAGTCAGCGGTTGGGCATTGACTGGAGAGCGGTACCGTCGTCTGCCATGACCCCGGCACCCGACACCTCGCGCTTGTCCTGGCGCTTTGCTTTTGCCGGGTTGCTGGCCGTTGCCATGGCCGCGGCCACTCTGACACCGGTAGGTCTCGGCATACTGGCCCCGTTTATGCGCGACGACCTCGGGGTGAGTCGCGCCCAGATCGGTGGACTGATCACCGTGACCACTCTGGGCGCCGCGCTCATTTCCCCACTCACCGGCCGGGCGACCGACTCGCTCGGGGGGCGCAGGGGGCTGGCGCTGATGTTTGTGTTGGCTGCCGTCGGGTTTGTCGGCTTGGCGTTGGCCCCCTCCTATTGGTGGATGTTGCTTCCGGTGGCGGTCTCTGCTGCTGCCCAGGCCGGCGGCAATCCGGTCACCAACAAGTTGATCGCAGCGCACACTCCTGCCGGCAGGCGGGGCGTTGTGACCGGGATCAAACAATCGGGAGTCCAGGCTGGTGTGTTCGTCAGCGGGCTGGTGATGCCGGTTATTGCTGAGGCATGGGGATGGCGCTGGGCCATCGCAGTGGTTGTCGTGGTCCCGGCCGTCGGGCTGTTGGTGACGTATATCTCACTGCCGGCCGATCATCGAACCACTGCCGAACATGAGGCGATCGCCCACACCCGGCGCGACCGCCTGCCGCCGGGGATCACATTCCTAACCATCTACGGCGGGTTGATGGGCTTCGGGGCTGCGTATTCCTTCCTCATACCGCTGTTTGCCGAGGAGGCGCTTGGGATGACCGCCCGTGCTGGTGGGGCTGCTGCCGGTCTTATCGGCTTTACCGCGCTGTTCGCACGGATCGGGTGGTCGAGGTATGCGGATGTCCGTCGCCGCCACGACTTCACGCTTGCGGTCCTCGCCGTCGGTTCCGTGGCGGCGGTGCTTGTTTTCATGGCGGCGGATGCGGGGCCGGCGTGGTTGCTGTGGGTCGGCGCGGTCATCGCCGGCGTGTCGTCTTCATCGTGGAATTCGGTCGGGATGCTGTCGGTGATCGATAAAGCAGGGGAGGAACGATCGGGACGGGCCAGCGGAGTCGTCATGTTCGGGTTTCTCGCCGGGTTGGGTGTGGCCCCGACGCTGTTTGGTTGGATGGTTGATAGGACCGATTCGTACACGCCGATGTGGCTGACTTCGATGGGGTCGCTTGGATTGGCTGCACTGCTCTCGATCTGGTGGTTGCGATCTGGCAGAAGCTCAGGCGCTCGGTAGGGTCCGCTTTTCCCGATCCAGAGGTCGAATCGATGCTGCGTCGTGGTGCGGCCGGTGTCGCATTGGTTGTGATGATGAGCGCCTGTGGCGACGCCGCGGTGGTCGAGACGGCAGTTCCGTTGACCCTGGCGCCGCCATCGACCTCTACATCGACTTCCACAACTGTGACCACCACGGCAGAGTCGACGAGTACTTCGGAGTTTCTCTCGACGACGTCCACCACCGAACCGTTTGTGTCGACCCTCTTATGTTTCGAGGAGTCGCCGCCGCCTTATGGGCGCGAAGGTGCGGCCTACGAGTTCGATCCGACCTTCTACACCCACTACTGCTCGGCCTCGGGGATCTTCGTGGTTGGTTCGGCCAAGACCCCGATTGAGGCACTGGAGGCCGCCGCTCAGATCGTCGACCGGATGTTTGGCCATGATCCGCTTCTGATCGCTTCTCTCATTCGAGAGAATCACGCCGTGATCCTGACCGGTATGGATGAATCGGCAGGCGACCTTCCGGAGTGGGTGTACGAAGAAGGTCGTACCTACGCGGTGGACCCCGACCATCCGGGCTTTGTCGGCAGCGGAGGCGGTCTGACGTACTCGGTGTCGCCCGCCGACGATGTGCTGTGCATGGTCCCATCCGAAAGGCACGGGAGTTACGGCACCGCCAACTGGGGGAGTGTCCTCGTGCACGAGTTGGGCCACCTCGTCTTGGAGCCGGCGGGGTTTGGCAGCCTCGATGCGCTGTTCGAGGTCGGATCGGCCAGCGGAGCGTGGGATTTGAGGCATTACGCGATGACCAATCCGTCGGAGTACTGGGCGGAGGTCGTCCAGGTCTATCTCGGTCAATACGAGGAGCGAACCAGAGGATTCACCCAGCCGCGCACTCGCGCCGAACTGCGTGAACAGGATCCAGCGGCTTTCGACTTTGCGGCGTCGCTCTTTGAAGGAGCGACGTTGAATCACTACTGGTGCGACGTCTACGACGGACCGGTGATCGAACTTCCCAATGTCAACGAAGGTGCGGAGACGTTCTAAGCCCCGGACTACGCTGACGACCCGTGAGCGATGAACTCCAGACGCTGATTTCTGAGGACCTGATCGCCGAGCGGGTCAAGGAACTAGCTGCGGCTATCAGCGCTGATTACGCCTCTGCCGAAGAACTGGTTCTGATCGGAGTGCTTAAGGGGTCGTTTATCTTTCTCGCCGACCTGGCCCGGCGTCTCACCATCCCGCACCGCATCGAGTTCATTGCCGTCACTTCCTACGGCGAGGACGAGAGCACCGATCCGGGTGCCGTACGCCTGCTGATGGACGTGCGCCACGATATCGGCGGTCAACCGGTGTTGGTGGTCGAAGACATCGTCGATACCGGGCACACCCTGGCCTATTTGCTCAAGTTGCTCGAGGCGCGCGGACCGGCCTCGCTGGACGCCTGCACCTTGCTGCGCAAGCCCGACCGCAGTGAAGTAGACGTTGACGTCGCCTATCTGGGCTTCGACATTCCCGACGTGTGGGTCGTCGGGTACGGGCTCGACTTCGCCGAACGCCACCGCACCCTCCCCTCGATCCGCGTGATCCCGCAGCCTGCTTGATCTAGACGAGATCCAGGAGTTGCCGTAGTCGGAAGTTGGTTATTCGAGCCTGCTCGGTGGCGGTGATACTCAACTCGGCCAGAGCGTCATGTTCCAGACGCCTCTTGTAGAGCGTGTCCAGGTCGGTTGCGCTGAGATTCTCGGCGAAGACCAGATACGGGTATCCAAACGCCTCTTCGTACTCGCCGGAGGTATCTGGTGAGGTCGGCCCTTCATGAGCCACAAAAGCCTCCTGCCAGTCGTCGGCGCCGAGGTCCCACCACACCTCTTCGGCTGCTGTGAGGAGCGCCGGAGCATCGCGAAATGGGCGTGCAACGACCATGCGGTCGATCCAGGCTGAGGATGCGCAACAACCGGTAAGTGCGGACACCGCGTCATGACGATCAAGCGAGTTCAGCGTCGTGATGTCCATGGTGTCCTTAGCAATAGGTGCTGGTTGGTCATCGCTCGAGTAGCTCCCCCTTGGCGGTGCGCACCAATTGTCGATGTGTAAACACCATCTTGCCCGCGCTCCAGGTGTGATGGACCACCCCGCGCAATGTGTACCCGGCGTACGGGGTGAGGTGGTGACGTTGCAGGAGTTCATCGGGTTCGACGACGAATTCGGCGTCGGGATCCCAGGCGATGAGATCGGCCCTGCGTCCGGGCTCGATCGCTCCCGAGGGCAACTGGATCAGGGCCGCAGGTGCCTCGCTGAGCCAGCGGACCAGGTGTCGCATCCCAATCCCGCGGCGGGATGCCTCGGTCCACATGACCGCCAGTCTCAACTCGAGCGATGAGATCCCGCTCCAGGCTCGGGTAAACCCGCCTTGCTTGAACTCTGGAGGACAAGGGGAGTGGTCGCTGACAACCATGTCAATGGTGCCGTCCCAGAGCCCTTGCCACAGCCGTTCCCGATTGTCTGCCGAGCGGATCGGTGGCGAGCATTTGTACTCGGTGGCGTCATCCGGGATGTCTTCGGCGCTGAGGGTGAGGTAGTGGGGACATGTTTCCACTGTTATTCGCACTCCGGCGGCACGGGCGTCGGCGAGCATCGGCAGAGCGTCTGCCGAGGAGAGGTGAAGGATGTGTGCCCAGCCGTTGGTGCGGTATGCGGTGTCGATCAGCGCCGCTATTGCCTCGAGTTCGGCCTCTTCGGGTCGGCTCAGCAGGAACGACGGGTAGTCATCTCCCGCGGCCGGAGCCGCCATCAACGGTCCGGGCGCTTCGGCATCCACCAGCAAAGGAAGTCCGACGGCGTCGGTAGCCCGCATCGCACCTTCGAGATCGTCGACGTCGATGCTGTCGGGTTCGCCCAGTCCCGAGTCGATGAGAGCGGTGGCAAATCCGAAGACACCCGCGTCTGCCAGCAGCGGCACCTCGATGAGGTTCCCGGGAACGATGCCTCCCCAGAACCCCACATCGACTCTGATCAGCCCCCGACTTGCTGCTTGCTTGTGAGCCAGTCCGGCAGCGGTCACCGTGCGGGGCACCGAATTGAGCGGCATGTCGACGAGTACCGCCACTCCACCGGCGGCGGCAGCCGACGTGGCGCTACCAAACCCCTCCCAGTGGCTGTGGCCCGGATCGCTGATATTGACATTCGTGTCGATGAGGGCGGGCATCACCACCAGATCTCCGACATCTTCTACGGATCCGCCGGAATACGCGTTGCGGTCGAGGACGTCGACGATGATCCCGTCTTCGATAACGATGAGGCCCGGCGTCGGGGCGTGGTGGATGAGCACCCGATCGCTGGCGATGCCGATGCGGTTACTCACCGATGTCCTCGTTCCAAAGCTGCGGTTCTGCAGCCACGAACTCGGCCATGAGAGCGATGCATTCAGGATCATCCACGATCACGATCTCGACCCCGCGAGAGCGAACGTGATCTTCGGGTCCGCTGAAGGTGCGGTTCTCTCCGATGACGACTCGCGGGATTCCATACAGCAGAGCGGCTCCGCTGCACATGTCGCAGGGCGACAGCGTCGAGTACAGCGTTGCCTTGGCGTAGACCGAGGCTGGGAGACGTCCTGCGTTTTCGAGTGCGTCCATTTCGGCGTGGAGGATGACGCTCCCGTCTTGGACCCGGCGATTGTGGCCCCGACCGACGATCTCACCATCCACGACCAGTACGGATCCGATCGGAATACCGCCTTCAGCCCGGCTGGCGCGGGCCTCGGCGATGGCTGCACGAAGAAAGGTCCCGTCGTCCATGTGGCTGTGTCCGCCTAGAGGGGTGAGCGGTACAAGTTGGTATCGAGATCAGCGTCGTCCTGGGCACGGCGCATCAGGTCCATGAACTTTGAAGCACCGAGAATCTGCCGGTCGAGCAACCCGCCCAGGTGTTCGACTGTGTAGGCCGTGGCGTCCTCCAGGTGCACGTCGATGTCGGCTGCCTCTCTTACGTACAGCAGGCGGGTCCAGTACGAGTTGACCACGACGGTGAGGAAGGATTGGACGACACTGTTGCGCTCGAGTGCCGCCAGCGGCCTCATATAGAGCAGCAGAGTAAAGAGAGCGATCGCCATGACGGCGATACCTGCAACGACCCCAGCGTGCGCCCAGTCGTAGCCACCCTCCGGGACATCGGTTGCGATCCGAATGGCGGCGATCATCGACCCGAGCGCCACCAGAAACACGGTCAGAAAAAGCCACTTCATCGTCGCAAACGCAAACCTCTGGCTGCGTGCGGCGCGCAGGTACTCGGTCTGATTGGATTGGATGATCGCTCTGGCGAATGGCTCGATCCCGCCCCCGATGTCGGTCGGCGGTGGAAAGAGCGGCTCGGCGGCGCGTTCTTCAGACTGTTTGGCCTTGTCGGCGTCGTCTGGCTTCTTGGCCTCGCTCGTCTTGTTGGCGTCGGCCATCGGATCCTCTGGGTCGCTGGTTGCCGAATCTAGCGCCAGATCGCGATCCGGGTTCAGAGGAGGGCGGTGCGGATCTCGGCAGCGGTTTCGGCCAGGCGCTCCTGAGCAGAAGCGTCGAGCGGCGGGAAGGGGATGTCGCCGAGATCATTGCTCGGGATGAGGTGGATGTGGGCGTGCGGCACTTCGTAACCGAGAACGATGACAACGACGCGAGCGCATCCTGTGACTTGCTTGAGAGCGGCTGCAACGGTGTTGGCTGCGCTCCACAAGGCGCCGTAGTGGTCGGGGGAAAGATCGAACAGATAGTCCACCTCAACTTTGGGCACCACGAGCGTGTGCCCGGGCTGGCGGGGGTTGATGTCGAGAAAGGCGTATGTCGAGTCGTCCTCGTAGACCCGATGCGAAGGAATCTCGCCCTCGATGATCTTGGTGAAGATGGTGCTCATGATTCGAGCGTACCGATCAGCCGATCTCGGTTCCGAGTCCTAATTCGGCTGCGCTGCTGAGCGCGGCTACTCCGGCTGCCACGTCCTGACTGGAAATCCCTACTGATTTGAAGAAAGTGATCTCGGCGGGACCGCTCCTGCCCCGGTGTCGGCCCGAGAGAAGGTCGGCCATGGTTCCGTCCGGCGACTTCTCTGCTTGCAGCAGATCACCGGCTTCGGCGGCTGCCGCTTCGATATCGTCGACGATCGCCATTGCCTCCCGCACGACCGCCGGAGGTATCTCGCACATTTCCGGGGTGAAGGCACCGACCGCATTGATGTGCGTCCCCGGCTTTACGGCGGCTGCATCGAACAGTGGGCTTCTCGCCGGCGTTGCTGTGGAGATGACATCGGCGGTGGCAACGGCATCTTCCGCTCGGGATACCGCGGTCCCTCCGACCCTTTCGGCGAGGCTCTCGGCGTTTGCTTGATCCCGACTCCAGATGAAGACCTCTCCGATCGGACGCACCTCCTTGACGGCCATGACCTGGTCGAATGCCATCGCGCCGGCTCCCAGCATCGCCAGGGTTCGCGAATCGGGGCGGGCCAGCAGGCGGGTAGCGAGGCCGGCACCTGCGGCGGTGCGGATCGCGGTGAGGGTTGGACCGTCGACGAGGCCGGTGCAGGCGCCTTCTTCATCAAAGACGGCAACGATGCCGAACGGTTTACCGGGCACCGTCGAGACGACCTTTACACCGGTCTGGCGTCCGACTCGCCCTGCCATGAACAAAGAGGGACCGAGGAGGTTGCGGACCGGGACCTCGATGTCGTCTCCGAACGCACCTTCCATCGCCCGAATGGCGTCGCTCATCGACAGGGCCGCCCTTGTCGCATCGGCATCTAGATAGCGCATGACCGCGAACCTACAGATCGGCGTTGGTTGCGGTGCTTGAATCCACCCGATGGCGACGCTCCCAGACCAGATCGGTGATGTGACCTTTCGCGCCTACGGCGGCGAAACCGACCTCGGGGGCATGGTGGGCGTGCTGAAGGAGCAGGGCCGCCACGACGGCGTGGATCGCCATGACTCGTTGCAGGGGATGACGAATGCCTACCGTCATCTCACCAACTGTGACCCCGATACCGACATCGTCATCGCCGAACGATCCGGTGAGATCGTCGGCTTTACCAGGGTCTACTGGTGGATCGAGGAGGCGACTGCCGATCGGGTGATGAAGTTCGTCGGCTCGGCTCTTCCGACGGTGCGCCACCTTTCGATCCAGCAGCGGCTGGTCGAATGGAGCGAGGAGCGGCTGCGCGAAATCGCCGTTGAACATCCGCATTCCGGCAACCAATTCTTCGAAACCTGGCTGGAAGAACCCGAACGGCACAACATTGAGGTGGTGCAAGCAGCTGGATTTGCCATTTCGCAGACCTACACACTGATGACGAGGCCGCTTGACCAGCCGATCCCGGATTGTCCGCTGCCGCCTGGTCTCGAGTTTCGGTCGACGACTGCCGCCGACATGCGGCAGGTGTGGAATGCCGAGCAGGAGGCATTTCGTGACCACGTCGGGTTTGCCCCCGGCACCGAAGCCCACTTCAAGCAGTTTGCCGAGCAGCCCAATGCTGACCCTTCGTTGTGGAAGGTCGTGTTCGAGGGTGACGAGATAGTCGGACAGGTCCTCAACTTCTTCGACGAGGAGGAGAACCGAGAATTGGGAAGACGCCGCGGCTGGACCGAGGATATTTCGGTCCAGCGAAAGTGGCGCGGTCAGGGCGTCGCCAAAGCCGCCATTGCCGAGAGCATGCGAATGTTCAAAGAGATGGGGATGGTCGAGGTCGCCCTCGGAGTGCTCGTCACCAATACCACCGGTGCGTATCAGTTGTATGAGGGCCTCGGCTACGAGGTGGTTCAGACGGGCCACGAGTTCCGTAAGCCGTTGCCGGCCGCATGAAGGCCGGTTCATCTGGATGTGCGGTTTCATGGCCGGTGTTGATGATGCGGATCAACAGCACTCCGAGTAAATTCGGAGCCTGATTGCCCGTGCGGTTGGGGCGCCGCTCCTCCATCGGGTCTCGTCGACCGGAGGTATTGATGGAGGACATCGAGTTTTCGCCCGAGCAGCACAAGACCTGGGCTGAGCTGTACCGGCGCCAACTTCCCAAGATTCGGGAGCATGCGAGCGCTCTCTATCTGAGGGGTTTTGATCTGCTCGATCTGCCGTCGGAGAGCATTCCGACGCTCGATCATCTCAACTCGAAGATCCCACCGGCCACCGGATGGACGGTGGTTCGCACCGACGTTCGGTTTACCGAATCCGACGACTGGTACCGCTTCTTTGACCGCAAGGAATTTCTCGTAACCAACTACATGCGCTCGTGGGAAGAACTCGACTGGACCCCAGAGCCCGACATGTTCCACGACATCTTCGGGCACACGCCCTTCTTCACCCTTCCCGAATACTCCGCGCTTCAGGAGATGTTTGCCCCTGCCTACCTCGGAACCGACGTCGAGGAGGAGAAGGAGAACATCAAACGGCTGGCGTGGTACTCCACCGAGTTCGGAATGATCATGGAGGACGGCGTGATGAAGGTCTTTGGGACCGGGCTCATGTCGGGCGGCGACGAATTCACCAACGCCGCTGAGGGCAAGTTGGAGTACGAGCCGTTCACCCTCGACAACGTCCTCGGCAAGGACAAGGTGATGTACGAACAGCACGACCACTTGTACGTGATCGAATCGCTAGATCAATGCAAGGCAGAGCTGGCGAAGTACTTCGATCCGATCCTGGAGCGCGCCGCCTAGAAGTAGCCGCGGTGTTTAGCCCGTAGGAACCGGGCAGGCGACGCACGCGGGCTTGGTCTTTGCCTGTATACCCAGCGTGCTTCGTACCGAGAAGGGCTTCCGAGCGTCTCGGCGGCTTTGTCGAACTGCCGATCCCGAACGCGCCCGGCATGCTCTTTCGAGTTGTTCCTTCTGGATGACCTTGACCAGGTCGAGATTCATGTGATTCATGGTGACCTCCACCAATCCTTATATCGACGAGTGTCAATATGAAAGATATCAGTCATATCGACCATTGTCAATATGGTGAGTGGTGTCAGTGGCCACTCGTCGAACGACCGGTGGACCGTGTTTTTGGTGAAAGACGCTCCGCTTCTTCCTAGAGGTAATGCGGGCACTCAGCATGCGACCGGTCGGTACGCTGCACTGCGTGGAAATCCCTCATCGCGACATTCAGTTCACGACGACCTCGGACGGTGTCGGGATTGCCTATTGGGAGATCGGTTCAGGTCTTCCGCTGTTCGTCATCCACAATCTGACTCTGAGCCACGCCGAACTCGAGTGGACGGTCCCATCGATTGCGTCGTTCTATGTCGCTCTCTCCGAGCGGTACAGAGTTATCAGGTTCGACCCACGGGGGTATGGGATGTCCGACAAGGAACTGCCAGGTCGCGATGTATCCGAATCGGGTACTCGACTCGGCATGTCGATTGGGGAGGCCGGACTAGATATCTTGGCGGTCGCCGCGGCTTGCGGAGTGGAACGGTTCGCGCTCCTGGCCGTCATGTCTCAGGGTCCCATCGCTATCGAATTCGCCGCCGAGCATCCGGAGCAGCTGATCGGTCTGATCCTGTGTGATTCGCTTGCCAAGGTCGAGTCCAGCTTCCTCGACGGTCCGATACAAGCCCAGGCGGCGTTGTCCACTATTGAACGTGGCGCCGGCTCGGTGCCGATCACGATGTTCGAACGACTGGCACCTCGTGATGAGTTGGAGCAATGGTCCGCTCTCGAGAGGACCAATCGCGAGGAGCATGAGAATCTGACGTCCAACGTCGAGGCGATGCGGGAGTGGGATGTGACCCCCACTCTTGGTTCGGTCCTGGCACCGACGTTGATTCTGGCTTCGCGCAATCCGGAAATGGACTTCCGCGTGGAGGCTCGAAAGATGGCTGCGGGCATCCCGAACTCGCAGCTACGGATAGTCGATGGGACCTTTGCTCCCTACGTCGCCGACCGGCCGGCGGTCCTCGACGCCATCTCCAACCTTCTCGCTATAGACGATGGCCCCGATCGCAAAGGGATTCCTTCGGGCTTCAGAACGGTGGTGTTTACTGATGTCGTTGGGTCAACGGAATATGTAGAACGGGTGGGCGATGAGCTCGGGCGCTCTGCGATACGTGCCGTGGAGCAGTTGGTAGTCGAGAACTCTGCGAAACAGGGCGGAACTGTCGTCAAACATCTAGGAGACGGCTCACTCGTCTCGTTTGATTCCAATTCGAGTGCCCTTGCCTTCGCCATCGACCTACAGCGTCAGATCTCCTCAGAGCCGCTGCAGATACGGATAGGAATGGCCGCGGGCGAACCCATCCAAGAAGATGGCGACATCCACGGGGCCGTAGTAACCCAAGCAAGTCGAGTCGCCGCACTCGGCAGTGCAGGAGAAGTCATGGTCGCCGACAGCGTGCGCCAACTTGCCCTCGGCAAGGGATACACCTTCGAACCAGTTGGCGAGATATCCCTAAAAGGATTCAATGAGCCGACATCCGTGTGGAGGGTCGGCGCCTAGCCCCCGCCCATTCCTCCGCGTTAGGAAGAGTCGGGCTCGAGTTTCCGGTGGGATTCGTATCCGGTGATCCTTTCAGGATCGAGGACAGCAACACGGTCGCCGCCGGAAGAGACCCGCGCCAGCCAGGCATCTGCGTACGCCTCACCCCGATCCTTGGCCAGGATGAATCGAACATGGGCGAGTGGATCCTCGTCGGTGAACCGAACCGGCCCTTCTGCGATCACGTACCACTGATCCACCGTCAGACCGTCGGACAGTGCCTCCTGCACGGTCATGGTGGCTCGTCCCCGCTTCAGCATCAGTTTGCTGTGAAGTGACTCCGCCGAGGTCACGAAAACAAAGGTCCCGTCGATGAATCGGTAGCTCATGGGAACGGCGAGAGGCCCTTTGTCCTTGCGGGCTACGGAGAGAATGGCCTGGTGGGGACCGGCGAGGACTTCGGCGACTCGACTGTCCGTCATCTGATCCACGGTCTACCTCCTGATGGGGTTCCCAGCATCGAGGCGAGTGCGTCCGCCTCACCGTAGCCCTGCAAGCCTGAAGACAATCAGCGACTAGCCGCCGAGGATTGGTGAAGGCAAGGTGGCGAGGACGATGAACCACGCCCCGACGAACAGGAGAACTAACCCGCTCCATCGCTTGGCTGTCGAGCCGCTCATCCGGATCGGTCGCAGCACTTCGGTTGTGGCGGTGGCGACGGTCACCGAGGCGGCTACCAGCAGAGTCGCAAAGACCACCGCAACCGTGGCGAACGCCCAAATGGTCTGGGTGGTGTTCACTGTCAGGGATTGGGCTGCCAGACCGGCAAGCAAGGGCCCGGTTCACCCAAAGCCGGCCAGCAGATACCCAAAGCCGTAGAGGAAATCGCGTCGTGCCGGGCTCGAGGGACGGGATGGATCGAACCTGGCGGCTGCCCGGGTCGCCACCCAATCGAATCCTCGAATCCGAAATCGAAGCAGACGCGCCTGTCGCAGTCCGAAGACAACCAGAGTCAGTCCGATCACCGCTCGAAAGACTCGACCGGCGGGCCGATCGAATGCCACGAAGGTCGCGGCCACATCACCAAAGATGACGATCGGAATAGCCAAGAGGGACAGGAGAACAACTGCACCCAACGCCACCCGCAGCGCACTCGCCAACGCAAGGTGGGTCGACTCGTCGGCTCGACGGGCCAGGAAGGTCAACAGCAGGGGGAACGAGCACGGCGAGAAGAATGCAGCGAAGCCCGTGGACGCGGCCAGCACCAACACTGCCGACCCCGTCGACCGGTCGGACTCAACGAAGGCTACAAACCCCACATAGCCGGCGATCCCGGCCACCAGAAGACCAATGGCCGTAACGGTGAAACGCACCCGCGACCGACGACGCAGGGTCGATATGCGGTCCTCCTGCTCGTGCTTCACATGCGCCCCTCGTCTCGGTGAAGCAGCCTATCGGGGCGGCGACTTCCAGGCCGACGCCGGTTACCTGGTTCTCTGGGGTGCGAGTACCCCCACTCGACATAACGAGCGCGCAGGTGTCAAGCGAGCGTCTTGATCATCGGCTGATACGGGAAACCGCTGCCCTCAAAACTGCGCGTCGTGCGAGCGCCGGTGGATCGCTTGTAGCCAAGCACCTCATAGAACCGGATCGCGTACATGGTCGCAGACACCTTGATCCGCATGGTGCCCGACGACCGGCACTCCTGTTCGAATCGTTCCACGAGCATCCGTCCGATGCCGCGACGATGGTGGGTGCCATCCACGAACAGGCTCTGCAGCACCACCCGTTGCCGCTGATCTACCCGGCCTCCTCTCAGCACGGCGACGATCGCACCCGCCTCCTCGGCGACGAGTATCAGCGGAGCCGCAAGCACCTGCGCGATGGCGGCCCGATGAGCAGGCTCTTTCGACTCGGCGAAGTGGAAGGGTCCCAACAGGTCGGCTTGCTCTTCGGGTGTGGCGAAATCCAGGTTGAAAGCCGAGTAGGTGTGTGCAATCAGTCGGCCCACGCCGACGGCGTCGCTGTCTTGGTATTTGCGGATCGTGACCGCGGCTTGGGGGGAGCGGGATCCAGCGGTGGGCGGCGATGCCATTGCCAGAGCCCTTCTTATGAGCGATTTGTGACCATTCTTGGAGTGTTCACATCTAGATCAAAGCCCACCCGGCCACGCACATGGGCTGAGCCTCATCGGGTTCACTTCGACAGCATCCGGTCTGAAATACGCTTGAGCCAGGTACGGTTGAGCGCTGCATGGAGATCCTCTGTTGAGTGATTCTAAGATCAGCAGGAAGGTCTACGACCTCCTGCTCTCGAACACCGACTCATCGGCGCCCGCTATCCGGACATGGACCGGCGAAACCTTGGGACCCGCCGATGCGACTTCGACCATCGTGCTACAACACTCCGGGTCGCTTCGAGCCACATTGCTGCCCCCATCCGATCTCGTGGCGGGCGAGGCCTACATCTACGACGACATCGACTTCGAGGGTGACTTGATCGAGTTGCTCCATTGGGGAGCAGAGATCGACGAGTTACGCCGCCACCCTTTAAAGATTGCCAAACTGGCCAACCTGCTGCGCCGCTTACCGGATCAAGCCCGGAGAAAAGCAGCAGTAAGACCATCACGTGGGGGGCGCCCTCACTCCAAGAGCCGTGACAGTTCCGCCGTTCGCCACCACTACGACACCGGCAACGAATTCTTTGCATCGTTCCTCGATCCGGAAATGGTCTACTCGTGTGCCTACTTCCTCGATTCCGACGAGTCGCTTGACAGGGCGCAACAACGCAAACTCGATCTCGTCTGCCGCAAGCTGCAGCTTCAGCCAGGGCAGCGCCTGCTCGATGTGGGATGTGGGTGGGGTTCGCTCGTGCGTCACGCGGCCTCCAACTACGGCGTGACGGCGCTCGGCGTGACGTTGAGTCCCAAGCAAGCCGAGGAGGCGCTACGTCGCGTGCGTGCGGACGGGCTCGAAGAGCAGGTATCCATCGAGGTATCGGACTACCGGGACGTCGATGGTGAATTCGATGCCATCTCCTCCATCGGAATGTTTGAACATGTCGGCAGCGATCAGCTGCTCGCCTATTTCAAACATCTGCATGATCTCTTGACTTCCGGCGGTGTCCTGATGAATCACGGCATCACCGACCGATCGCGCCCCGGTCGGCATCGCAAAGCTCGTCCCTCGTTCGTCAACACGTACGTATTCCCTGACGGAGAACTGACTCCCATAGAGACTTCGATTGCGGCGGCCGAGCGGGCAGGTCTCGAAGCACGAGACATCGAGAGTCTCAGGAGCAGCTACGCACTCACCCTGCGTCACTGGGTCGGAAATCTGGAGAGGAATCGCGCTGCAGCAATCGAGGCTGCCGATGAGACCACCTACCGAATCTGGCGTATGTATATGGCTGGATCGGCAGTGGCCTTTGAACGCAGCGCTATCTCTGTCTACCAGGCGATCTACTCCAAGAAAGAACGACCCTGGAGGTTCGGCAGGAGTTGGGCTACCGCAGCCGACGACCGTCGATAGGCCAGGTTTGCTGCCTCAGAATCGAGAATGGCGACACCGGCGACCCGTTCGAGAACGATGTTCAAGAACAAAGACCTACCAGCGACTAGACGGCGAACTTCAGCAGTGGCCCCACATGCCGGGTGGGTACGCGTGCCTTTAGATGCGTCCCACCGGGTTCGTGGGTCTCCGACAGGATCTCGGCCACGTCGTGAACGTGGGCCACCAGATCACCGCGGTCAAAAGGAATCAGCAACTCCAGATCCTGGGCCTGGGGCGTAATCGCCGCCTCAATGTGACGCATGACGTCTTCGAGTCCGGTTCCCTCGGCTGCCGAGACCACGACCGCATCAGGGTGGAGGTTGGTGAGCCGGTTCAACGCCGTCGGCGTCACTGCGTCGGCCTTGTTGAGAACCAGCAGCTCGTCTACCTCCTGGGCGCCGATCGACTCCAACGTCTGGCGGACCGCGACGATCTGACGCTCCGGTTGATCTGCTGAGGCGTCGACCACGTGCACCAGCAAATCAGTGTCAACCGCTTCTTCGAGCGTTGACCGGAAGGCCTCTACCAATTCGTGGGGCAGATCCCGTACGAATCCGACCGTGTCGGACAACAGAGCGTCGCGACCCGACGGCATTGCGACCCGGCGAATCGTCGCATCGAGTGTCGAAAACAGCTGGTCCTGCACCAGCACGTCCGACCCGGTGAGGGCGTTCAGCAAACTCGATTTGCCGGCGTTGGTATACCCGACGATTGCCGCCGATGGCGTTTCTGACCGTCGACGTGCCTTGCGCTGAGTTTCACGCACCGTGACGAGGTCTTTTAGCTCTCGCTCCAGTTGCGAGATCCGTCGCAGCACTCGACGGCGATCGGTCTCCAGTTGGGTCTCGCCCGGACCTCGCGCACCGATGCCCTTCTTGAGTCGGCTCATCTCCACTCCCTTGCCCCGCAAGCGCGGCAAGCGGTATCGAGACATCGCCAACTCGACCTGAGCCATACCCGTTCGGCTCGAAGCGTGGAGGGCGAAGATATCGAGGATCAGGGCGATGCGGTCTACGACGTCGACCTCGAAGATTTCCTGCAAGTTGCGCTGTTGGACCGGGCTCAGCTCGCCATCGATGACCAGCAGGTCGATATCGAGTGCCCTGCCCAGGCTGGCAAGCTCCTTGGCCTTGCCTTTTCCGACGTAGGTGGCCGGGTCGGGGTGAGCCTTGCGTTGTATCACCACGTCGACGACCTCCGATCCGGCAGTGTCGACGAGCCTTTTCATCTCAGCGAGCGAGTCTTCGATCTCTGCAGGCTTTGATCGATCGTCGGCGACCGCGACCAGCAGCGCCTTTTGGCGCTCGACATCGATGTCGGTGACGGTGGCGGTGAGGCGCTGGCGATCGCGCCCGACGTGCCGTGAAGTCATGGGTGTGAGGTTAGGGATTCCTGCTGTCCGAACTCCGGGCTCCGGACCCCAGACTCCCTAGTGGCCAACGGCTTCACCGGTCTGCACGTCCCACAAACCCTTGTAAATTCCACCGCCCAATTCGAGGAGTTCTTCGTGGGTTCCCGATTCGGCGACACGTCCTTGATCGAGCACGTAGATGTGGTCGGCGTGACGAATGGTGGAGAGACGGTGGGCGATGACGAGGGTGGTGTGGCCGATCGAGATTCGCTCCAGAGACCTTTGGATTGCTGCCTCCGTCTCGTTGTCGACCGATGACGTTGCCTCGTCGAGCACCAGGATTGGCGGATCGACCAGGACTGCCCGAGCGATCGATACGCGCTGGCGTTGGCCGCCGGACAGCTTCTGACCGCGCTCACCGACGATGGTTTCGTACCCTTCGGGAAGCGCCATGACAAAGTCGTGCGCCTCGGCGATTTCTGCGGCTCCGCGAATCTCCTCCGGGCTCGCACTCAATCTCCCGTAGGCGATGTTCTCGGCAACGGTTCCGTGGAACAAAAACACGTCCTGCGAGACCAGTCCGATCGCGTCGCGCAGCGACCGGAGGGTGAGATCGCGAATGTCGTGACCGCCGAGGAGGATGGTGCCGCCGTCTACGTCATAGAACCTCAGCAAGAGCTTTATCAGCGTCGTCTTGCCCGACCCGGTGGGCCCTACGACGGCCGTGGTCTTGCCGGCCTCTATGTCGATGGATATCCCGTGAATCACCGGAAACCCGTCGCGGTAGCCGAACTCGATGCCATCGAACCGGATGCCTCCGTTGATCGACTCGAGTTCCTCGTCTCCATCTTGGATAGTGGCTGTGGTGTCCAGCACGTCGAGAATCCGGTTGGTCGATGCCATCGCTCTTTGATATAGGTCGAAGGTCTCGCCGAGACGGGTGAGCGGCCATAAGAGTCGCTGGGTAAGGAAGACCATGACGCTGTAGGCGCCGATTGCCAGGCTGCCGTCGAGTGCCCGGAATGCGCCCAGCATGAGGGTGGCGGTAAAGCCCACCAGAATCACGATGCGAATAAGCGGCGAGAAGGCGCTGGAAAGCACGATGGCCCGTCGGTTCGCCTGTCTGTATGCCTCGCTCTCTGCGGAGATTCGTTCGACCTCGTGCTCCTCGGCCGTAAACGACTTGATGGTTGCGATCCCGCCGAGGTTGTTGGACAGTTCGGAGTTGACCATCGCCGCTTGTTCGCGCACGTCGGCATAGCGCGGCTCGAGCTTGCGCTGGAACACGAACGATCCCCACAGAATCACAGGTACCGGAAGGAAGGCCAGCCAGGCGATCCCCGGAGCCAAGTAGAAGAAGATGGCACCGATCAGTGACACGGTGGTGAGTACCTGCAGGATCTCGTTGGCGCCGTTGTCGAGGAATCGCTCCAACTGGTTGACGTCATCGTTGAGTACGGCCATGAGATCGCCGGTACTGCGGTCCTCGAAATACTGCAGTTCCAGGTGCTGCATATGCGAGTAGGCGTCAATTCGGAGGTCGTGCTGAATCGACTGAGCAAGATTGCGCCACTCGATTCGGAGCAGGTACTCGAACACCGACTCGAGCGCCCAGATCACAAACGTCAGTACCGCAAGCACCACAACCTGGGTGCGAGGTTCCTCGATTCCGAAGGAGGCCAGCACGGAATCTTCCTGTCGAACCACGATGTCGACGGCAGCTCCGATCAGAATCGGGGGTGCGATGTCGAACGTCTTGTTGAGGATCGACCATGTGGTGGCGCGGGCGATTCGCCGTCGGTGAGCGGTGGCGTAGCGCCACAAACGGCGTAACGGTGCAGTTCGTGACTCTGGTATCTGGCCGCTTGCTGATGACTGACGACTGATGACTGATGGCTCCTTTTCGCGGAGGCGCAAGGAATCGAACCCTCAGGACCACGAAGTGGCCCTGCACCGGTTTTGAAGACCGGGGAGCCCACCAGGCGCCCGGACGCCTCCGACGACGAGGCTAACTGGTCCCTGCGCTCAATCAGCCGCCCACTTCGGCGCCACCGAACCGTGGCCAACCCCACCACAGAACGTGGTGGTCGTTCGTGTACTCTCCGGTTATGGCTGCCAGTGGAGCGGAGCTGGCCCGGACTCTCCGAGAGCGTCGTCGGGCATTGGGCCTTACGCGGACGCGCCTCGCCGATCGACTGGGACTCGCCACGGTCGACATCGCCAATTGGGAACGCGGCGAGGCACTCCCCAATACCGATCAGATCGTCCTGCTCGCCGATGCCGTCGGTCTCGAAGATGATGAGACTCAGGCTTGGCTGGACGCGGTAGTGACGGTTGACGTCTCCGGACCGGAAGTGGCAGTCGAAATCGTCGACGGAGACGTCCCTCCGGCAAACCCCTTTTCCCGAAGAATCAGGCCGCTGCGCGGCGAGCCGAGCAGATTGGATCGAATCCGCTCCAAGGTCGAGGGTCGCCGTTCTGAGGCCTCTTCGGCACCGGTGCAATCGTTGCGTTCCCAACCGCGGCCGACGCCGAGTCGCAGTGCCGGACTTGTCTCCAGTCCTTGGCCTGATCGGGATTTTGCAGCGGTCTTTGCGGAGTCACAATCCGTCTCCTACGACCCGGCGGTGCGGGTGTATTCGGCGAGGTCCGGACGGGTCTATACCGGCGAGGAGCAGCTGTATCGGTTGCGTCGAATCCGGACGGCCGGAGTATTGCTCGGTCTCGCCATCGTCGGTTGGTGGGCATTCGGCGCGTTGGGCGAGGGTGTGGGTGACGTGTTTGATCTCTTCCAGAGTCCCGCCGAGACAACCCTCCTACCCTGAGTATCGCTTTCGTCGGTACCCCACCGACGTCGAATCGAGGTGACGTCCTGCATGTCCGATGGCCTCAACATCGTCCTCGCCCCGGTGGGCGGAACCGGGTTTGTCGAAGCGCTGTCCGAGGTCGAAGGCGTTGCGAACGTGGCTGCGCCAGACATGGACGGAGTACTGCTCGCTCTTGAGGGCGTCGAGGTACTGGTGGCTTTCCAGTGGAAGGACGAGTGGTTGGTTCCCGGCCTTCGCTGGATCCAATCGGTAACTGCTGGCACCGACCAATTCCCGGTAGATGCTCTTGGCGATGCCGGAGTGGTTCTCACTTCGGCGGTTGGGATTCATGATGTGCAGGTATCGGAGCACGCATTTGGACTCCTTTTGGCGATGACCAGGGGAATCGGTGCAGCGGTTCGGAATCAGGTCGACCGAGATTGGCATTGGCCACCGGTAACCGACCTCGCCGGCATGACGCTCGGGGTGCTCGGGCTTGGCGTGATCGGCGAGGCCGTGGCGCATCGTGCCAAGGCGTTCGGAATGGAGGTGCTCGGCACCAAGCGATCGATCGATGGCTACACCGGCGCCGCCGATGAGGTCTTTGGTCCGGAAGCCACTCTGGAGGTGTTTCAGCGTTCTGACGCGGTGATCGTGACCCTGCCGGCTACAGCCGAAACAGCCGGATTGGTCGGCTCGGCAGAATTCGAGGCGCTCCAGGGGGGCTTCTTTGTAAATGTCGGGCGGGGGAGCGTGGTCGATGAAGCGGCTCTTGTTGCGGCTCTTCGGTCTGGGGTGCTGCGCGGTGCCGGTCTCGATGTCTTCGAGGAGGAGCCGCTTCCGGAATCTTCTCCGTTGTGGGAGATGCCCGAGGTGATCGTCTCCCCGCATCTGGCCGGGACCTCGCCCCGCTACGGAGAGCGCCTGGCCGATCTGTTTGCGAAGAACCTGCCTGCGTTTCGCGGCGAAGGCGAGTGGACAAACAGGGTCGTCTGAACGGCCTCAGCCCAATAGGGCGGTGAGTTCTTCGGGGGATACGAGCCCTTCGAACCGCCCCAGGATTATCCCTTCGGCATCGACCACGAATACCCACGGTTCGGTGGGCAATCCCCATTCTTCGACGGCTGGGGCGAGAACGATGTTTTCGGGGTCGTTGATATTGGTGAACACCTCTACGTGAAGGAAGTTGACCGCTGGATAGCTGGGTGAAAGGTCACGAAGCAGATCCAATGTCGGTTGGCAGATGCCTGTAGTGCAGAAACGGGGCGTGGCGAAGGCGATGACGCTGGGTCGGCCCGAGGTCACGGCTTCGGCTACCGACATCTCATAGAAGGCAGGATCCGGGTCGAAATCGCTGGTGATCTCCTCGATGGGCGCGTCGGCGCTGGTCAGCGTTTCGGATCTCGGGGCAGGGTCACCGGCGGTCGGGGTGAATGGCTCCTCGTAGACGGTCACCGGAAACGCCGTGAGAGGGGCACCCCCCTGGGGAGTGACCGAGACGTACCACGTGCCCGCTGTGTCGAACTCGACTGTGCCCCGGTACAGACCGCTGACGTCTGGGATGGCCCACATGAAGGTTCCGTCAATGATCTGGCGTTGGAAGTCGCGACCGTCGAGCCAGACTTCGAGGGTGATCGGGATATCGGGCGAGGGAAGTCGCGCCCCGGAATCGTTGGTGATGGCGACGAGCATTCGCTCCGTTCCGACCGCCAGGTTGCTCGAGGCGGCGAAGCCGACTGCGTCTGCGCCGAACGGTTCCGTAGAGGAATCTGGCGTTGTTGCGTCGGTGGCGGTGCCCGATGTTCCGCATGCTCCGAGAAGGATCGATGCCGCGAATAGGCCAAGCCGAAGAGCAGTTCGCATGTGTGTGAGGCTAGGCATCCGGGGTCGGTTGATAGCCGCCGCTGCGAAATGATTTCCTTCACCGGACCTGCTCTGAGTAGCATCCCCCCGATTCGGAGGAGTCAGGAGATACCAAGCCGTGTTGATCAGCCACGGCGGCATCGGGATAGCCGCGTGATCAAACCTATGTCGAGCCGCAAGCGCACCGTGATGCTGTTGCTCCTGTTTGCTGTGATTCTCGTGGTGTCGGCGTGTTCCGGACCGGACCGCCTCGGCATCGATGCGGCCTTTGATTCCGATCTCCCACAGAACGCGCTAGATCCGGCAGGTCCTGCCGCTCAGAGCATCGACAACCTTTGGTGGTTGGTGTTCTGGATCGCCACCGCCGTCTTCGTGGTGGTCGAGGCAGCATTGCTCTTTGCCGTGTTCAGGTTCCGCCGACGCAAGGGCGTCGATCACGCTGTGGAGCAGGTGCACGGCAACACCCGCCTGGAGATCATCTGGACGATCATCCCGGTGGTACTGCTGGCCGCGCTCGCGATTCCGACCATCGGCACGCTGTTCGAGCTCCGAGCCGAACCCGAGCCGGAGGAGAACGCACTGCAGATCGAGGTGACGGGTCACCAGTGGTGGTGGGAGTTCAGCTACCCGGAGTACGGCTTCAGCACGGCGAACGAGATGCACATCCCTGCCGGACGCGCGGTGTATCTCACAATGACCTCAGCCGACGTGATTCACTCGTTCTGGGTGCCACAACTCAACGGAAAGCGGGATGCGGTCCCCGGCCGGATCACCAACCTCACCCTCGAGGCGGATGAGCCTGGAACCTTCCTGGGCCAGTGCGCCGAGTTCTGCGGTTTGGCCCATGCCGATATGCGCCACCGGGTCTTTGCCGAGACCGAGGAAGACTTTGAAGTCTGGGTGGCGGGCCAGATGCAGCCGGCGGTCCTTCCGACGGGTGGTTTGGCTGCTGCCGGTCTGGAGTCTTTCGAGATCTCGTGTGCGTCGTGTCACACGGTCAGAGGCAGTGCAGCAGCAGCTGAGTTGGCACCGGATCTCACCCATTTCGCCTCCCGCACCACCTTTGGTGGAGCGACCTTCGCAAACACGCAGCAGCATCTACGCGAGTGGCTGCGCGATCCGAGTGCGCTCAAGCCGATGCGCCCTGAACTAAACGATCTCAGCGCGGGTCGGGTGCTCGGGATGCCGAATCTCGGCCTTACCGAGCAACAGATCGATGAGCTGATCGCTTTCCTGGACACGCTGGAGTAGGCATGAATATTCGAGGCACAATATGACCACGCTGAATCCAGAGGTGACCCGGACCGACTCCCCCACAAGGGGCGGGTTGTGGGGTTGGATCACCACCACCGACCACAAGAAGATCGGGATTCTCTACGGAGGATCGGCAATCGTGTTCTTCGTGGTGGGTGGGATCGAGGCACTGCTCATAAGGGTCCAGTTGGCGGTGCCGAACGGTGAGTTCCTGTCGGCGGATGCCTACAACCAGATGTTCACGATGCACGCCACCACGATGGTCTTCTTGGTGGTGATGCCGGCTGCGGCAGCGTTTACCAACTACTTCCTTCCGATTCTGCTCGGTGCCCGCGACGTGGCGTTCCCGAGATTGAACGCGCTCTCGTACTGGGTGTTCTTCTTCGGTGGATTGTTCTTGACCGTTTCGTTCTTCGTGGGCGGCGCTCCCGATGGTGGCTGGTTCGGATATGCCCCACTCTCCACCCAGGTGACCGAGGTCGTTCGGATGGACTATTGGGCTCTGGGATTGCAGATCGTCGGCCTGGCTTCGCTGTTGGCGTCGGTGAACTTCATCACGACTGTGTTTGCGATGCGTGCTCCGGGGATGACCCTCATGCGGATGCCGGTCTTTGCGTGGATGGCTCTGGTGGTCAACTTCCTGCTGCTCTTCTCGCTGCCCATCATCACGGTCGGTCTCATCCAGGTGTTCCTGGACCGCAATCTCGGGACGTTGTTCTTCGATGCCGCTAACGGTGGTGATCCGATTTTGTGGCAGCACCTGTTCTGGTTGTTCGGGCATCCAGAGGTGTACGTCCTCATCCTCCCGGCGATGGGCATTGTCTCGGAGGTGCTCCCCACGTTTTCCAAGAAACCTCTATTTGGTCGCTCCTTTGTGATCTTTTCGGGCATCGCCATCGGGTTCATGGGCTTCGGGGTTTGGGCCCACCACATGTTTACCGCGGGGTTGGGGCCCGTCGCCGAGGCGGCCTTTGCTCTTACGACGATGTTTATCGCGGTGCCGACCGGCGTAAAGATCTTCAACTGGTTGGGAACCGTGTGGGGCGGGTCGATACGGCTGGCCACTCCGATGTTGTTCTCGCTCGGATTTATTGCGATGTTCGTGATCGGTGGACTATCGGGAGTGACCCACTCGGTGGCGCCCGCCGACTGGCAGCAGCACGACACCTATTACGTCGTGGCCCACTTCCACTATGTGCTGTTCGGTGGTGCGGTTCTCGGGTTGCTGGCCGGGTTGTATTACTGGTGGCCAAAGATCACCGGAAAGTTGTTGCACGAGGGTCTGGGCAAGATCCACTTCTGGTTGATACTCATTGGGTTCAACCTCACCTTTGCACCGATGCACATCCTCGGCCTCAACGGCATGCCGCGGCGCACGTATCGCTATCCAGAGGGCCTCGGGTTCGAGTTCTGGAACTTCCTCGCCACCTTTGGATCGTTCCTGATCGCTGTCTCGATGCTGGTGTTCTTCTGGAACATGTACCGCACCTGGCGCAAGGGCGAGGTGGCCGGTCCGGATCCGTGGGATGGAAGGACGCTCGAGTGGAGCATTTCCTCGCCTCCTCCCGTGCACAACTTCGACCGGATTCCGGTGGTTGAGCATGAGGATGACTTCTGGCATCGCAAGTACACGATCGCTGAAGATGGCACCGCGGTGGCGGTCGATCCGCCTCCGAGCTTCGACTTCGAACCTGATGAGAACATCCACCTGCCCTCACCTTCGTTTTACCCGGTGTTGGCCGGCGCCGGACTGTTCGTCACGGTGATGGGCCTCGTCTACGTGCCCTGGGGCCTGATCGCTGCCGGTGCGGGTGCTGTGATCACGATGTGGGGCCTGTTCGGCTGGTCGATGGAACCGCTGACCCGGGAGGAGCACTGACGTGACCGCCGAAACCCTTGCTCCCGAAACCCAAGACGAGCATCCCGACATGAACGACATGCGCAAGATCGCGATGTGGGCCTTTCTTGGCTCGGAGTGTTTGTTCTTCGGTTCGCTTATCACGACCTTCCTGGTGTATCGGACCCGGGTAGGTGAAGGTCCTTCGGCCAGCGAACTGTTCGATATCCCGTTTACGTCCGTCTCCTCGTTCATCCTTCTCATGAGTTCGCTCACGATGGTGTTGGCCCACCACTCGGCGACCCGCAAGGATTGGCGTCAGATGCGGGTTTGGCTCGTTGCGACGGCCCTGCTCGGAATGGTGTTTCTGGCGGGGCAGGTATTCGAGTTCACCGAATTCGTCCACGAGGGCCTCACGGTTACGACGAGCCCGTTCGGATCTTCTTTCTTCGTGCTCACCGGTTTCCACGGTGCTCACGTCGCAATTGGTGTGCTCCTGCTGCTCACAACTGCGTTTCACTCGTATTCGGGCCGACTGCGCCAGGGTGAGGGCATGAACGTCGAGATGGTTGGCCTGTACTGGCACTTCGTCGACATCGTCTGGATCGTGATCTTTACCGTCGTGTACCTGCTGCAGGTGTGATCTCAATGAGCGACTCAACCCAACATCAACCAACACCAAGGGATTACTGGATCGTCGCGTTGATCCTGGCCGTGATCACGGGTGCCGAAGTCGCCATCACATATGCCGATGCGCTCGACGCGGTTGTTGCCCCCATGCTTATTGCGATGTCGGCGGCGAAGTTCACCATCGTCGTCGGCTACTTCATGCATCTGAAGTACGAGCGCAAGCTGTATCGCAACCTCTTCCTCATAGGGTTGATCGCCGCACCTTTGCTGTTCGGGGCCGTCTTGCTCTCGTTCGGCATATTGATCGGAAGCTGACGTGGCTTTTGCCCCTCCACCGGCGGTGGGGCTCGATGCCTTCCCATTCCACATTCACTGGGATGTGCTCGGTCTGGTGGTCGCCCTGGCAGTCGGGTACTTCTACGGAATCCGGGTGCTCAGCCGGAATCATGCTCCTGCGTCCGAACCGCCGGTAACCCGTCGCCAACTGCTGTGGTTTGTGGGGGGCCTCTCGCTGTTCTTTGTCGTCGAGACCTGGCCGATTCACGACATCGGCGAAAAGAGCCTTTTCACATTCCACATGATCGAGCATTTGGCGTTGGCGCTCTTGGTACCCCCGGCCCTTCTCAAGGGCATTCCGGCGTGGCTGCTGCGGCTCGTGGTGAAACCGATCCTGCCGTTGGTTCGTCTGGTGACCCGTCCGGTGATTGCCATCGTGTTCTTCAACGCCGTGCTGGCCATGATCCACGTTCCGGCGGTGCTCGAGGCCATGCTGGGGAGCGAGATCGTGCACTTCGTCTTCCACCTGCTGCTGCTGGTGTCAGCGGTGATCATGTGGTGGCCGGTGATCGGGCCGATCCCGGAGACACCGAAGCTGCGCCCTGAGCGGGCGATGGGGTATCTGTTCCTACAGTCGTTGGTTCCGACGATCCCGGCGTCGTTCCTGACGTTCGCCGAGGACGTGGTGTACAAGGCCTACGAGGGGACGCCCCGGCTGTGGGGATTTGATGTCCTTACCGATCAGCTCGTCGCCGGATTGCTGATGAAGATCGGAGGCGGGATCGTGTTGTGGACGGCGATCACCGTGATCTTCTTCAAGTGGGCGGCCGACGAGGAGAGGTCGGGACTCACTCGGACAGGAGCAACCAGAAGTCCTCAGTCCTCAGTCATCAGTCCTCAGTAAGAATCCGCTGGCGACTGGCTGCCGGTTACCGACCGCTACTGATCCCGTTTGCTTCGTGACGGCATTGCTGCGATCGCGGCGGCACCGAACAACACCAACGCGGCTACTCCGCCAAAGACGATGAGTGAGGTCGTCTTGTCGGCCTCGAGCAGGACCCTGCTCAATACGAAGACGATGGCCAAGCCCATGACGAGACCCAGTGCCGGCAGCCCCATCGCCGCCATCGCGTCGCGCAGGAAGGCTGCGGGATTAGCCGGCCATGCGGTGCCCTCAAAACCGAACACCTCGGGACGCCCGGCGCGTTCGACGGTTCCCCCGACGGCGATACCGGTTACTGCGCCTGTGATCAGAGCGACCATCGCCGCCCTGAATACCGACAGAGAAACGATGCCGTCGATGGTGGTGCCGCCGACCCCGATCGCAGTTCGGGCCGCAGCAAATCCGACCAC
>CAXMOL010000080.1:0-18743 GCA_964194935.1 uncultured Kiloniellaceae bacterium
TTTGGGGCAGTTCCCAGCCTGCGATCGCTGTCACTGTGGCCTGCACCTGGGTTTGTTCCGGGAGGAACATTTGGGGCAGTTCCCAGCCTGCGATGCTCGATGCCTGGGCTGTGGCTGCCTGGGTCTGTTCCGGGAGGAACATTTGGGGCAGTTCCCAACCTGCGATCGCTGTCACTGTGGCCTGCACCTGGGTCTGTTCCGGGAGGAACATCTGCGGCAGTTCCCAACCCTCGATCGCCGACACTGCGCTGACGGCAGCGGTCTCTTCGCCGCTATCGGCAACGATGAATGCGATTGCTGCCACCGCCACCAGAGCAGCGATCGAACGGAGGATGGAGAGTCCGGTGAACCGAGCGCCACGGGCTGGAATCCGCACCATCGCCGTATCGCTTGCTGAAGCCTGATTTCGTCCCTTGAGAGTGGTCATGCCATCTCCTTTCGTCTTGGTCCGGTATGTCACCTGTCGAACGTACGAAAAGACACCCCAATGCACATCGGGGATCGGCACCGAGAAGAATCTGCAGCCGACCCATAAACCAACCGGCACATACCTAGAAGAGGCTGTGCGATTGAGGCCGTGGAAACCGCCATCCCGCTCAGAACCCTTACGCCGTATAGGTTTCTTGCTGTTCTGGGTCGAAACCGGTGCTAACGCGTCTCTAATGGCTTGGAGACTCCGCCTCAGCGGTTGACTTCAGAATGCGCAACGATTATGTTTCACGTTGATGCGCAACAAGCAAGTTGCGTGTGTGAGGGAGGAATCCGTGAGGGAGGCAACGATGATGACCCGGGTGGACAAAATCGAGCGGGAAGTCCTGGTTCCGGCGGCAATCGAGCGGGTGTGGCAGGCGATCACCGTTGCTGAGGAACTCGCGCAATGGTTTGGCGACATCGCTGAACTAGACCTGCGACAGGGTGGAACCGCCAAGTTCGGCTGGAGCGAATATGGCAATACGGTCTCCGCCGTGGTTGAGACGGCAGATCCCCCTACCCGGTTCGCCTTTCGCTGGGCTGCGTCGCCCGATACAGAGGTAGAGGACGGTCCCTCGACGCTGGTCGAGTTCACGCTCGAGTCTGTGACCGATGGGACGATCGTCCGGGTGGTGGAGACAGGCTTTGCTTCGTTCCCCGATGAGTTGTACCGGCGACAATTCGACGCCAACACATCGGGTTGGAAGGCCGAACTGCAGGATCTCATCGATTACGCAGGTGCCGGCGGCGAGGGATGAGTATCACCGCCTCGCAGAAGGTGTTCTCGGCCCTGGCGGATCCAACGCGTCAGCAACTGATCGACTGGCTGGCCGAAGAAGAGACGGGAACCGCCACCGAATTCGCGGCACGGTTGCCGATTAGCCGCCAGGCTGTGGCCCGCCACCTGTCGGAGCTAGAGGCTGCTGGTCTGGTGAGGGGTGCGAGGCTGGGCAAGGAGTTGCGCTACTCCTTGGACCCCGGTCCGCTGGTGGATGCAATGCAGTGGCTTGCAGTTCGCGCTGCTCAGTGGGATACCAAACTCGACGCTCTGGCGAAGTATCTGTCCGCCGACGATCAACCCAGCGAGGATTCCGATGGTGGTTGACCGTCGCCGATCGGACGCTCAGTCCTCTTCGAGGAGGTAGGCGAGGGCCTCGTCGTAACGCATCGCCCTCCCCTGCTGATACACCTCAGCCATCTCCCCTTCGAGTGCATCCAATTCGGCTTCGGCGAAGGTCGTCTCTTGGTTGACGGCGATGCTGATGAGATCGAGTCCGCTGAGATCCCGTAGCCCGTAGGCCACTCCGGCAAGGCGAATCGCTCGTTCACGATCATCTCGTTGGCCGGCGATCATTGCGAAGATCCCGGCAAACATCACCAGCGCCGAATAGTCACGCGAGGACCCGAGCAATTGCAGGCCGCGTTGCAGGTATGGCTCGGCCTGGTCGAACTCCTCCACCCGGGAGAGCATCGCACCGATTTCGAAGTTCGCCCACCCCTCACCAAACACGTTGCCGACGGCTCCGTACTCGGAGACGGACAAGTTGAGATATCGGATGCTCTCGTCCCGATCGACCGTCTCGTTGCGATACCCCATGCTCCCCATCCCCCAGTGGACATCGGCCAATCCTCCCTCGTCCCCGAGGCTTCGATAGGTCTCTTCGGCCTCGGTCAGCATCTCGCTGGCCGCCTCGAGATCGCTTGAGCCGTAGGCGCGGGTAAGTCCGTTGTTGTACAGCGCGTTGGCGATTTCGGCCGGGTCGTCCAATTCGCGCTGCATCTGGAGTGCAGCCGCGTACGCCTCGTCGGCGGCTTCGAGATCACCCTGCCACCAGGCGATTCCGCCCGATGCCTCGATCACCTTGGCGCGGAGGGAGGCCGCTCCGCCTTCGAGAGCCAGCACACGATCGAGAGCGGCGCGGGCCTCGTGGATGTGACCCCGGGTCTGCCAAAAACGCCACATTGCCCAGGACAGGCGAAAGGCAATGTCGGCTTCCTGATGGTCTATTGCCCAGTGGAGTGCCGCCCGCAGGTTGTCGTGGTCCCGATCCAGAACCTCGAGCCAGTGGCGTCGCTCCACCATCAGCACTTGAGCGGCTGCAGCTTCGGCAAACGAGGCATAGGTCTCGGCGTGCGACGCGGCGAGGCGCTCCGATTCGCCTGAGTCCATGAGCATCTCGTGTGCGTACTCACGGATCACTCGAAGCCACCTAAACCTGACATCGCCGGACGACTGATCTTGAACGAGCAGGCTGTTCTCGACGAGGGTTGCCAGGTCCTCGATCACATCGGAGCCGTACACGGCCTCGATCTCCTCCAGCCTGCCCCCTTCAACGAAGACGGCCAACTGACACAACAGCACTCGACTCTTCTCCGGCAAGGTCTCCACCGACCACGAAATGGCGTTCCACAGGGTCTGGTGTCGATCTGGCGCGTCGCGGCTTCCTCCTCCGAGTCGGCTGGGATCGAGACGTTCCAGCACCGCCTCCACCGGCAGCAACCGAAGTTGCGGCACGACCAATTCGATCGCCAGCGGTAGACCGTCGAGGCGCCGGACCAGCTCGGCTACGGCAGCAGCGTTGTCCTCGGTGAGCACGAATCCGCGATTGACGGCCATTACTCGCTCTACGAATAACTGGACCGCCGGTACGGCGCTGAGTGCAGCGAGATCACGCTCCTCATCGCCCTCTCCCACCGAGAGCGGGGCGATCGGCATTTCCTGTTCACCGGCGACTCGCAGTGGGATCCGTGATGTGATGAGCACCGTCGACCCCGGAGAGCATCTGACCAAGGCGGCGACAACTTCGCCTGCTTCGATCAGATGCTCGAAGTTATCCAGCACCAGAAGCGCCGAACGTTGCGAGAAAACCTCGACGAGATGCTCCTGCGGGGATTGGCTCCGAGTCGATGCCGGAACACCTAGAGCAGACAGAATCGTCGAAGGGATCAGATCGGGGTCGATGATCGGGGCGAGAGGAACGAAGAACGTCCCATCCGGGTAGTTCTCTGAGCTTTCGGCGGCGATTTGCAGCGCCAGTCTGGTCTTACCGGTTCCGCCCGGGCCCAGAAGCGAAAGGATGCGCGTCCCTTCGAGAAGCCGCGTCGCTTCGGCGAGTTCGGCCTCTCGGCCGACGAAGGATGTCACCTGCACCGGGAGGTTGTGGGCCACCCGGTCGAGTGTCTTCAACGGAGGGAACTGGTCGGAGAGGCCGTCAACAACGACCTGGAAGATCGCCTCCCGTTCGGTGAGGTCCTTGAGCAGGTGTTTGCCGAGGTCGCGTAACGAGGTGCCCTCGGGAAGTAGCTGACCGACCAAGGTGGCGGTCGCGTCGGACACGACGATTTGACCGCCATGTCCTGTCGAGGCAATTCGGGCGGCACGGTGCACGTCGAGACCGACATAGTCGTCGCCGCCCAGCACCCCGGCGCCGGTGTGCAGACCGATCCTGACTCGGATCACTCCATCGTCTGGCCAGGAAGTCGCGTTGAGCGCTTGCTGAAACTCCACTGCTGCTGCAACAGCGTCTGCCGCCTGTTCGAACGTCGCAAAGACCGCATCGCCCTCAGTCCGAATCAGGACCCCGCGGTGGGTAGCAAGCACCTGGCGTGCCAGGTCGTTGTGTGTCTCCACAAGCTCCGGCCAGCGGTCGCCCAGGTCCTGGACGAGCCGGGTGGAACCCTCGATGTCGGTGAACATGAAGGTGACGGTTCCGGTTGGAAGTGCTGACATGAGCGCCCCATCATGGTCGGTCGGCGATTAGCGTGCCGACCGTGACCCGACCAGATCTGTGCGCTGAACTACTGGAAGTGACCGTCGGCCCGGTGCCCGAAGGTGGCTGTCCCGCCTGTATCGAGATGGGTGATAGCTGGGTTCATCTGCGGTTCTGTGTCACTTGCGGAGCTATCGGGTGCTGCAATGACTCAAAGAATCAGCACGCTCGCAAGCATGCTGCTTCCGGCGGTCACCCGGTCATCAGGTCGAAGGAGCCGGGGGAGTTCTGGGCGTATTGCTTCGACCACGAGGCCGGACGGCCACTCCAGCCTCCAAGCTGACACCGCACCCATCTCTTGTTGTGCGCCTAATCTCGTGAGTCGTCTTGTGACCGAGGTCCAAATGCTTTCAGATCAGGCACGCCAAGTTCTCCGGAGTACGACGCTGTTCGCCGGTTTCAACGACGAGCAACTCGATGAGGTACCCAAGGTCGCTACCCCGCGAACGTTCGAGCCCGGTGAGGTGATCGTCACTGAGGGCGAGCAGGCAGCTCGTTCGCTGTGGCTCATCGTGGAGGGCGAGGTCGAAATCAGAGTCGGTGGTGAGTTGCTGCGGACCGAGGGCCCGGGCTCACATGTTGGCGAACTTGCGCTGCTGACCGATGCCCCCAGGTCTGCCGATGTGATCGCAGCGACGCAGACGACCGCTCTTCAGCTCACCCGGGACCACCTGCGCGGCCTCATTCATGGCAATCCCGACGTCGGGATGGCGATCATGGCCGAGTTGGCCACCCGACTGAGAAACCTGACGGCTGCCGTCGCCGAGATCTTGAAGGTGTCGCCGGAGGCTGTAAAGGTCGCTGCTGATCATGGCATCGAGTCGCTGCCTGCATCGTCGCATCCGAATCTTGACGCTATCGAGTACGCCATCGCGCTGACTCAGTCGACCGACTGACGTTCGCACGATCTAGGAACGGCATTGCTTCCTCTCGACATCGACACCCTGCTCGCGTTCTACCGGGACACCGAGACCATTGCAGTCGTCGGTGCTTCCAACGATGAGTTGAAGCAAGCGAACAAGATTCCGAAGTACCTGCAATCGCAGCACTTCAGGGTGATCCCGGTGAATCCGACAACCGACGAGGTTCTGGGTGAGCCGGCCTTTCGGTCATTGAGTGAGATCACCGAGCACGTGGACGTTGTGGATGTCTTTCGTCCGGCCGAGGAGGCTCCAGCGATTGCGGCTGATGCGGTTGCAATTGGCGCGTCGGTGCTCTGGCTGCAGTTGGGGATCGTGTCGGAAGAGGCCAGCGAGATCGCTACCGCTGGAGGCTTGACGGTCGTCATGGATGCGTGCATCGGTGCCGTGCACCGCAAACTCGTCCGCCGCCACGACCTGAGCAGCTAGGAATCGACGGCAACACTCGACGGGAGCCGGCCCTCGAGAAACCAGGTCTCCATCGGGGCCTTGCCCTTGATCTCGATCGACCCGCGAGGGCTGCAGGCGAATTCATCCTTGATCAGCTCGTACGTGGCCCGAGTCAATTGGATCTGGTCGGGTAGACCGTGAGATTCCATACGGCTCGCCGTATTCACGGCATCGCCCCAGACGTCGTACTGGAATCGAGAACGACCGATGACTCCAGCCACAACCGGTCCAGAATCCATCCCGATACGGAACGAGATGGATTCCGAGCTTTTCGAGTACTCCCGCATCTCGAGAGCCATCGCGGCGAGAGCCTTGGCGTGATCAGCGCGTGGCGTGGGGATCCCCGAAGCGACCATGTAGTTGTCACCGATCGTCCGGATCTTCTCACAGCCGTACCGCTCTGCAAGATCGTCAAAGACGAGAAACACTTCATTGAGCGACTCGATCAGTTCGTCTGGCTGCAATGACATCGTCAGCGACGTAAAGCCGACGATGTCTGCGAAGAGAAGGCTGGCACCGGCGTAGTGCCGGGCAATCGTTCGATTCCCATCTTTGAGCTGGGCGGCGATCTCCCTGGGCAGAACGTTGCGGAGGAGACTCTCCGAGCGGTCCTGTTCGGCAGCCAGGCGCGTCATCGCAACATCCTTCTGCCCGACGAAGTAGTAGACGGTGAGAAATACGGTTGTAGCGACGCCAATTACGTTGAATACGAAGAACAGTCCGACCAGCCAATCCGGCAAACCGTTCACGAGCTCGAGGTCTGATTGGAACCACTGGGCGAGCACGACCTCAAGCAGGAACGCCCAAAACAAGAAGGCCCCCACCTTGCGCGATGAAGTGAGCAATCCACCAACCGGGGCCAGGAGTGCCCACAGGACCACCGCCGACGACGAGACGAATCCGCCGAGGGTCAGTTGGAGAGCAAACGGCAAGATCAAGATCAGTGCGAGTTGGCTGATCCGGAAGAAGCGGTATCTGCGGGTGGCGGCAAAGGCAACGAGAGTGAAGCCCGACAGCACTGAGTAGCTGATGGGAATCGCCCCGGCGAGTTCGCCGTAGGCCAGGTAGATGGTTCCCCAGACGACAGCTGCAAGGGCGACCAGTGAGGCAACCGTGACCAGAATCTCCTTCTGGAGCGCGAGGTCACGATCATCGGTCGGATCGGAGCCGATCTGGGTGAGTGCTGTGCCGAGGCGGCTCATCGATCACGCCGGGAGGAGCGTTTTGCGGTCTGGTGGGTCGTAGGCATCAGCGGCACACTATTGCAGGGGCCCCGAAGGCGTCGTTCGGATACGAATACGGGGCGGCAATCTCCGCGAAACCCGCTCGTCCGCCGAACAAGAGCCGTGAGGCTTTCTAGAATCGGTTCATTCAGCTGTCAGGAGTTCCCCGTGAGATCTGCAGTCATCGTCGATGCCATCAGGACCCCGGTGGGCAAACGCGGAGGCCAGCTTTCTGAGATCCACGCCGTCGACCTCGCCGCATTGCCGCTAAAGGCAATTACCGAACGCAATGGAGTGGACCCGGCACTCGTGGAGGATGTCATTCTCGGGTGTGTGACCCAATCGGGTGAGCAGAGCTACAACGTTGCTCGTAATGCAGCTCTCGCCGCCGGGTTTCCGGAAGAAGTCCCCGGCACGACTGTCGACCGAATGTGCGGATCCGGCCAACAGGCCGCCCACTTCGCCGCTCAGGGCGTGATCGCCGGCGCCTACGACGTCGTTATTGCCGGCGGTGTCGAGTCGATGAGCCGGGTTCCGATGGGATTCAATGCCCAGGGACCGGGGATGCCGTTCGGTCCTGCGATGTCGGACCGCTACGCCAATGGTTTGGTGCCGCAGGGAATTTCGGCGGAGATGATTGCCGATAAGTGGGGGCTGTCGCGTGAGCGTCTCGACTCCATCGCTTTCGACTCGCATCAGCGGGCCGATCAGGCGACCGCAGCGGGGAAGTTTGAGAGTCAGATTCTCCCGGTCGAGACGGCGGCTGGTGTTGCTACTCGCGACGAGGGAATCCGCGCCGAGAGCACGATGGAGACGCTGGCGGCCCTAAAGCCAGCCTTCAAACCCGATGGCCGGATCACTGCTGCGAACTCCTCGCAGATATCCGACGGGGCGGCAGCAATTCTGATCATGAGCGACGCCAAGGCCAAGGAACTAGGCCTGGAGCCGATGGCTCGCTTCCATACGTTTGCGTTGGCTGGAGTCGATCCGGTGATGATGCTGACCGGTCCCATTCCGGCGACATACAAAGCCGTCGAGAAGGCCGGGATGGCCGTCTCCGATATTGATCTGTTCGAAGTAAACGAGGCCTTCGCCTCGGTCATCGGTGCCTGGTTGGACGAGACCGGTGCCGACTGGGACAAGGTGAACGTCAATGGGGGAGCGATCGCACTCGGCCATCCGCTCGGTTGTTCCGGGGCAAAACTGATGACCACTCTCGTTCACGAGATGCAGCGGACCGGGGCCCGCTTCGGTCTACAGACCATGTGCGAGGGTGGCGGGATGGCCAACGCAACCATTCTCGAGCTCGCATAGGCGTCTGTGGGTCAGATTTTTCAGCTCGCGATCGCAGCGGCAATGGGCGTTGCCATTCTTCTTGCCGGTCGCTGGGCGATTCGGCTGCTGGCTACACCCGGTCTGGAAGATGCCGACCCCGACGACGTGGTCGAGGTAGATGCACCATTCCTATGCACCGTGTGCGGTCTTCGACTCACTGTCACCCACGCCCAGGGTGATGATGTGAGCGCACCCCGTCATTGCCGGGAGGCGATGGAGCCCGTCTGAAACCAGGTGGAGCGCGTTATCCGATTCGCTCATCAATGAACCATCCACAGCTGTGGATGGTTCCGTGGATAACTACATAAGTGTGATTAGTAGTAGTTGAGCGTCATCACGAAGCCGATCGCAATGGCCAGCAGTCCGATATAGAGCCAGTTGAGCGGATCGTCATACGGCATCAGATCGATGTAGTTCATGATGATGATGATCACGCCGATGGCCATGAGCGAAAACATCGTGGCCACGTACCAGGTCGGCGAGACCTTGACCTCCTTGGGCGGAGGTGGAGTGTGAACGACCCGCTTGGGCTTCCGACGCCCTTTCGACTTTGGCATTGGGGGCAGGGTAGCGGTCCCCGGATGGCTCGATAGTGGGTCGCTCGGTGATCGCTGCACAGACAGATACCCCGGGCCGGTCATTCGCTGGACGTGATGCCGGAGTTATTCTCGGTGGATGGTGATGCACCGACCCCGCCAATCGGTTTCGGATATTGGGGTGACCCTGTAATGAGAGTGCTGGTTCTCGACAACTACGACTCGTTCACCTTCAACCTTGTGCAATACCTCGGCGAGCTGGGCGCAGATCCCGTGGTGGTACGCAACGATGTCCTTCCTCCGGAAGAGGCCGTCGCCAAGTACTCGCCCGACCGATTGGTCATCTCGCCCGGTCCGGGTATCCCGGAGGATGCTGGATTCTCGGTGGATTACGTGAAGGCTCTCGGCGGAAGGATCCCGATCCTCGGTGTGTGTCTTGGACACCAAGCAATAGTTGTCGCATACGGGGGCGCGGTGCGCCGGGCTCCGGAGATTCGGCATGGGAAGACGTCGGAGATCAGCCATGACGGCAAAGGCCTATTTGTCGGTCTGTCGAACCCCTTTGTCGCCACCAGGTATCACTCCTTGGCCGGATTCGATCTGCCGCCGGAGCTGGAGGTGAGCGCCACCAGCGAAGACGGTGTGATCCAGGGCATCCGACACACCTCAGCGCCGGTGCGCGGAGTCCAATTCCATCCGGAAAGCATCATGACCACCGAGGGCAAGCGGCTACTGCGAAACTTTCTGGAGCTCTAAGCGATCTGGGATCGGTGCTGACTCAGTCAGCTGTCGGCGGCGGACGGTACAAATCCTCCGGATTGGCGGGGTATTGATCGCATCCGAGTACCACTTCGACTATCTCTTTCATCTCGGCCGGAATCCAAGGCGTATTGGCGAGTGCACCGCGCTCGGCGGTGGCGTCGAGTCTGGCCTGAAAGTCGACACACACCCGTATGTCCTTGATGAGAGCATCCCGGTAGGCCTCCATCTCGGGACTCTCCGAGAGTTCGTCCCAATCTGCCGCGGTACCTGCTCGGATCGCCAACGCCTCGAGCGGGAGGCTCTTGAAGAAGAGATAGTGGAGGTCGGCAATCTGATCGGGAGGCTCGATGGCGGCAGTGGCCTCAAGAGCCTCGGCCTGGATCTCGGCCGTTCGTTCGAGAGCCACATGCAAGTCGTGCGGTGTGAATTCGTTCAGCTGTGATCTGTCGGCGATGACCACTGCCCCTTGCGGGTTGGCGACCACCATCTCCCCGTATTGCTGCATCGCCCGGCCATTGATGGCGTTGACCGCCTCGACGTAATCGGTCAGCGACATCTCGCCGCCGCCGCAACTTGAGACCAGCACCACGCAGAGACCAAGAAGCATGAAGCGCATTGCGATTACCTATCTATCCGGTCGGCAGTGCACCAAATGTCCTGCCACGCCGCCACGGCGAATAGAGCCGAACGTCGTAGATGAGTTTGGTATTGCTCGGGTCATGCTGCCGGAGAGCGAGACGAGGTCACCCACCACGTCTCCATCTCTCCTTTGCCCTTGACCTCGATCGAGCCCCGAGGTTCGCAGACGAACTCGTCCTTAATCAGGGCATAGGTCGACGCGGTGATGTGGACCCGGCCCGGTTGGCCGTGCGACTCCATTCGGCTCGCCACATTGACCGTGTCGCCCCACACGTCGTAATGGAATTTGGTGGTACCTATCACCCCAGCCACCAGCGGGCCGGAGTTGATGCCTATCCGAAACTCGACCCGTTGCCCGTTCAGCTTGGATACGTCATGGGCGGCGTTGATCATGTCGAGCGCCAATTGAGCCAGTGCGGCTGCATGGTCCGAGCGTCGCGTTGGAACGCCGGCGGCGACCATGTAGTTGTCTCCGATCGTTCGAATCTTCTCGAGACCGCAGTTCTCGACTAGTCCGTCGAACGCAGAGAACACCTCATTGAGCCAGTCGACCGCTTCTTCTGGCTCCATGGTGGCGAAGAGGGGAGTCGAGCCGACGATGTCGGCGAACAGCACACTGGCCGAGTCGTAGTGATCTGCGATAGTCCGGTCGCTCGCCTTGAGGATCGGTGCGATCTCGCGTGGCAGAACGTTGAGAAGCAGCCGATTGGCGTTCTCCCTCTCCCCGACGGCTGTGTTGACGAAGTACCCGGCGAAAGCAAAGACGACCACAGAACAGACTCCCAGATTGACCGCGAAGAAGAACAGTTGCTCAGTATCGGTCACGGCCTGGGCATGGGATTCGAAGTAGCTGTCAAACGTGACGGTGATGGCGAGGTTTGCCAGAAAGAGGACCAGCCAAATCAAAGACTGCCGGACCGAGAGGAATACGAGCGCCATGATCGGTCCGAGGAACGCCCATGCCAACACGAACCCGGATTCGAAGGCTCCTCCAATGCTCCACTGGATAAACGCAGTGACGTACACGATGGTGACGATCTGGGTGTAGACCACGGGTCGGTGGTCTTTGAGCACATGCGAGACGATCAAGGCGCCCCCGACCAACACCACGAAGGTCAGCGGGAGAGCGGCTGTAAATCCCCAGCCGAGGATCACTACGTACATGACGGTCCAGAGCGCTCCGGCGACGCAGCACGAGCCAGCCACAATGAACGCCGCCAACTTCTCAGACCGGACTTCGACGGTGTCGTTGGGGTGGTGGGCGAAGAAAGTCCTCAGATTCACGTCGAGGACCGTACCCAATCATGGGCCCCGTCGCTGTCGTCACGATGCCGTGCTTGGGGTGGCGAGTCGTGGTCGGTCAGTGTTCGAGGTGGCTGGTCCCGATCCGTCCGGTCAATCTGAGAGGTTGGGCGTGTCCGGGTCGGATGATGCGGAAGTAAACCGCAGGACGTAATACTGCTCATCGTGATTGTTGGCAATGCGGCGATAGTCGTCCATGGCCGACAGTGCCATCCTCTCTGACTGCGGACCGGGCATACCCTTGGAGTCTCGACCGAACTGATCGGCGCGATGGAGCATCTCGGTCTTGAACAGAGGAGATCCTGAGGCTCTTCTCGAGATCTTGTCGATGGGGTGAAGGGCAAGGGCGATCGTCGAAGCTTGGGACGGCGTCATTCCACGTCTCCTTACGAGATCGAAGAATGCTCGCTTTCGCTTGCCCATCGACATGCGCACAGCATTGTCATGTTGGGCCGTTTATGCCAGCGCAGAGGGGTGGCAACTGTGCTGATGTTGGGGAAACCCACGTGGACTACCGTTCGCTTCCCATCTCGTCCGGCATCGTTCCCATCTCCACATGAGGTAGGCCCAGGAGGAAAGTGACAACCCTGCTCGTCTCCTTTGTTCTCTTCACCGCCGTCTCGTTGGCGTTGGGCATTCCGTTGTTTCTGGTAGCTCGAGCAATCGGTCGCGCCGACACGGTTCGCCGGTTTGCTGGTGGAGCCGCCTTCGTGGGCCTGTTCTGCGCGACGCTGGCATATAGCTCGGACCGGTTGGTGAGCCAATGCATCGCCAGCGGCGCCAACCCCAAATATGCATGCGTCGACCTCGGCTCGGCCGGTCTCAAGGCGATGGCCCTCGGCGGCTACGCCATCGCGGCGTGGCTGACAGCAGTCGTTTTGTGGCGAAGGTAGATCGAGAGTTACTTTCGACCGACTAGCGAAGATTTCGCTTCCGATGGGGACGGTATTGTCTCCGCCATGACGGATCTACTTGCTGCAGCCGAAGAACTACAGGCCGAAACCGTGGACCTGCGACGCAACTTGCATCGCCACCCCGAGGTCGGCAACGACATTCCGATCACTCGCGGAATCGTTCTCAAGGCGCTCGAAGGACTTCCACTGGAGTTGAACCTCCACGAAACCACGAGCGGCATTGCTGCTGTTCTGCGGGGCGGCCAACCTGGTGAAACCGTTCTGCTGCGAGGAGATATGGACGGGCTCCCGATGCCCGAGGACACCGGCCTCGAGTACGCCTCCGAGCATGATGGTTCGATGCATGCGTGTGGGCACGATCTCCACACATCGATGCTGGTGGGAGCCGCCAAGCTGTTGTCGTCGATGAAAGATGACATTGCCGGCAATGTCGTATTCATGTTTCAGCCGGGCGAAGAAGGCCACCACGGTGCGAAGTTCATGTTGGAGGAAGGGCTGTTGGAGTCGTCGGGTGAGAAACCCACCGGCGCCTTCGCTATTCACGTTTCTCCTTGGTTCGCAAGTGGGACAATCAACCTCAAGCCGGGCCCGGCGATGGCGTCTGCCGACGAGGTGCACATCACCGTGAAGGGCCGAGGCGGGCACGCTTCGAGCCCGTTTCTATCGCTGGATCCCATTCCGATCGCCGCAGAAATCGTATTGGCCGTCGAAACGGCGATCACTCGACGGATCAATGTGTTCGACCCCGGTGTAATCACGTTCGGATTAATACAGGCAGGTACGACCAACAACGTAATCCCCGAGAAGGCACAACTCTCGGGCACGATCAGGGCGTTCTCCGAGGCCACCCGTGCCGAATTGCACGCCATTCTCGAGCGGGTCGCCACGCATATCGCAGCTGCCCATACCGCTGAGGCGACGGTCGAAATCAAGCCCGGCTATCCGGTTTCGATCAACGATCCGGAGTTTGCCGCCTTCGTTACGGATGTCGCCGGGGGGCTGGTGGGCGAGGATCTGGTGGTGCCAGTTCCGGCACCGATCATGGGTGCGGAGGACTGGAGCTACGTGATGAACGAGGTGCAAGGGACGATGGCGTTCCTCGGTGCGTGTCTTCCCGATTTGGTGCCCGGCGAGTCACCCGGGAATCACTCGAACCTTGTCCTATTCGACGAGGCGGCGATGACCACAGGTGTTGCGCTCTACTCGGCCGTCGCACTGAGCCACCTCAGTCGGTAGCAGTCGAATACCGTCGATTTCAGCGCTGCTGGAAGGCCAATCGTGCCGCGAGCAACGCAAACGCTCCCGCAAAACCACGTTGTAGCCACTCGACGACATTCGGCGAGTTGATCACTCGTTCACGAAGCTTGCTGGCCAACAGTCCATAGATGACGAACACCACGAGTGTGAGGCCCATGAACACCCCACTGAGCAGAAGCATCCGCGCTGCTATGGCGGACTCGCTGGTCAGGAACTGCGGCATGAATGCGAAGAAGAAGAGAGTGAGCTTCGGGTTGAGAAGGTTGATGAGGATGCCGCGGGTGACAATCGTCCGGGCTTGGTTCGAACGATCGGAATCCACAACGCTCAGTGCCCCGGTACTCCGCCACATGGCCCAAGCCAGGTAGAGCAGATACAGCACCCCGAGGAGCTTGAGGAGCCGAAAGACTTCGGCGCTCATTTGCATCAGGGCTGAGATTCCGAGACCGCTCGCAATCAGGTGGGGAACGATGCCGAGCGTGCAGCCGACTGCCGCATAGGCGCTGGCGCGGCGCCCTTGGAACAGACCGGCAGACACGGTGTAGATCACCCCGGTTCCCGGTACGAGCACCACCACGAGGGCAGTCACAAGGAACTCGGTGCTGATGTTCATTTCGGGAGCTGTTCATCAAAGGCCGCGTCGCGTGCTGCGGCGCCCGCCGTTGCCTGCTCCCAGTACCCGTAGGTGCCTTGGTTGAGGAGTTCCAGGGCGGCCTTCGTCACAGCCCCGAGTCCAACGAGGTTGAAGCCGCCGCCGACCGAGATTCGAGCGACACCGATCTCGGCAAGCTCGGCGACCGGCGGCACTCCGGGAAGCGCCAGAACGTTGACAGGCAGATCCACGGATTCAACGATTGTCCGCAACTCTTCCACCTCGGTTACGCCCGGGGCGTAAAGGACATCGGCGCCGGCCTCCTGGAAGGCCTGGAGTCGGGCAATCGTGTCGCCGAGGTCGGTCCGCTGGTGGAGGTAGTTCTCGGTGCGGGCTGTGAGCACCAGGCGAACGGGGCCGGAGTGTGCTGCCTCGGCTGCGGCCGCAACTCGGTCGGCGGCGTGATCCGATTCGTAGATTGGGCGGGCGTCGTCTCCGGTGTAGTCCTCCACGGAGCATCCGGCCAAGCCCGCGCTCACTGCCAAGCGCACCGTGTCGGCAACACCGGCGGGGTCATCGCCAAAGCAATTCTCGAGGTCGGCGCTGACCGGCAGGTCGGTCGCCGCCACGATTGAGGTGGCATGGTCGAGAGCCTCAGTCCTCGTTACCCGACCGTCTACTCGACCCAGAGTCGCCGCGTGCCCCGAGCTGGTCGTGGCAAGGGCACTAAACCCCAGTGAGGCAAAGAGCTTGGCAGTGCCCGCATCCCACGGATTGGGAAGCAGCAGTGGGTTCTCGCCGCGATGTAACTGCAGGAATCGCTCGGCCTTTGCCGCCTGACTGATCATTTCGACACCCCGCGCTCCTCCAAGGAAGGGAGCCGGTGAGGGCTTGTGTCGACTGTACGCACGATCAGATCTCGACCGAGTAGAGCGTGATCGGCGCGGCGAGATTCTTCAGCGTTCGTTCTCCGAGCGATGTCGCCAGCATGCCTTCTTTGTTCTTGATGTTGTCGTAGACAACCTGAGAGATACCGATCTCAGCGGGTCCCATTTCGGCTTGTATTCGAGCGGCGATATTTACGCCGTCCCCATGCACGTCTCCGTGCTCTTCGGTGACTTCACCAAGGTGGACCCCGATTCGAATCTGGAACCGCCCTCCACCATCAGCTGCGCGTTGGATCGCACGAGCGCAAGCGACGGCATCCGACGCCGAATCGAAACTTGCCAGCATTCCATCTCCGAGCTTCTTGACCAAGCGTCCGTGATGGTCGGCGATGGCTTCGGCGTGGATGGAGTCGTTTTCTTCGAGGATTCGTAGCGTGCCCGCCTCGTCTTCCTCCATGAGAACGGTGAAACCGACAATGTCGGAGAAGAGGATTGCCGCAAGCTTGTGGCTCTGCTTCCTGGCTCCCGACTCTCGTATTGCCTCGTCGAGATAGTGCCGCTTGCCGGCTCGAGCGTTTTGGTATTCATCCTTGGAAAGGATGTTCTCGTCGAGTTCGAAATCCGTCCGCAGCAGGTTGTCAAAGAATGCAGCCAGTCGCCCGGTATCCGTCATCACCGCCTCGCGAAGGAATCGGGTATCGATGTTGATGCACAGCGCTCCAACAAGCCCAAAGTCGGGACGGAAGATCGGAATGGTGGTGCATTTGAAGCGACGCGAGCCGATGTTCAACTCATAGTTGACCTTGTTCTCACCCCGCTGGCGCCGCGTCTTGAGGTCCAACACGAGATTCGTCGCACCGCTGCCGATCGACCTACCGGTGACCGCAGCGTTCTCAATGGTGACAAGCGCCCGAGACGGGTTCACCAGATCGTGGAGCAGAATCTCGATGCCGGTATTCGGAAACGATCGTCCGATATCGGTAACGATGCGCTTGTAATTTTCCAAGAACGCATCGTTGTCGCTTACGACCGCGTCGCCGTCGTAGGCGGCGTAGAGATCCTTGTATCGCTGGAGTTCCGCACTGGGGAATGTCTCGCGTACGAGGTTCTGCTGGCCAATGACGATGAGCTCTCGCGCCGCCCGCTCGTTCCTCGTCTTGAGGAAGTGTGTCACCGCTTGGTCGAAGGCCTCAGCGCTAAACCCGACATGACCGTCGTCACTGACGATAAAGGGGTAAAAGTCGTACTCCTCGAGCCGCTTCGACTCGGTGGGCGCGTCCCTTCGGCGGCGCAGTCTTCGCATCGACGGATACTACGCAACCACCCCCGGTTAGCTCATCTCGATCAACCTACCTCCGCCATGGGTTCGAGTACCACGACTGCGGTCTCAGTGGACCGCAAAGCCGCGTAGCCATCGAGTTTCTCGTCGATCTTTTGCCATCGTCCCCACAGCCGCGAACGCTCTTCCCCTTGGGCGGCCCGGCCCCGGACCGGATACCCGCCCCCGGTGACATCGACCTCCGCTTCCGGGTTCGTCTGGAGGTTGAGCCACCATGCTGGCTCGCCGTCCGACCAGCCGTTCATCGCCATCGTCACCAAGTTCGGACCATCGGTGAAGTAGCCAAGGATGACGCTGCGCTCCTTGCCGGAACGGCGCCCGACGGTGGTGAGGCGCATGGCACCCCAGCGGCCCGGCTTGGGGCGCCACAGGCCGATCTTGCCGGGGGTGATCCGATATAGCCCGCGATGCATGGACCAGGCGAGTCGCACAAACCACCGCGGAGGAACCCGTGCCCGCTTTGAAGACATGATTCAGCCTTTCGCTAGGTGTGGGCCAATGTCCTACGCAGGCGGCCGCGCCGGGTAGTGCCGAACGTCAGTACGTGGGCGTGGTGGTCGCCGTGAAGTCTGAGGATCTCCTACTGCTCGGATCATCAGAGGCGCCAGCGTGTGTGATGTCTCGGCCGTGCCTACCAACCGGGTCGAGATACGCTCCCCGGCGAACACGAGCACACGAGAGGGAGCCAACATGACACAGCCGACGGAACCCCTGCCAGCGTTCCTTGCTGAGCCGTCCAAGCTGGGTCAGGAGATCAGCGTCACCGGCAAATGGATTCCGGCGAAACAGGGTGGGCGGTTTAGAAAGACTGCCGAGTCTGCAGAGATGCTGAAGGAGTGGGAAGACATCCACGCCGACGCCAAGAGCGATGCCGGTGTGCTCTCAACAGAAATCAACCACGCCGTCGGCGAAGACGCTGTGCTGGTTCACCACGTCTTCAAGGATCCCGACGCGTTGGTTCACTATTTTTCCACGACTGCCACGCGCCACATGGGCGCACTGACGAAGGTCGCGACGCCGCAACTTCATCTCATTCGTGGAGTCAGTGTTCCCACTGCGACCAGGGAGGCGCTGGCGGCGAAGAATGTGCCTGCGGTGTTTGGAGAATTCCTTTTTGGGTACGTCAAAGAGGACTACAAGCGACCCAACCAAGAGACGGCCATCATGGTCACCGCGAAGTGGACGTGTAAGCCGGGCGATGCGACTCATCTCGAAGACCTCAAGTACTGGTGGCAGCGCGTCGGTACCGACGCATATTCGATCGAAGAGGGCCTACTCAGGTTCGAGGTGTACCAGGTGATTGGCGAGGATGCCTTGATCATCCACGAGACGTTTCAGAACAGCGATGAACTCAAATTTCACCTGTCAAAGGGCACAGCCGAGACGTACAAGAAGGACATCGACAAGGTCGCTGTACCGGAGGCCTATTTCTTCCGCGGTCCCGTCTCGTGGACGATCAGGACCTACTCCAAGTTCTTGCATCTGCCGGCCACGTACTCCAGCCAGGGAAGCCACTTCACTCAAGCCGGTGGAAGCATGAGCGAAGGAACGACGGCGTAGTCCTACCCGGTCCCCGCGGAGAGGTCCGGGACGCCGAGGCGCACTTGCCTTGGCCTATGCGAAGCGGGTGAGGCTTCTGCCGATCATGTCGACGAGGAGGTCGGCCGCTTCGGATGGACTGGCCATCCTCTCGGAGAGGTCGCTGGAGGATTCCAGCACCCTGGTGATTCGGCGATGAGACGCAGGGTCCGCTACGAAGCTCGTGCGCTAGCTCGGCCAGAGAGGACGTCGGTCTGCGTGACGGGTTCGAAGCCGACGCCGAGGTAGAGACCCCTTGATGCTGGGTTGTCCGGTTCGAAGCAGATCTTGATGCGCACTGCGCCGGCCTCGGCAAGAAGGTCGATGCCGGCGGTGAGCAGGTGTCGGGCAAGTCCTCGTCGCTGGTGATCTTCTTCGGTGCGCATGGGTTCGACGAGACCCGTGGCAGTCTCTGGGTCGTACCAGAACAGACCGTACGCGGCGGGGTTGTCGTCGCGGTCGAGAATGAGCAGATCGAGGTCGGGGCGGTACAGCGAAGTCTGACGAAGGCGCGTCTCTACGTCGGGTCCGCTCCGTTTGATCATGTGATGCGGACGCAGCATCGTGTCGCGGCGACTGGACAACCGATAGTCCTCGCTCAGCAGGCTGATCTCTGGTCGAGCGTCCGCAGCCAGCCACGACTCGACCACCCCGTCTTCCTTGATAGCAAAACCATGGCCGACCAACACCTCACGCGTGACGTCATCGGCACGGTCGACCTCGAGTTCGACGGCTCCAAGCCCGGACTCACTGGCGTGAGCGAGTCCA
>CAXMOL010000081.1:0-3781 GCA_964194935.1 uncultured Kiloniellaceae bacterium
AGGAATCCCTGATCGCCATATCATTCCGGATCAATGGAGCCGAATCGTGTGCGCTCTCGGAGCGCCATAGGACTAGTGGTGGTGTTCGCCCTTGTGGTCGGAGGGCTTGGCAGCGTCGCGCTCGCCCAGACCGTCTCGGCCGAGGACGTTGCCGCTGCTGAGGCGCAGGCCGCTGCTGCAGCCGAAAAGCTCGACCATGCCAGGGGTCAGCTCGCCGATGCGGAGGCGACCCGCGACAAGATGACCACGACGCTGGCGACCCTCGAGGCCCGGGAGGAGGACGTCGACGTCACTGCGGCTGCAGAGGTGGTTGCGGTCCGCGATCGCCTGACGAGGATGTACATGGTCGCCGGCAGGCCCGACGTGCTGCTGTCGGCCTTCGGCGAGATCGGAGCGTTCTTCACCCGTCTGGCATATCTCGAATCGATCGCCAATCGCGATCGTGAGGCTGTCAATCGCTTCACGCTCCTTATCGATGATCTGGTGGGGCTCCAGGAACAGGCTGAAGTCAGGTTGCAGGATCTTGCAGGGTTGGTGGCGGCTCTCGAGCTCGCTATGGCTTCGCGTGAGGCGGCACTCGACGACGCGACGTTGAAGGTGAACAGCACCAGACAGAGATGGGCGCAACAGGAGGCGGCTAGAAAGGCAGCGCTTGCAGCCGAGATCGCACGGCAGGAGGCGGCGATTGCAGCCGCAGCCACGGCCGCCGCGAGTCCATCGTCGACGACGACTACCTTGCCGTTTGGAAACGACCCGGGCGAGCATGTTTATGACCCCAACGGTGGCGTCGAGCAATGGCGACCTCTGGTGAATTCGATTTTCGCCAGGTGGGGCCTGACGCAACAAAAGTGTGGGCCCGCAGGATGCCTGGGCCCCCATGTGGACGATGCGCTCACAATCATGTGGTGTGAGAGCCGGGGGGTCCCGTTTGCGGTCAATCCGTCGTCGAGCACCACGGGGCTGTTTCAGCACCGCCCGGTCTACTGGCCGAACCGCGCGGCTCGGGTGCGCAACCATGCCGAATCTGGCGGAGTCTTCCCGGCCGACGCGACCCCTTACAACGCCGCCCACAACATCGAAGTCGCCGCGCTCCTCATCTGGGAGTCGCGTGAGACGTTGATCGGGAACCTGTCGTGGGGCGGTCCGTGGGATGACGGGCCACAGCCCTTCGGGCATTGGGACAGCACGTCGCGCTACTGCGCCGATCCTCCATTGGTGTCGCCCTAGTGCGGAACTTCCTACGAAGGATCGGGACTGTCCTGGCGGCCCGCGAGCGCACCTCCGGCGAACCTCGTTCTCCAAATGGGGCGTCATCGTTTCATCTGGTGTGGACGGTTCCTCAGGTGCCGCTGAAGTCGGTAGCCGCCACGCTGGAGGTGCTCGAACCGCCTGCCAGCAATCGCCTCTACTTCTGGGCCTTGCAGGTCTCGTTCTCCGGCGAGCGGCGACTGCAGGGTTCGGGTCATATCGGCTTGCAGTGGAACCGACGCCATCCCGGATCGACTGCTGCAAATTGGGGCGGGTATCAACAGTCGACGCCGCAGCGGTCCCTCTTGTCTGGTTCCAGTTCGGCCCTTCCCAGCGCCCGCAACGATCCCAACACCAGGGATTACGGGTGGAAACCGGGACATCGGTATCGGATGGCGATTGAGGAGGGAACCGGAGCTCCAGACGGTCTTGTCGCCTGGCGCGGCACCGTGACCGATCTCGAGTCCGGTGAGGAAGTCGTGGTGCGCGACCTGTATAGCTCGGGGAGCCACCTCACCTCCCCGATGGTGTGGTCGGAGGTATTTGCGCGCTGCGAGAGTCCGGCGGTCACCGTGCGATGGTCGGATCTGACCGCGGTGACGGCAAGCGGTGAGGAGCTTCGGCCGCAGGCGGTGCGGATCAACTACCAATCCCGTGCCGATGGTGGATGCGACAACACCTCGGTGGCCGCTGACGAACTCGGCATCCTGCAGACGACCTCGACCACGCGTCAGGTTCCGCAGGGGGCCGTTCTTCCGGTGCCTGGCTGAATGCCATGTCCCTAGCTCTAAAGCGGCGAATCCGGTTTAGCCTGTGACTCATTGGGTCCGATCCAAGGAGGAAGGATGCGGGTTCTCGTAGTAGAAGACGAGCGCGATCTGGCGCGAGCGCTGGCAGCTGGCATCCGCCGTGATGGATACGCCGTCGATACCGCCCTAACCGGGGCGGATGCGCTCGAAAAGCTCAATTCGGCTCCGTACGACATCGTTTGCCTCGATCTGAATCTTCCCGATATGGACGGAAGAGAGGTCTGCCGACAGATCCACGCCGACACCGCTCGGCTCGATGAGTCCGATGTCCCTCGGGTACTGATGCTCACCGCACGCGATTCTTTTGACGATCGGGTGGCCGGCCTCGACGACGGAGCCGACGACTATTTGGTGAAACCGTTTGACCTGAGCGAATTGCTGGCCCGGCTGAGGGCCTTGAGTCGCCGACGCTCAACTCACACGGGCGCATTGGTCGAGGTAGGGCCGCTCCGGTTGGATCCCCGGTGCATGGAGGTGGCCGCCGACGGATCCTCGATCGATCTCACTGCTCGCGAATTCGCCTTGCTGAAGTACTTCATGCTGCACCCCGGTGAGGTGTTGGCTGCCGAACGTCTCTTGGATCACGTGTGGGACGAGAACATCGACCCGTTCACGAACACGGTGCGGGTGACGATCTCCAAGTTGCGGAAGAAACTCGCCGAGGCTGGTCAGCCCGAACTGATCGAAACCGTTGTCGGCAGCGGGTACCGACTGGTCGCCTGATGGCGGATCGACGCCAATCGTTCTTCCGCTCGGTTCGAGTTCGGATGGCGGTCCTGTACACGTTGGTGGTGTTCGGTCTCGGTGCTCTCGTTATTGGCAGCATCAACTTTGCGATTTCGACGTCTCTCGACGCTGACGCCGTCACCGCCGACCTCCAGATCCGTCGGGTGTCATCCGAGCCCGGTGCGGCGGTTTGGTTGGATTCGGTGTCACTGGAAACAGTCGAGCAGTTGGCCAATGCCGAGGCGTTGTCGCAGCTAAGGACGATGTCGCTGGTCACTCTCATCGTCCTGCTCCCATTGAGCCTGATAGCCGGTTGGTACATCGCCGGCCGGGTGCTGCGGCCCGTCGAGGCGATAGCCGGGGTAGCGGAGGAGATTCAGGCATCCGATCTGTCGCGCCGGATCCGAATGGTGGGACCGGACGACGAGCTGAAACATCTCGCTGACACCTTCGACGCGATGCTCGACCGGCTCGAGCGCGGTGTCGAGGATCAGCGGCAGTTCATCCAAGACGTCTCGCACGAACTGCGTAATCCGTTGGCCACCATGTCCATGAACCTCGATGTCGTGCTGAGCGATGAAGCCGCTTCTGAGCAGGACTTTCGCGATACGGCAGAAGTGTTGCGACGCTCGATCGACCGGACGGCACGAACCGTGGATGGCCTTATGCGGTTTGCCCGCCGCGAGTTGCCGACCGCTGGCGCCGGCTACTTGGAGCTGGGCCTGCTGACAGATGAAGTTCTGGCCGATCTCAAGGTGCCGGCCGATAATCGGAATCTAGATCTGGATCGAATCGGCGAGGAGGGCCCGAAGATCCAGGCGGATCGCGAGGCGATGCGGTCGGCTATCGCCAACCTTGCCGGGAACGCGGTGAGGCTTGCTCCGGAGGGCTCAACTATTACCGGCGGTTCCGGAGCACAGAATGGATGGGCCTGGGTGGGGATCTGCGACGAGGGGCCGGGGATCGTCGAGTCGGAGCATCACCTGGTGTTCCAGCGA
>CAXMOL010000082.1:0-2846 GCA_964194935.1 uncultured Kiloniellaceae bacterium
GCGGGACACGCCGCTGCCGGGTGAAGACCGGATACACAGTTGGTAGAGCGGTCTATCCAGCGGACTCCGCCCGAACTGGCCGTAGCTTCTCTCCAACTTGGCGCTCCATCTGCACCCGCCCATATCGGCACATATGCGCTACCGCTAGCGCACGGATCGGTGTTGGAGCAGAATGGAAGTGACGATGGACACTCAGGCATACCCGGAACGGAGCCGGGCCACCACAGCGTTGGTGCTCGGCATTCGTTGGCATCTTCTTCACCGTTGTTGCCCCTTTTGCCTGGAAGTTCGGACACGATGAACTGAAGGCAATCGATGAGGGGCGACGTCCACCCGACGGCCACGGGCAGGCGACCGCGGGCCGCATCCTCGGCATCATCGGAACCGTCTTTCTAGTAGTGGGCTTGGTCGTGTTGGCGCTGGTGATAGCATTTGTGATCCCGGTCTCAGTGACCAGCAGCTAGGCCGCCGACCCGCCCATATCGGCACATATGCGCTAGCTGAGAGAGTGGACGAGGGAGCGCATATTGCCGGTTATGCGCTAGCTGTCCACGGACGATTGACGGGCCCGAAATCTCGTGGAACCACTAGCCGGTTGGTACGTCTCATGGTATCTTCGTCGTGTCTAACGGCTCCCGTGGGGGGAGAGGGGAAGGTCGCGGTGGAGAAGGGACATTCCTTGTCCCGGTTCGTCTGGATCATCGTTCTCGTTCTTGTCGCCGGGCTCATGGCCATTCCGTTAACCAGCTACGCGCGTGGTGGTCCGCCGGACCATGCTTGTGGGAACCCGCCATCCAATCCGCCTGGCCCTGCGGTGAGTCCGCCGGTCGGTCCCCCAGTAAGTCCGCCGGTTGGCCCTCCTGGCCATCCTTGTGGGAACCCGCCAACCAATCCACCTGGTCCCCCGGTGAGTCCGCCGGTTGGTCCCCCGTACCATGCTCGTGGGAACCCGCCATCGAATCCGCCGGGTCCCCCGGTAACTATTCCCGCTGGTCGGCCCGGTGGTCGAGGGTCGCGACCGTAGCTAAGTCCCAGTAATCGGACTCTTCGGGTAGTCGTTTTTTCTCAGAGCGGGGATTGGGTGGCTTCGGATCGGGCGCCTCCACGTCGCGCCTCGGCGTCGACAATGGCTAGGCCTGAGCCCATAAGAACCCAGAACAGCCAGGAGCCGCCAAGATCGATGGTGACGAACCAGTCGGTGATGATGTGGGCGCCAATAGCGACGAGCATGCCGGTGATCAGGACCGATCGTCGACTGGAGAACCCCGCATAGGGGGCCATCGCCGCGATGGCCCCGCTGATGATCAACAGGTAGGTAACGAGAGCTGGGATCCCCATGCCTGCCGCCAACGCGATATAGGCGTTGTGCGGACTCTCTGGTCTGAATTCCGCGAGGTGTTGCGCCCAGACCGGTTCGAGCACCGTATCGCGATATGCGGGAAAGAGGATGGCGTAGGTGTCCTGGCCGGTTCCGGCAAGAGGATGGTCGGCGGCAATGGCCACGCCTACCTCCCACAGCGCGAGGTATCGGCCGACGTCGAACCCGCCGATGTCGAGCGCGGATCCGGCGCGTTCGGCCAGCTCGACAGGGGCCAGTGTCGGCGTTGAGCGGCTCAGCCCCACCAGCAGCCCTCCCACCAGGAGGATCGCTATTGCGGTGCCGGCCAGAAGACGCCCTGGATTGCGCGGCGGCCGCATACCTTCCTTCCAGGCAATCGAGCCGGCAATCGCCGCAGCAGCAAGCAGGCCGAGATAACCCGATCGGCTCAACGTCGCCATCAGCACTGCAACCTGAACGAGAGCGGCTCCGGCCCCGAGGACGTGCAGGATGCGGTGGGTCGCCGTCCCGGCTATCGCAAGGGTGAGAGGAACGGTGATGACGAGGTACCCGGCGAGCCAGTTCGGCTGGCCAATCGACGAGAAGGCTCGCCCATTCGGGAGGCTGGACCAGATCGGGTCAAGTCCGGCGGCCTGCAATATGCCGTAGAGAGCGACGGCAGTTCCGGTGACCGCTGCGGCCCCGATGAGGATCGAAAGCCTTTGTGTCGTCCGGATTGAGATCCGTGCGATTGCGTAAGCGCCGGCGAAGGCAAACATCGTCGCTATGCCGAGCTGTTGGAGCGGCTCGCCGAGGAGACTGGTCGCCCTGTCCACCGATAGCGAAAACGCGATTGCGTTGAAAACGAGGAAGGCGACGACAGCCCAGTCGGACGTTCGTAGACGAACCCGCCGCTTCTCGACCAGCAAATAGCCAATCGACGCGATGGAGCCAATAGCGGTGAGGGCGCGGAGGGCGTCGAACTTCGGGCCGACGAACACGTCTGCTGACCATGGCCAAAACAGCAGCGGGAGCGCCACCCCAGCCGCCACCAGCGACCCGAAGGCAACCATGTCGAGAACGTCACCCGTCTTTCTGCGCGTCGAGAGCAGGGGTCGGTCCATGCCACCTGACTACCACGTGGTTTCAGAAACGCAAGTGAATCAGGAGCCGCGCCCCTCGGCGACAAGAAGAAGACCTCGATCATCCAGGCATGAACAACTGACCCGCGCATAACGGCACATATGCGCTAGCTAGGTCATGACTGCATCGCTTGACCCGAACCAGGTGTCGCGCGGCCCCCGGAGGAGGGTGGATCACCCCCGCGATGGCGGTAAACGCTACGAAGGGGATCAATGGGGCCCCCGGGGACCGGCGACCTTGGGGAGGCTATAAGCGGTTTCTGGTGGCGAGCTGCATTTCCCAAACGCATGTCCCGTCCAAACCTCGGAGGGGTCCCCTGTGTCCGCGGCCAGGCAGACGCCAGGAACCCCTCCGTGGAGCGAACGTATCGACAGACAGCACTTCG
>CAXMOL010000083.1:0-4831 GCA_964194935.1 uncultured Kiloniellaceae bacterium
GCCTTCATCACTAGTGAAGGTACGGGTTGGGTGTGACACGAATTTGTGGGCACGACCATTCATCGGCCGATCTGACTCCGGCTCCAGTCGTTTGGACACATCGAGCGGCCCGGCCCCGTCGATTCCAATCAAGCGAGCCCGAGCTTCTCCATCAGTACCACAGCCCGGGTCCCCGCCATCAATTCTTGCGCCCGTACCCTCATCGCCTCTGCCCGATCGCTATCGCCGAGACCCTGGGCAATACGCACCGCATCGGACAGGGCAAAGATGGCCTCGGTCACGACCCCGAGGTCGGCCAACTCGGTCGCACTGCGCTCGATCGCTTCGAGCGCAGTCGCCGGGTCGTCATCCTCCGCAAGCAGTGCCTCGACGATCGCGATCAGCGCCCGGGGTCGCGGCATGTCGAATCTCCGCAACTCCGGCAGCAGGACCTCGATCCGTTCAAGTTCTCCGGCCCTGCGCAAAAGCCACACCGTGAGCGGCCAGTTATCCACCAAGAACCGCGTACCGCCGGAGCGATCAACCACCTGTCGCGCAAATCCGACGGCATCCGACTCACCACCGAGCATCAGATGGACCCACGCCGCCCCGTCGTACGAAGGAATGATCGCCTGCATGTCCTCCAGGCCTTCGGCGTCGGCGACGAGAGCTTCAATGCGCTGAATCGAATCGGGCTCCGCCTCACCGCGGCCGGCCTCAATACCGATCTTGAAGCCGCGGGCTCCACCTTCCAGATATGCAACGAATTCTGGAATAGCGAGTGCAGCATCGAGCTGCTCTATCGCATCGTCCCACCGACCGGCTTGGAACAGATCGAAGGCGAGCCCGCCCCGTAGGAACTGCTCTGCTCCCGCAGTCCTTCGCTGCAGCGATACTTCGAGTCCCCGTTCGTGAACCGGCGTCGCCTCGTGAGCCCCCCATCCGGTGCGGAGCTGCTCGCCCAGGTTGAGATAGGCGCTCCCAATCGGCATTGACTCGTCAGCCTCGATTGCCATCCGCAGCACCTGACGAAACACCTCTATGGCAGCCGGGTCGCCGGAGTCGAACCGACTCCCACCCTCAGCCGTGAGCAAACGCCGCCGAGAGATCAGATCGCCGTGGACCTCGACAATTGGACGAACCCGAGCCACATGGTCGAGTGTCTCCTGCATCGAGTCGCCTCGGAGCCACAGACGGCCAGCCTCCTGCGAGTAGATGGCAGCCAACGCCCGTCCCGGGGGGTGCTGTTCCAGCCGGGCAGACGCCTCGTCGAGGAGCCGATGTGCCTCCCCGGGGTCACCCGCCACCCAGAAATAGCCCGAGAGCAATGCCGATGCCAGTCCCCAGCTCTCAATGTCGCCCGCCCGATCGAACTCGTCACGCGCTTCCAAGATCGTCTTGGTCCCGGAATCGGTCAGTCCGAGGTCGGCATAGGCCCGCCCCAGGTCGAGCAGGATGCCGCCGCGACGATCGTCGCCATCCGGCGTCAGTTGAAGAGCCGCCTCCAGATGGGCCTGCTGCGCGCTCAGATCTAGTTGGCCTGCCTGTTCCGCAGCACGGCGATGCGAGTTGATCGCTGCGTCGACAAACGACGTCACATCGGCCAGATCGGTGGCAGTTGCCAGCCGCAGGGCCTCAGCATCATGGTGGGCAATCACCTCGGCGCGATCTGCCACCCGATCTCCGGCAATACGTTCAATCCAGCGCCCGATCCGCTGGTGCCGATCGGCTCGGATGGCTCGTGGGGATTGGCCGTAGGCAACATCACGCACCACAGAGTGAGTAAAGGCGTATTCGATCTCGCCGGCGACCGTCGAAGACCGCTCGCGTCGGATCAGCTCGCGACGAGCCAACTCACGGAGACTCTCCTCCAGATCGGAGGCGCCATCGAGAAGTTCTGCCACCGCTCCAACCCAGAAGGACTTGCCGATGGTTGACGCTGCCTGGATGGCGGTCTTGGCCTCTGTGTCGAGCAGATCGATACGCGAGGCGACTACTGCTTGCACTGTGTCAGGAATTGCCAGTTCGCCACTACCTGTCGGACGATCGTGAAACATGCGGACGAACTCCTGCGCCCACAACGGATTGCCCCCTGATCTGTCGAAGATCATCTGTCGGGTCTCTGCATCGAGATCTGCATCGGCCAGAAGTTCGTCGAGGAGTTCCCGCGTGGCATCGGCATCCAACGGCTCGAGCCGGATGGTCATCGCATTGCGCTGGCCGGCTCCCCAGGTTGGATGAGCCTCGAAGAAGTCGGGCCGAGCAGTACACACCAAGAGCAACGGGATGCCGCGGGCGGCGTCGGACAGGTCCGATAGGAAACCGACGAGGTTGCGATCGGCCCAGTGCAGATCCTCGATCACGATCACGGTCGGACGATGCTCACCCAGCGCGGCCACATACCTATGCCATGCGGCAAAGCGCTCGGACTTGTCGACACTCCCCTCCTGATCCGATCCGACCAGCGGCGCAAGCCGCCCCCCCACCCATGCCCGCTCACCTGGGTCGGCGAATAGTGGTTCGAGAGACAGTCCGAGCTTGCCGAGTGCAGTACCCGGCGTGTCGGTTTCGAAGATGCCGGCTTCGGCCTTTACGACCTCACCGAGCGCCCAATAGGTGATGCCTTCGCCGTACGGAAGGCAGCGACCCTGCCGCCAGCGAATCAATTCGGGAAGGTCGTTGATGTGACGACGCAATTCACGAACCAGACGCGACTTGCCAACACCCGGTTCGCCAGCAATCGTGACGATCTGGCTGGTTCGATCGGCAACGACTCGGGTAAAGGACTCGACGAGCAGTGACAGCTCGGAAGAACGTCCCACGAGGGTGGCGCCGTCGTCTTCAAGGTCGGCTCCGAGTCGAGCGACCGGTTCGATTGCCACCCATACCGGGATCGGCTCACCCTTTCCCTTTACCGCGACCGGCGGTCGCTCTTCGAAGTGGAAGGCGCGTCGGGTGGAACGGTGCGTAGCGTCGTCGACCAGGACCGTCCCGGGTTCAGCCTCTCCTTGAAGCCGGGAGGCGGTGTTGACGACATCACCGACCAGCCCCTCTCGGTCCGTCGTTGCTCCGTCGACCAGCACCATCGCCTCACCGGTTCCGACCGCAACCCGCGCTCGCATCCCGCTGGCGCCGGCCAATACATCCACGCGCTCTTGGATTTGCAGAGCGGCGCGGACTGCCCGCTCTGCATCGTCTTCGTGAACAACGGGGGCGCCAAACACAGCGAGCACCCCGTCGCCCATCAGCTTCTCGATCCGGCCGCCATACCCTTCTACGACCTCTCGAAGTGCGGTGTGGAAAGGTTGGACCCGTCGCCGTACATCCTCCGGATCGGCCCCGTCGCTCGAAGCAGTAAATCCCACGAGGTCGGCAAAAAGAACCGAGATGATCTTGCGCTCTTCGCCGGAGTGCTCGACATGTTCGCCCAGATCATCGGTGGCAATCGAGGCACCACATGACGGACAGAAACGTGCGTCGTCGGGAAGCACCGTCCCGCAGGTGGCACAGCGCTGCTCGAGTCCGGAGCCGCAATTGGCACAGAACTTGTCTCCAGCGCTGGTCGTGGCTCCACACGAGGGGCAAGGCACGGCTGGGATTGTATGGAACGAGCCGCAGCAATGCGGCACGTCACCTCGTTTCCAGAGATTTCTCTTTATCAAGCGCGATTGAAAAGGAACGCCTCGGCGTGCTTAACATCCATTCATGCCCGAACCGGATCTGCCGACCATCGACGCCCGTTCTGCCTGGCGTTCACACGCAACTGAGACGGAACTCGCCGAACTCGACGCGCTCACCGCTGAAGGACCGTGGAACGGTCCGCTCGTCGTGAGCATGCCCCGCACCGGATCAACGCTGCTGGGCACTCTCTTCTTGCTACTGCGTGACTCCGACGGCAAGCACGTATTCGAAAGATACGTTCACGAACCCGTCGCTCCCATGTTCTGGCAGGACCTCCCCATATCGAGCATCCCCGAATTCGTGGGACGACTCTCTCCCGGGGACATAATTCAGGAGAGCGCCTACCAATTCGGTTCGAAGGAGATCGCCCGCTGGTTTCTGCGCAACGCCCGCCAACCGGTCGTCTTCGTAATGCGCCACCCACAATTGGCGTGGCCATCACGTTGGCGAATCATGCTGCGCGAGTGGTTGGCAAACGACCCCGATTCTCCCGATGCAGCGCGCTGGCGTGCCGCTTTCGAGGCGAACGACTTCGCTGAGATCGGCGACATCCTCACCACCAAGGTGTCTCAACCCGACAACGGGTTTTACTCGTTCATGAGCCTGATGAACCTGTGCCGCGACGAGGGCATCGAGTTCGTCATCGTGGACAACGCCCGGTTCCGAGCAGATCCCGACGGGCTCCTCGCCCAGATGTGTAATCGATGGGGCCATGAGTACGACGATGCCATGACCACCTGGGACGATCTCGCAGAGGCCAAGCCGCGGGTAGCGATGAGCGACCTCGCCACAGGATCCGAGTACGACTGGTATTACGCCCGGACCCTCGAAAGCACCGGCGGGATCATCCGCATCGATCAGGAGCCCGTCGCATTGGAGAAGTTCCCAACGATCTTGCGCGGCGAGTCGACCGACCACCTCACCATTGATACAGCCGTGGAGTGGTACGAGACGCTTCTCGCCCTCCCCGAGACCCTTCGCTAAGTCGAGTCTCTCTCAAGCACTGACGGCGGCTTCGAGGTTGGCCAGGCCGCCGGGAACGTCGTCACCAAGGCAGACCCGCACCACCCGTCGTCCGCCATCCACCAACGCCTGGTGATCCCCGTCGGCCTGGGCGGCGATGAGTGAGCCAAAGTCGTACTCGGTGGTCGGCACCTCCACCAGCGGCGAG